>JACPOV010000008.1:618260-927390 GCA_016191325.1 Candidatus Dependentiae bacterium | reverse complement strand
AAGTTATATAAATCAAATCAAACTGTTTGAGCATTGAAAGCGGCATATGCTCCCGATGCAAATGCGTGTTTGCACCGCGAAATGATAAAATAGTTCGCTTTCCGCCCGCGGACGGAATAATGAACGATCTGCCTGTTTGTGATTCGTCGGTAGTATGAATATAATTCGTGTTTACGTTTTCTTGTTCAAGTTTTTGAATAACTGCGTGCGCGGCAAGATCTTTGCCTAGCAGGCAGTTAATAAATGTTTGAAATCCGAGTCGAGAAAAAGAAACGGCGGAGTTTGTAGCTCCTCCGCCGGTAGAGTAGAGTATTGTTTCTAGTTCTATTTTTGTATCAACTTCCAGCGCAAGATACGAAGTCCCTTTTAGATTGAGTGTTTCAAGCTGCTTGGGCACAATATAGATATCTTGCGTGGCGCCACCAATAGTTAATACTTTCATTTTTAGTCTCCGCTATGGTTCGATACATTTTGCTCACTAAGGTTTGCAAAACACTCACCACGAGCGGAAGACATAAATCCCGCTCGCCCTGAGTAAATGCGACAGCGTTTGTATCGAAGGGTCGGGATAGTTTTCAATGTTTTTCTTTCGTTTCTGGCATGAGTACGTGGCTTAACACTTCATTTGCGTGCGTCACCCAAATGACGTTGATATCTTTTACAATATCTTCTTGGCCAACTAAATCGCATTTGTTTTTCTGCGGTAAAATCACATGCGGAACGCGATTACGTTTTGCGGTCAAGATTTTTTCTTTAACGCCGCCAATTGGCATCACATCGCCATGAAGATTTAGTTCTCCCGTCATTGCAAATTGTGCATTAATTGGGCGCAAGGTGAGCGCCGAAAGAATCGACGTGAGCATCGCGATACCCGCGGACGGGCCATCTTTAGGAATTGCGCCAGCAGGAACGTGAATATGCAGATCGTAGTGTGTAAACATCTTGCTATTAATGTTGAACTCTTTTGAATGTGCACGCGCATAACTCATCGCCGCTTGAGCAGATTCTTTCATCACGTTGCCAAGTTGCCCCGTTAAAATCAAGCGTCCTTTTCCGGGCATTGCAACCGCTTCGATGCGAATCATTTCGCCACCATAAGAAGTCCATGCAAGGCCGTTGGTTACGCCCACATGATTTTCCTTATTAACATCATCTTCAAGGAAGCGGCGCGGCCCCAAGTAAAGCTCAATATTTTCAGGAGCAAAACTAATGGTGCGATTTTCTTCCACATAGCATCGTGCAGCTTTTGAGCAGAGTTTTCTGATTAAACGCTCAAGTTGGCGAACACCAGATTCTCGCGTGTAGTTAAGCACGAGATCTTTAAGCACATCGTTGTGGAAACTTAAATTATGATCTTCCATGCCAGCATCTTTAATCGCTTTTCTAATCAGATGCAGGTTACTAATATGCAGTTTTTCATCGAGCGTGTAGCCAGAAAGTTGAATAATTTCCATCCGGTCGCGCAATGGTTCTGAGATTGTTTCCAGCGAGTTGGCGGTAGCAATAAAAATGACTTTAGATAAATCGAACGGAACGCCTAAATAGTTATCGTAGAACGTTTTATTTTGTTGCGGATCGAGCACTTCAAGTAACGCCGCTGAAGGATCACCACGGAAATCTGCACCGATCTTATCAAGCTCGTCGATAACAATAACCGGGTTGAGCGATTTTACTTTGCGGAAACCTTGAATTATGCGGCCGGGCATTGCACCAACGTAGGTGCGGCGATGGCCACGGATTTCTGCTTCATCTTTTACACCGCCAAGAGAAACGCGGAAACATTCTCTTCCTAAACATTTAGCGATCGATTGCCCAAGTGAAGTTTTGCCTGTTCCTGGGGGGCCAAAAAAGCACAGGATCGGTGTGTGCGAATCTTGTTTAAGTTTGCGGATCGAAATGAAATCTAAAATACGTTCTTTAATCTCTTTAAGGCCATGATGATCTTGATCAAGAATTTCTCGCGCGTGCTTAATATCAAGATTATCGGAAGTTTCAGAACCCCATGGCATTGAAAGCATCCAATCAAGATAGGTGCGGGTTACCGATGCTTCCATAGAATCGGCAGCGGTTCGCTCAAGACGATTTAATTGACGATTAACTTCAACCCGTGCTTCTTCAGAAAGCGCGAGCGTTTCAATTTTTGTGCGCATTTCTTCAACATCTTCAACATCATCTTCGCCGAGTTCTTTTTTAATCGCTTTTAATTGTTCGCGCAAGTAAAACTCTTTTTGCGACTTGTTCATAGATTCGCGCGCGCGGTTTTTCACCCGTTCTTGTACTTCCGCAACTTCAAGTTCGCGGCTTAAGAGCAGATAAATTACTTCAAGGAATTCTCGTAATGTCGGTTTTTCAAGAAGGCCTTGCGCGTCGACGACCGATAAACTTAAATGAGAAAGAATAAAATCGGCAATTTTTTGCGGATCCTGCATTTTTGAAAGGATGGTGTGAAAATCGGGGCTAAATGTTTGGCCTGCGGCATCCATGCGTTCTGTTAATTCTTTAATATTTTTAATTTGCGCGACAACCTCTGCGCTTTCAGGCATATCTTCATGATTTAAAACTTGAACGCGTGCCGATAAAATAGAATTATCGGTTATTATTTCACTTGCAGTTGCCTTGTGCAGACCCTGAACTAAAACTTTAATGCCGCCTTCAGGAATTTTAACGAGACGCATAATTGAAGCGACGGTACCGATGCAGAAAAGATCTTGGGTTCCTATAGCGGTTTCGTGGTTATCAATTTGTTTTTTTGAAGCTAAAAGCATAACAAGCTTTGAACCTTCAACAGCTTCTTGTACACCTTTAATAATCCGTTCATCAAGCACCAACAATGGAACGATCATGTGCGGAAAAACAACGACGTCCATTGTGGGGATGACTGGGAGTATATCAGGAATGGTTTCTTTAATATTTTTAGATGACAATGTTTTCATTACACTCACTCCCCCTTATTTGTATTTTACCCAAAACACCGTATACTCATTCAGCGCAAATACCGCTTGTAATATTGGTGTTGTCCGTATCCCTTTTATCTTCATTGTAGAGTATGAACACAATTGAAAACAATAATTGCGTGAGAGTTGCCCAAGGGCATTTAAACAAGCGGCTGTTTCCCAATAGAATGATTGTAGCAACATGCGCTTAAAAACCCTTATTTTTCAAGCCGTTAGTAAATCGTTTTCGGGACTGAATCGTTTTACACTCAATCCAATAACAGTTTGTTTTGAAAAAAATAGATGCTATGGAGTTGTAGGGCGATCTGGCGCCGGCAAATCTACGTTTATGCATCTTGCAGCAGGGCTTGAACAAGCAACAGCCGGTTCTATTATCTACGAATTTGATAATGGATCGCAGATTCCCGCTTCGCTTGGTGATTTAGCACGGCAAAAAAATATTGGCATCGTTTTTCAATCCCCCCATTTAATTTATGAACTCTCGGCATTAGAAAATATTGCTATTAAAGGTATCATTGCCGGTTATTCTCAAAGCGAGGCTATAAAAAAAGCGATGCTTCTTCTTGCGCAGATGGGTTTGCAAGAATATGCGCATTCATTTCCACCAGTGCTTTCAGGCGGGCAGCAGCAAAGGGTGGCGCTTGCACGCGCATTAATTACACAGCCAGATTTTTTACTCGCAGATGAACCGACGAGCGCACTTGATGCTAAAACCGGCGAGGAAATTATTAATCTGTTACTTGAATACCAAAAAGATTTTCAAGTGGGACTCATTTTAAGTACCCATGATCATGCTATTTTATCAAAAATGGATACAATCATCGAAATAACGAATGAACAACATTAATTAACCCCAGTGGGGACCCCGGAAAATATTTTTCTCATTCACCCGCGGCTTCAAAACCAAGGTTTTCTGGGGGAAAAAGAAAGGATTTATCATCGTGAATAGACAAGCGATTCGTCAAAAAACGGTTCAAGTTGCAAGCTCAACCATGATCAGTCGTCTTTTGGGCATGGTGCGCGAAGTACTCATGGCAAATCTTTTGGGCGTCGGCGTGATTGCCGATGCTTTCATCACCGCATTTAAAATTCCTAATTCTATGAGAAAAGTTTTTGCTGAAGGCGCATTAAGTGCGGCGCTGGTGCCCACGTTTGTTTCGTTAGGCAAAAAAGATGATAAGCAAGCAGTCAGCAGTTTAATGACGCTATCATTACTTATTTTTGAAGGAATCTTATTAGTTCTATGCGTTCTGATTTTCTGGAAAGCGGAAGCAGTGATTCGTTTTATTGCGCCAGGTTGGTATTGCATTCCTCAGCAGCGCGAATTTGTGGTTTTTGGTATTCCGGTGCTTGATAAAACTATCGGCGCATGCGTCGCCTTTCTAGCGCAGGGGCAAGCAGGAGCACAAGTAGCGTACGCTGTTTCTTTCCTGCGGCTGCTCATTGGATTTATTCTTTTCTTATCAACCAGCGCGCTGCTTGCAAGTGCATTGCAATCGGTGAACGATTTTTTCGTGCCCGCGTTTGCTCAGGTGCTTATTAATGTTATTTTTATTGGCGGCATTTTATTATGCATGATTTTTAATTGGCCAATAAAGGTGTTGTGTGGCTTTATTTTATTCAGCGGCTTAGCACATATGCTTTGGCATTTAATCGCCTATTTTAGAGTTGGTTTTAGTTTTGCGCCAATAACGGAAAAAACTTGGGTTTCCATTCGGCAAGTGCTCAGAAAATTTTTGCCCTGCCTTCTTTCAATGAGCGTTATGGAATTATTGCTCGTTGTTTCAACCAGCATTGCATCCTTTTTGCCTGCAGGATCGATTTCGCTCGTTTATTATGCGAATCGATTTATGGGAATTCCGCTCGGCGTTTTTTCTCGCGCGTTTTCAACCGTTTTATTTCCTTATTTTGCCCGGGTGGGCACGTATGCGCGCTCGCGTTTGAGCTTTTTTCTTTTTGAAGCGGCAAAGCTTATTTTTTGGGTGATGGTTCCTGTTTCACTTATTTTTGCGTTTATTTCAGAAAAACTTTTCTTAACGCTTTTCCTTTCAAAAAAATTCACGATGGTCCATGTACAGGAAGCGAGCACTATTTTGATTATTTTCGTCACAGGGCTTTTTTTCTTTTCGCTCAATCATATTTTATTGAATTTATATTATGCATTGCATGAAACGCGCATTCCGCTGTATATTTCTGTCGCAGTTTTACTCATTGATGTAGTGCTCAGTTATTATATTTTGATGCCGCTTTTTGGTGCAGCGGGCATTGCACTCACCACCGTAATCGTCAGTGCGTTGCAAACAGTGCTCTTCACGTTAGGGCTGCAGTATTTTTTTGGTATTGTGTTGTATACAAAAAGATTTGCATCATTTGCTCTCAAAAGCGTAACGCAATGTACTTTGTTGGGAGCGGCATTTGCGGTGATTTATTATGCAGCAGTTTCACTCATAAACTCTCTGGGTTCGTGGGCACCAACGCTTCTTACTACATTGATGTTTTGGGCATGGTTCTGCCCGCTTGCGGTAGCTTTTTTTCTTGCGCTCTTTAGAACGCGCCGCTATTTTGGCATATCGCTCTATTTTTTGGAGTAATAAAGTATGAATCGCGAATTTTCTGCGGGTGTCGTTGTTTATTATGAGCGAGCGGGAGTGCGTACCTATCTATTACTTCATTACGCGTCGGGCCACTGGGATTTTCCTAAAGGGCACATTGAGAAAGGCGAAGATAAAATTACAGCGGCAATGCGAGAACTTCAAGAAGAAGCTGGGTTGACTGCAACGTTGGTTGATGGATTTGAAGAATCGTTTGAGTATTTCTTTAAAAATTCAAAAACGGGCGAGTTAATTCTTAAAACCGTGTATTTTTTTATAGGAAAAGTGAACACAAAAAAAGTTACGTTGTCGCACGAGCATGTTGGCTACGAATGGCTGCCGTATAAGGAAGCTGTGGAAAAACTCACGTATCCAAATGCAAAAGAATTGCTTAAAAATATGGAACAGTTTTTAAATAAGTCAGATGAAAAAAAATAGGGATATCGAGCGCGATATCCCTATTAAACAAAACTAGTAACGATTATTTCTTTTCTTGCGTTTGCTCAGTAAAGAATATCATTGGTTTTTGTGAACCTGATTTTGTTCCACGGAATTTAACGTGAGCATCGGGGCCAACAATAATCTTATTAATGCCATCATTTTCAAGAGTCTTGATATCATAACTTTCAGAAACGGCGTCTAATCCGCTGTTTTTTGCCGGCAAGAGAGAATATAAGGTGAGTCTTCTATCTTGCGCGTTAACTGTGGTAACCAATCGCGCTTCCGTATCTGGCTTAATAACGACTTGGATGTTATCGCCAATAGTATGGATCCCTTTTTGCCCGACATGGTTAAGCAAAGCTTGCTCGTGAGCCCCATGCTGCCATAGGTGAGTTTTGCCAGACTTAGGTTCTTTTACGATGAAGCATCCGTCCTGTTTTTGGAGTTTTCCGTCTTGATCTCTCTCGAACTTCAACCCTTGAGGGATAAATGTAACTTTTTTCTGAATTCTGAACGCAGGCTTAGGTTTTAATAAATGTGCCGCAACGCTCACTTCGTCATCAAAGTGAACCCATTTATCATCTTTTTTTACTTCAGAAACTATGTTCTTATTATCTTGATCAGCAATAACTTTCACTAATCCAAAAGTTACATGTTTTGGAGCTTTTGTTTTTTTAGGTACGTATGCGCAAGTTGAATTTTGAGCGTTTGTTTCTAGCGTCGTAGCTTCACTCTTATTCAGGTCTACATTATGCAGGCGCGCATGTCCCTGGTATGTTTTAACGATTTTCTTAGAACCATTTTCCATACATAGGGTAGAAAATGAGAAAGTTACAAAGGCTAAAAATAGAATATTCATAATAATCCTGTAGTTTCAAAACAAAGATTTAATTTTTTTTATGCTTTTTTTGCAGATTCAATATTCGCCAATTTATTCGTCGGAGCCGATTCCAAAATAGTCGGCGTGAAATATATAACCGATGATAGATTTGTTTTTTCCGGAAGAATAGCTATTTGATGGGTGAGGTGATCAAATACGTGATCATTGCCCATATAAACGAAGCGGCCATTTCCGAATGTCTTGAGACCAACGCTTTTTGGCTTACCATTCGAAAAAAGACTGCGCGCAGCTGGCTGCGTAGTTGCAGGAGCAACTCGAGCAAAAAGATTTGCTAGCGGGTTATTGTTATTAATAACGATTGATGATTTTGGCGAATAAAGTGTTTCTTTTTTATCATCCAGTGTTTTAATTACCCTTGCTTGTGGCGATGCTTTGCTCGATGGTTTAGTTTCGAATTGTATAGAGTAATTTTCCTGCTGCAACGCGTTTATTTTCTTGGGAGTTCCTTCGGTTTTTACACGAAATCCCGGAATAGTCTTATTGGGAGCAATAAGAATCTGCTTATCTCCGCTTGTTTGTATTCCGCCAAAAATAAGAACAGGATCAATCGCGATAGGATTTTCATCTTCATCGCAAAATAGAACATTTTCATTTTTTGGTTTTAATGCTTTAAAACCATTAAGCTCTCTGATTCGTGCGGCTTGGACATATTGAAATATCTTATCAACGATCGCTGGGTGACCATCTAACTTTTTGATGATCGCCGATCCATCATTGGCAGATTGATTGTTGTTGTCTGGATTTTCCATAGAAAAAATAGAAAAATGCATGATGAATGCACATATCAATAATAAAAAGTTCATAAATAACCCCATATAAATAAATAATTGATATTAATTAAGTTCACTTGGCAAGGGCAAGTTCGTGATAGAATCTTGGGTGTTATTCATCGGAAGAGCGCAAAGCTCAAATAATAATGCTAAAGAAAAGAATATAACCAACATTTGAAACTTAAGTTAAAAGGCTCGGCCTAACGGAAAACACCAATATACGCATGCTCTATTCATAATAATTGAATTAAAAAACTATGTCAAACTGGCTACTTTTTTAAATAAATGACAAATGTGAAATTGGTTGATAGCTGACAAATCAGGCTATCGAGAAACTCTGGCCGATCTAAAAAAAGCGGCGCAGGGCTAAATAGATAAATATAGTTATCAAGAAAGAAGATTCCTTAAAAAAGAGTAATGAAAACGAGGGCACTTTTTTAATCAAAAAGGTGCTGAAAAATCATGTTAATAGCGATAGTAATAAAGAAAGTCGTAATCCTACGAATGAAATAAAAAAATATGAACACATAAAAATTGAGGAAGAGAAGACGATTCGTTAAGAAAGGGCCGGGCCAGAATTAGCTTTTTTGGAGCATAAATTGGTGGCGGGGGCTGGATTCGAACCAGCGACCTTTGGGTTATGAGCCCAACGAGCTACCAGGCTGCTCTACCCCGCGTCAAACTTGTTTTTCAATTTTCAAAACGCTTATTTGCAATATCTTATTGAAATGCGCTTTTGTACTGGTAATAGTACGCTTTTTTTGTTCTTTGTCAACAGGTTAAACCTATTTACTCTCTAAAATTATACAAACTGTAGCGATTGTGCGCGTATGCGTGATGCTTATATGAGCAACTGGTGCCGTTTTGAGCTGTGGGAAGAATGTTGATATAAAGAAGGGCCAATCGATCCGAATTATTGGCGCACCATGAATTCCTTGGTAAATTTCAGATTTTTTAGCGACGGCCAGGAGCAAAAGTGGCTTTTCGGGGATAAGATTTGAAAGCGCTTTGAACAGCGCTTCTTTTGCTGCAAATCGGGCGGCAAATCGTTCAGCACTTTTTGCGGGGATTGCTTTACAATAATCGATTTCATGCTGGCTAAAAAATTTGAGCAGTTGCTGCTCGGTAAACCTATGCCAATGTATAAATCGTTCGATTTCTGCCGAATCGATACCAAGGCCAAGGATCATGAGCGCATTTTTTCTAGCGTTGCATCAAGTGAGCGATAAAAGATCGCTTCACGAATGTGAGGCATTTCGATTATTAAAGAGTTTTCAATATCTGCGATGGTGCGCGCAACTTTTAATATTTTATGATATCCGCGCATGCTTAAATGAAGTTTCTCAAAAGCTTGCTTTATCAGATGCTCCGCATCGGGAGTTAAAACACAAAATGCATCAATCTGCTGCGAATTCATGTTGCTATTAAATTCATGCTGATTGCCAAATCGTTTTGCTTGCGCATCGAGTGCGTTTTGTACGCCAGCAAAAAGTTCTGCCGAAGTAAGAGCTGGCGCGTCAGTTTTCTTGAGGGTATCGTAATCAAGAGAAGGCACATTAATTTGCAAATCGATGCGATCCAAAAGCGGGCCCGATAATTTAGCTAAATAATGTTCAATTGCGGTGCGCGAACAGTGGCAATTCCGTTTTGCATCGCCAAGAAATCCGCACGGGCAAGGATTGAGTGCCGCAATAAGTAAAAAAGATGCTGGAAAAGTGACGCTTTGATTTGCGCGTGAGATGCAGACCGATTTATTTTCTAGTGGTTGGCGAAGCACTTCAAGCGTTGTGCGTTTAAATTCGGTAAGTTCATCTAAAAAGAGAATGCCGTTGTGCGTTAAACTTATTTCGCCCGGTTGCGGAAAAGAACCGCCGCCTACGAGCCCCGCTTGCGAAATGGTATGATGCGGATTACGAAACGGACGCTCGGTAATCAATTGTTTTTGCAATTTACCGCTTACCGAATAAACTTTGGTGGTTTCTAAAATTTCTTGAAACGATAAAGGAGGCATAATTGAGGGCAGTCGTTTTGCAAGCATCGTTTTTCCGGAACCTGGAGGGCCTATAAATAAAATATTATGCCGGCCCGCAGCACAAATTTGCAAAGCGCGTTTTGCTTGATGTTGGCCTTTTACTTGCCCAAAATCTAAATCAGCAGAAATTATATTTTTTGGAATATAAGAAGTTTTGGTTGGCGGGATCGATAATTCGCCCCTGAGAAACGAGATTATTTCTACAAGATTTGAAACACCAATTACTTCCACGCCATTAATAAGCGCCGCTTCGTGCGCATTTTCTTTTGGAACGACTAATCTTTTTTTTCCTAATATTTGCGCATCAAAAGCGATAGGCAAAGCACCTTTTATGGAACGAATCGTGCCATCCAGCGAAAGTTCTCCAATAATAAGAGTCTCGTGCAAGAATGCAGATTCAATTTTAATTAATTGCGCCGCGGCCAGAATTCCAATAGCAATCGGTAGATCAAAAAGCGTTCCTTCTTTTTTTAAATCGGCGGGGGCTAAATTTACCGTAATTTTTCGTTCCGGCAAACGAATACCGCTATTTTTTATGGCAGTTGCAATACGTTGACGACTTTCTTTAATAGCAGTATCGGGCAGGCCTACAATAAAAAATTGGAGCATGCCGTACGAAAGATCGACCTCTACTTCAACCAGATGCGCTTCAATACCAATCGTTGTAGCTGAAAATATTTTTGCATGCATATTTTTTTGTATTCCCTAAGCAGCAGATACTTTAAAGTTGTAATTAGAGTAAACAGAATTTACAGTTTTAGCAAAATAAAAAACTCGATTAGAGACAATTAGGCATTTATTAGAACGCGTTAAAGAGCAAATGAAGAAGTTTTATTGATAGCCAAGCGAATATGACTAACGAGCACAAGGCTGGTAAAGAAAGCATAATTTGTGTTTTTCTATCAATAACCTTTTTCGTGTTAGGGTCGAGAAGCATTTTTAAATGGGCGCCAATAAAGGTGGGCGAGGAATAATGAGAAAAATAAGCAATATTAGGATTGCCAGAATCATTATAACTGCTTGAAAATATGAACGGAAAGCTGGCTCGTGTCTTTTCAAAAAACATCTTTTCCAAAAGCTCTCTAGAATCTTCGCTTTGTTCTACGCTAAACGCATCAACTTTCTTTTTTATATAAAGGTAATGAGCGCAAAAGAAAAAGAGGCCAATAATTATTCCAATTGCTTCACGATTATTTAGTAAAGAATACCCATCTGGAAAAAATAATGTCTGAAAAGCAATAACAAGCAACGATAGAAAAATATAATTTCTCATTCAGTCTTTGCTTTTTACATTCCTGCATTTGAAGGCATGGGAACAGCGATCGGATTTTCAAATGCTGAATCAAATTCAAATTCATTAAACTCTTTGATCATGGTATAATTCTGTACCGCTTTTTCGACACGATGTTGATAATACCAGTTGTGATAAAGCGAATTATAAATGCCCCAGATGATTCCTACTGCGCTTAATGCAGCGCACGGAATTGCAATAACGAGTTTTCCTGCATCGTACGAGCCGTTAACGCAATTTTCAGTTTTTGATCCATGGTAGCAACCTGCAAGCCCTAAAAATGCGCTCAAGAGGCCAATGGTGCGATACCGAAACTGCCATTTATCAATTCCTTCTTGGCTCGTTTCGCTTTTTTGCTCATCAGTAATTTCATTTAATTTTGTTCGAGCAGTATGCACAGCGTTATTAAAGAAATATTCTTCTTCGAGTTTTTTGCGAGCGATATCGAGCGACTGATTTAGTTTGTGAATAACATTTAGATTTTTCAATGTAAGTGAAGAAATATTTGCTTGAATCGCATCGATCAGTTTCAGGAGTTTTTTGTAGATAACTAACTCCGCTTGATAGCGCTGATACGCTTGCTGGTAAGCTGCTGTATCAAATTTTTGCATAGAGCTTTCTTTGTGGCTCATTTTTATATCTTTTGCATCGCGCCACAAGAGCGTGATCATATTATCCGATTTTTGGGTGTTGATAGTCTCTGTAAATTGAAAATCAACTTTGTTGGGAGCGACCGGCAATGCAGGCAAATTAACGAGTATTGCAGAAATTCCTCGAGAAATTAAGGAAGGATGGAGCTGATTGATACCATCAACAACTTGCTCATGATTTTGAGTAGGGAGAGAATTGTAGACATCCCGTAAATCGATTTCTGCGTGTTGCGCGTTCGTTGCTACTATGTGCAAAAGAGATAAAAAAAACAATTTTATTTTCATTTTTTCCTCGCTAAAAGAAGAGATAAAGTCCATTTTAGCAGGTTTTTAAAGATTGCGCGATGGGGGGGTTGGGCTTTGGCGGATAAAGAGCACAAAAAAGGGCAGCTTGGCGCTGCCCCTAAAATCTTTATTCTCGAGACTTTTACTAAAATTTTAGATTTTCGAATTTGTTAATAAGCTCGATATTGTGGTTGGCATCTTCGGTGCGTTTTTGATAATGGTGAATGTGATTATTTGATGTTGAATTTGTGAGAATGGCTCCGCCTGCACCAAGCAATGTAGCTGCGGCTCCCGCTCCTCTAAGTTCTGGCGAGTTGCCATAAACAGCCCCAACCACTCCAACCACTGCAAGCGCTCCCCAGCCAACTATCAATTTGGTATAGAAACGATACCAGCTTTCCAATTGCGGAGAGGTCGTTTGAAATTTTTGCTCAGCCTTTGCTTCTCGTTCGCGCGCTTGAGCGGTGTACGCTGCGTCTTTCAAAAATTGAACAAGTGATGATTTTTTTTGCACTAGATTTAAATCTGGGCGAGTTTCGTTAATCTTTTGAAGCATCTCAAGATCTTCGCTTTTTACCTTTCTCAAAACATCCATAGCAAGATAATATTTCTCTTGGTATACGGCCGATTTTTCTTCGAACGCAGCCAGATCTTTTTTATACGCTGCATAATCGTATTCGGTCGAGACAGATCCTTCAGTGGTCCGTAAATTATCTTTGTGTGAACCGCCTGCGCCGTTAGAATTAAGCATGATTTCAGAATTCTTCAGTCGAGCTGTTGTTTTAACTTTTTTATAATGTTCAAGTTGCGGCTGCACTGGCCTTTCTGGAACCGTTACAAGGAGTTTTATCAAACTGTCGGCCAAATTGTTGTGATTTATTGCTTCGATATTTTCTACAACCGCCTTTTGTTCTTGGTTAAGGCTATTTTTAATAAATCTTAAATCAGCAACTTTTGCATTAGCTGAAAAAGAAAAAACAAATGCGAGCACAAAAAAGCGAATTAAATAAAAATTCATATAAATCCTTGTTGTTTAATGAGCATAACGCGTCATTTTTGTTCAAAGTATAAGTTAACAGGCAAAACTTTTCAATTTTATAAGGGACCTGGGGCTCGAAAATAAGAAAGGTTAAAAGCAGCCACAGTAGTACTTTTTAAAATTTTGCGTAAACTGGTGCGTAACCAAAAAAATGCATGCATAGAGGAGACGGGTGAATGATGCTTCTGTTTATTCTTATGATTTTAAACCAGGCCTTGAGTTTGCATGGTGCCGCTGATCCAATTGTTGATTTTTCCAATCGCAATCTCGCATTTGCTATGGAAGATGGCAGAACATCTTCTTTAAAAATGATTGGTGATATTCAAGTTTCATTTGGTTATTCCTCAACCGTATACATTAACGGGCAACAAGTTAAAGATAATCCGCTAGAAGATAAAGAAGTTAGTTTATTTGATTTATTGGTCGATCAACCACTCATTGTTACTAAAGACGAACCGAGTACACTTTATCACATTGTTTCAGCACCATCGTCTCCAGTATTAGCAATTAATAGTATTGAAGGAATCAACGATGCGGGAACGAGTGGAACTGGGCCACTTCCAACCGATGGTATTCTTGGGCTCAGCATTGGCGCTTCCGGAACACAAGAGAATATTGATCACGATTATTTTTTTGCTGCTGTAAAAGGGCACGGCCGCCAATTTGGAGAAATTGGTGGTGGGATTGCGGTACTCCGGCTTGATCGCGAGATCGGCACGACCATGGTTCGCAACGAAAAAACAAACAAAGAAGAGCCGCAACCGTACATTAAACGCTTTTATTTTAATCCGCTGGATGCGCACAGCGGCAAAAGTAATGGAAACTGTGCTTATCCGATCGATAACGGAGAAGGGAATTCAAATCTCCTCTCCATTAATGGTGGTTTGGATAGCTTGATGCCGAATGCTGTAGCTTTACATTGGGATCACCATCTGAGACGCCTTTTCATTGCGGTTCAATCGACGACAAAAAAACATGCGACTCATGATCAAGGAAGCTGCGCATTGCTCGTTGGCAGATTGGTTGGCGATCGTTTATGCCTTGAGCCATTTGCGCCGCATGAATCTCTTGCGCAATTGGGCGATACTCCGTTCAGTTCAATGGGTTCTTCAAAAAAAATAAGTTTACATAAAATTCAAACTCTCAGAACATCAACGGGAGCTCTTTATTTAATTATCGTTGGCGGTAATGGTTCTCCTGAGGAAACGAACAAAAAGATGTTTGCTTTTCCTGTGGTTGATCGATCGTGGACGACATCTTTTTCAGAATGGAGTGAAGATCCTGCACTTGGAACGTTAGCAAATAACGAAACCGGAGCAAGCTCTGCATGGGGGTTTTTGTTTAGAAATAAATTTACGCAAACAAAACTCGATCCTGAATCTATTTCCATCGGCGGCGGCAAAGAGCTTCCAGGATCAATAATTGATATGCAAACGGTGGGAGATTCGGTATGGGTAGCTGTGCGAGGTACAGATGCAAATGCGCATGGGCTTTTTGCATCCGATCCTATTTTCGATGAACAGGGCCGCATTGCTTCGTGGACACCTTGGAAACGCTCCTTCCCGACAAAAGAACAACCGCTCAAATTTATTTACAACGATCAGCATCGCGTTCTTCAAATAATGGGAGTTGATAATCAAAAGGCTCTGCATCCTTATAAATCTGCCTGGATGCCTGCGGTGGATAATGAGCAGATTAAAGAACATCAAACAACTTTCACTCTGGCGCGCGAACTGGTGAATTCTTTTTCTCCTGCTTTGGGTGGTGTTCAGGGAGTTGCGTTTTTTGATAAAAATACGCCAGGAATGATGGTTAACGATGATCATGCAGGTTTGATCGCAGCGACAGGATTTAAGAAAGTTTTTCTTGGGCTCACAAGCCGTACTTGTCAGCCATTGCATTATACCTTCGAGGGTAGTGCTTTAGATGATCTTGGGCCAATAACGTGCGTTACATCAGTTGCCAGTGATGGATCAACGTGGTTAGTTGCCGGCGGTATTAAAGGTCTTGCGATTCTTTGCGATAAGGATGGCAAGGGAATACCTGCACAGGCAACATTTGAGGATTTTTTATTTGAAAGTTCAAAAGAAGAGTATTCGTGGAAAAAAATAGGTACGCATCGAGGCATACAAAAGTTAATTTCCGGAGATGATTGTCTTTTTGTAATGACGAGAAACGGGATTGAACGAGTAGAATTGTCTGATGAAGCGATTGTTAAAAATGAGCTTTTATCAACGCAAGTTTTTTCAATAAAAGAATATACGCGAGGAACGATTACCGATGCGATTATTGGCAGTAGCGGAGCGATTGTAGCAACCACCCATGGTTTATTTAATACAGCTCCTGGCGTTTCTCTGCGCAGTGTTCAGGGAGCGATCGATTGCAATTGGCAAGCAGTTGCGCCATTGCAGAATAAATCGATAATAAGTCTTTACGCTGTTTGCGGTGGCGATTGCGCGGGTTCTAGCGAAAAAAAACAAATCTATGTGCTTGCTGGTTCAGTTCTTGAGGCCAATTCGTGGGTATATCGTTTTTATTATCTCAACGGTGAATTGAAAATTGTTTCGTGCAAAGAGAAGCAGGATATGCTTCTTAATTGTAAAGAGTATCGCCGTTCTATTTTAGCTGAAGGATCACATCTTTTGATGACCAAAGCTGCCGGCCGCGGAGTGGCTCCATTTTTCCAAGTTCATCAATTAATAAACCCTGGCATGCGCTTAGGGTTGCACAAAACTAATAATACTTTTATACAAGCTTCCGGGCCGTATTGGACAGAGCTTGATCATACTGTTTTTGATACAAGTACGGGGCGATTAATGCTATGCGGAAACGGCGGTATCTATGTGCGCGAATAGAGATTTTAGCGGGCGAGGAATGCATCAATGACGATAAAAAAAAGTAGTATAAAAATTATTCTTCTTGGGTTTGCTGCGATTATGAGCGCCCATTCTTATGGAATGTTTCCGATAAATTTATTTAGACCGTGGGACATCAATTTGCGACCGCCAAAATGGTGCAACACCCATGTGCAACTTACTGGGTGGGGAGAATTTGGATTACGTGCGTACGGTTATAATGCTGAGGGCAAAAAAGTTCCTGTAACCCAAATTTGGACGCCAAACCAAGATGCGATTGCGATGCTCAAAGGTTTCGGGCCAGATTCTCCGGAAACCGATTTTTTTGTCGATGTTTTGGGTTCTCCCGTTGACGATGGTATCCGAGGAAATTTTAAGGTTACTGGAGATTATGAGGCAAGCACTTTTGGGTGGACTGCCCGCTATCATGCCCCCCATAATTTTACGATAGGTTTTCATATTCCTTTTTACGCAACACATTTGAAAAATGTTGTTTTCATTGATCAGACAAATTTTGTTACCGCTTCGGATATTACAGTACGCGAAAATTTAACCGATCAGTTCGCATTCGTTCTGAGTCAGTTTGATCCAACACTTAATATCGGAGGTTGGAAGCACATTGGGATTGGAGATGCGGCAGTTGTTGTAGAATGGCTGCGCGAATTTTATCAAGGCAGGCCCGTATTGAAAAGTGTGCAACTCAATGCGCGAGCGGGGCTCACTATTCCATTTGGTGCGCCAACCAATATTAACGATATTCTTTCGATGCCGTATGGATTTGATCGTTCTGTGGGCATTATTCTTGGGGGCGGCATCAACGTTGATTGGTGGAATTATATTCGCGCCGGCATCGATGCAGAATTTATTCATCTTTTTGGCAATATTCGTGAACGACGAATAAAAGTTAATTTTGATCAAACCGATTTTCTTTTGCTGGCAAAAACGCGCGCATTTAAAGAGTACGGCTTCACTCAGCGGTTTGATGTGCATGCCGACGTTTATAATCTTTTGGGCGGTGGATTTTGGTTTGGGGCGGCGTACCAATATTGGCGTCACGACGATGATGGTTTGAGCCTGTGCTCGAATGAGTTTAATCAAGATATTGCAAATAGCGCCCAAAGCTTGCAAGGTTGGACAATTAATGAGCTTATCTTCAAAGTTGGTTACGATTTTCAAGCCATTATTCCAGAATGCAGGGGATTTAGGCCACAGGTTTCTGGTTTTTTTAAATTGCCACTTCCAGGAACACGTTCAATTGAGGAAGTAACTATAGGTGGAACATTTTCTTTGAGTTTTTAGAAGGAGTAAATTGATGCAGAAACTTATTTGTGTCCTGGCGCTTTCTTTTTTTGTTTCGCCTCTTCGCTCAATGAATACAGAACAAGTTTGTGATCTGCCGCATGATAATGCTCAATTACTTGTGAATATGTTATGTGCGGCAATGCCGTTATCAAAACTAAATCAACAAGATAAAGAAAAAGAAAACATAGTTCGCATCACTGATGAGACGGCTATTGAAAGTGAAAGAATTAGTTATATTAATGAATTCAATAAATTATCTTTAAGCGAACGCACTGAGCATATTAAAAGGGGCGCAGTTTTCAATCGGACGCCTTCACTTTTAATGCATTCAGCTTTTGCAAAACTATCGCCTAAAGAACTCAATAGGTATTTTAAGAAAATCGATTTTCCTGATGATCTTACCTAGCATTCTTATTTTTGCAGTGCAATTACTTCAGTAATAATTCCTTGAGAGCGTGCCGCTATTTTTGCGCGTGTTGTGCTGAGCGCGTCAAGGAGCCGTTGCTTTTTGGTAATTAAATCTTCTTCTTGTTCGCATATATGGCAAACGATGCAATCATCAAGCGCAATATCTTTTTCTATGGTAATGACCGTATCCATTAAAAGATCTGAGCCGGCTAATTCAAGAAAATGAATAAAGCGTTCAACGAGCGTATTAAGTAAATCATCAAGATCGTCTTCTATGATAATTTCTTGTTCTCTTAATGAATTGAGATGTTCTGAAATCTTTCTAAACGAATCCCATGCATCGGTTTGATCTAAAGGGCTCCAGATAATTTTTGAAAGTGCCGTATCTAGAAAATGTGCAACGGTGGTTCGCAGTTGTTCTTTATCAAGCTCTGCTTGCATAAATTCACTTTCTTTAACTTCTTTAACAATATCGGTTGCAAGTGTATCTAAGAAATTATTTGGTTCAGCTTTAAAATAATCAAAATGAGCATTGAAAGCGGTAAATAAGAGTCGCTTAACGAGTTTTTTTAGCTTGGCAAACATTGTTGTAGATTGTTCCACCATCGTATCTTTTAAATATTCTGGCATTTCTTGTGTTATTGCAAGAATGGGGCCTGCGGTCATATAAGGAGCCGCTTTGATCTTATTGGTAAAAAGGCGAAGAGAGGCGCTCGTGGATCCAGCGCTTTGATGCGATTGCTTCGACCATTTTAAAAATTGATTTACTGGCTTATCAAGGTTGTGCGGTATAAATTGCGCTGCATATGCAGGATCATTAAACGCATGCCGCAGAAAATCGCGAAAACCTGTTTTAGTAAAATTGATCGGTTGATAAAATGATTCTAAAAGTTTATCGTTATCAGTAGAGTATGCGTTATAATTGTTTTCGCCATAGATAAAATCTTGATTATCCATAGCGGTTAAAGTATGAATGAAAATGGCGCTGAGCACTATCATTAAAAATCGTCGATTTTTTAATAGCATCGCGCTTCTCCTAGAAATAAAGTGTTAATAACTATAGAAAAAGATCGTATCATGAAAAAGAGCATACATGCAACAACCTCTGTGTCAATTAATCATAGACCTGACCGACTGTTTTGAAAACATGCTCTCAAGGAAGAGATAAATGGCATTATTTGCATATCAAGCGCTCGCAAAAAATGGTAAACGGGTGATCGGAACTGTTGATGCACCGACGATTGATGCGGCTCGTGATTGGATTATTAAGAATGGTTTATATCCAATCGATATAAAATCGACAACAAACGAAACTGCGGGGCAATCACTCTGGCAGCGAGTTCGCGGTCTCTTTTCTCGCGTTTCATTTAAAGATAAAATTCTCTTTACCAAACAATTAGCGGTACTTTTAAAAGCTGGCGTGCCGCTGTTGCAAGCATTTGAGCTCCTTGTGGATCAATTTCAAGGAAGAATGCGCACCATTTTAGTTTCCGTGCGAGATGATTTAAAAGAAGGTAAATCACTCGCTGATGGATTGGGAAAATATCCAAAAGTATTTGATAATATTTATATTCAGCTCGTGCGTGCGGGCGAAGCGAGCGGTAAGCTGGAGACTATTTTAGATCGATTAGTTGAATATATGGAACGCCGCCAAGCTATTATTAAAAAAGTTAAAGGCGCACTTACATATCCGCTTATTCAGTTGGTTATGATGGTCGGCATAGTTGGCGCGTTGGTGACGTTTGTTTTACCAAACTTAGTTTCTGCATTTGGCCAGGATCAAGCTCTTCCAGCAACAACCCGCTTTCTTCTTGCGACTTCGACCGCTATCCGTTCCTATTATCTCGTTATTATTGGCGTAATTATTGTACTCATTTTTGCGTATCGATGGTTTAAATCAACCGCTTCGGGCGGTCGCATTATCGACGCAATTAAACTGAAATTGCCGATTATTGGTTATTTTACGCAAATGGGTGCGGTGGTGCAATTTAGCAGAACGCTTGGAATGCTACTGGAGAGCGGCGTTAATCTCTCCGATTCGCTTGATATTGTTGTTAAAGTAATCGATAATCGAGTGCTTAAAGATGCGTTAAGTGAAGCGCGCGATAAAATTATCAAGCAAGGTAAAATTTCAGAATACTTAAAACAAACAAATATTTTTCCTCCGATTGCTACTTATTTAATTAATACCGGCGAGCAAAGCGGGCAACTTGATTTCATGCTACTGACGATTGCAAAAAATTATGAAGATGATTTGGCAGAGTATGCAAATACCCTTTCAACTCTTCTTGAACCGATTATGCTAGTAATTATGGCAATATCTGTTGGATTTATTGTTATGTCGGTTATCCAGCCAATTCTTGGCGTCACACAGAAATTTAATATTTAATGGGAAAGGGCATTTTTATGACGACTGCAAACAGGCAAGCAACTCCAGGATTTTCTCTTATAGAAATCATGGTTGCTTTTTTAATTCTCGGTTTAGTTATGGCGATTGCGGTGCCATCATATTTTGGCATTGTTAATTCTGCTCGCGCACGAAGCACGAATGCAAGCCTTCAAGTGGTTAAGAATGAAGTAAATCTCTATCAAATGGAGCATGGTAAATTTCCTGCACGTTTGGTCGATTTAGTAGAGCGTCCAAAAGGTGAAGAAGGAAAAGGCTGGAGAGCTCGCATGGATAAACTTCCTAAAGATGCGTGGAATAATGAATTTTATTATAAAGTACTTCCATCTGGCAGCAAACATCCTTATGAGCTCTATTCATATGGCGTTTCAAATCCAGAGGATAGCACTCCTGAGGATCGCATAAGTGCATGGGAATAAGAGCGGGTTTTCGCTTATAGAACTATTAATAGTTTTATTTATTTTGGGACTTGTTGGATTAGTCGCTATTCCCAATTTGCGATTTCGCAATGCGGAATACGAACGTAAAGATTTTGTCGCAAAATTTGAAAGCCTGATTCGTTCTGCTTGGTTGCAAACATTGCAAACGCAGCAAACGCATCGTGTTAATATTGATCTAAAAGCGCGCACTATACTTGTTGAACGTGTGGTGCGCGCTCCAGAAAAAAGCACCAAAGAAAATTATGAGCCGGTAATTATTCCGTATGTTTCTTCTCCATTTAAAATTCCTGTAACGATCGAGTTACGGCAATTTTTTATTCAAGGAAGCGACATGCTTAATCAGCCCGGAATAAAAATTGAAACGATTTGGTTTTATATCGTTCCTGAAGGATTGGTACAGGAAGTGATTATAAATGCGATCGATTTAAAAGATCTGGACGCACAAGGAAAAGCTAAGCAATTTAGTTTAATTATTAATCCGTTCACTGCACAACTAAGTGAGTATGATGCATTTAGTAAACCGTAATACTATGCGAAATGAATTTGCGGGGTTTTCACTCATTGAAGTGATGCTCGCTCTTTTTATTGTAGGTTCGGTGCTCACCTCGATTTTTTTACTACAGCAAAGAATTACCGATAGCGTAACGAGCTATGCGACAAGTTGGCAAAGTATCATTCTTATGAAAAAAAGAATGAAGCAATCTGTTTTTGATCGAGCGAAAGAAGGGCTTTATGGCCCAGCAAGCAAAAAATCAAAAGAAACCATAGGAACTCCTCCGATAACTATTACCTACGAATTAATAAAACCCCCAAAAGGCTCAGCGCTTGAAAAATTTCCGTCAATTATGATCGAATCGATACGCGCACAATGGGATGAATGGTACGGCAAGCGAGAAGAAAAAATGGTTTCATTTCTCTATAGGCCGGAGCAAAAAAAATCATGAAAAAATCTGGCTTCACGCTTATTGAACTTGTTATAGGAATGCTTTTTTCTGGCATTTTAATAACGGTGCTTTTCAGTAGTTTTTCGCTGATTAATCGCGTTAATAATTTTGTTGATCGCATTATTAGCCGGGATGTGCGTGTGGCAATAATTGATAATCAACTTCAAAAAGATTTGAACGGAGCATTTATTCCGCTTCAAGCGGTACCTGCTGCAGAGAAAAAAAGCACTCCTTTGCCTGGCCAAAAAGATGCGGCTGCTCCAAAAGAACCAGCTAAAAAAGAAGAAAAAAAGAAACTTCTTGAAAATGTTTTTATAGGAAGAAATAAAGATAATAATCTTTCTGTATTGAGTTTCATTACCAACAATCCGTTATTAATTTACGAAAAAGAAAAAGGAATTGTTGCAAAGCCGAGAATTGTGCGGGTGGTATATCGCTTGGCGGCAGATAAGGAACATCCTGGAAGTTTTATTTTGACGCGGCAAGAAGGATCAGATCTTTCGCTTGATGCGTATGATGAAAAAGCTGCAAAACAAATTAAGGGTTATCACCTTGGTTCATTTATTAAAAGTATAAAAGCTGAATACAATGCGCCAAAAAAACAGGAAAATAAAGATCAAAAAAAAGAGTATAGTGCGCTGCAAGAATGGCCTGAAAAAGAAAAAAAATCTGATGAAAAACCTGAGATGCCTCAATTTATTAAAATAGAGATGGTACTTTGGGATGAAGCAATGGAAGAAGAAAAAAAATATTCATTTATGCACGAAATTTTTGCGCGAGAGCAATTGTGAAATCAAGCACGAATCAACAATCAGGATACATATTAGTTCTTACGGTCATGATCATCGCGATAGCGTTAATGCTTGTTTCGCGTCTTTCTTATCGCGGATCGGTGCAAGTAGCTTTTGATCATACGATGATTCAAAGAGAAAAGGCGAAGGCGTTAGCGCTTGGTGCAGTACAACTGGCGATAAGTCAGCTTTCACTTCTAGATACTCAGACCGGAGCTGCTGCACAAAAGGAAGCTGCTGGCCAGGAAAAAAAAGATCCATTGCTCGAAGCGGTAAAAACAATAATTCCCCCACTCAATCAATGGCAAACTCTTAATCTCACAAAAGATAAAGAGGGAGTTGATGCTACAGTGCAGTTTTGCATCATGTGCGAGAACGGCAAATTTGATTTGCATGAATGGTTCGATTTTGAAACAAAAAAATTTAAAAATGAAAATGCACCTGCTGGCCAACAAGATGGTAAAAAAAATGCACAAGCATTATTTGCAGCTATAAAAAAGTTTACAAAAGACAAAGATTTGTTTGAGCCGTTTGAAAAATATATGAAACAGAGACAAGGCAAATTTAATGATGTAACTGAACTGTTAGAGATACCTGAATTTGCTGCGGTATTTAAAGATGCGATTTTTTATGAACCGCCAGATCCTGAACTTTTAGATAAAAAACGGCCTCTTTATCTAAAAGATCTTTTTACGATAGAGAGCGGCAATCCGCAATTATTAGCATGGTTTCTTTCTGATGCAGCGCTTGCTGCATTAAATGCTCCCCGCGTACAAGCAAATGAAAAAAAGCGTGCCGAATTGCTTAAGGAGCCTCTTGCCAGCTTCAAGCAAATTATGCCTCTCGATCAATTATGGGATAAATTTTTACAACCACTTTATGGTAAAGAATTTAAAAATCTGCCCAAGGAATTTGTTCCCCTTCTAAGTCCTAAATTCGAGCCAAATGCGTTTTCTGTGCTCTGTTATGCCAAAATTGGGGCGATAACACAAAAAATTTATGCTATTATAGGAAAACGCAAAAAGGCCGAAGACAATCCTGTGCCTTTTGCAATCAACAAGCTCTACTGGATTTGACATAAAGGGTTAGCATTGCAGATTAAGGCAGAAACCATCGTTGGGATCTTTATCCTGACAGCCCTAGGTATTTTTTTTTATTTGAGTTTTTTCCTTGGCGTTTTTCGTTTTGATCGTCTTAAATATAATCAGTACATCGTCTATTTTAGTGATGTATCAGGAATGGAAAAAAAGGCTGATGTAAAAATCGCCGGGGTGAAAGTTGGATGGATTGAAAAAATAGAATTAGCCGCGAATACGCATTTTCAAGCATGCGCCACTATTATGGTGCAGAAAGATTTTATTTTATATCGCGATGCGCATGCAATTGTTCGCCAGGATGGGATCTTGGGCACTAAATATTTGGATATTTTTCCAGGAGATGCTGATCAAGCAAGATTATTTCCGGGAGATATTCTAGGCGTGCCAGGCAGATCTCCCGTTTCTGTTGATGATATTTTAGTGCGGATGCGTGATATTGCGACCGATGTTCAGCAAGTAACTCGCTCGCTGAGAGAAACTTTCGGGGGAACACAAAGCTCTGATGAACTGCGCGGTATGTTTAGAAATTTCCAAGAAGCTGCAGAACGAATTGCATCTATTTCTCAGGTTCTTGATAGAACACTTATTGGTAACGAACAAAATCTTAATGGTATTTTAGGCGATCTTCGAGAATTCACTCATGGGCTTAGGGATAAATTTCCCGATTTGCAAAGCAGCATAGCGCACACATCGCAAACAATTGATCGGGATGTATCTCGTTTAGCAGATAGGTTTGAAGCTGCGGCGCAAGCACTTGAAGATGCAGCTTTTCAAGCGCGTGATGGCTTTAAAAATGTCAGCTCCGTTGCCGGAAAGCTTGATGAGGGCAAAGGGCTTCTTGGCAAGTTAATTAACGAAGATGAAACCTATCGCGATTTAAAAGTGACGATTCAAGGAGTGAAAAGCTATTTTAATAAAATGGATGCGGTCAATGTGGTGCTCGATTCGCACAGCGAATTTATGTTCCGTCCTGCAGAACATGTTTATTTTGAAGACGCTAAAGGATATTTTGATGCACGTTTTCATGTAACTGAAGATAAATTTTATGTTTTGCAGATTGTTGGCTCACAAAAAGGAAAATTGCATCGGCAAATTGTCACCAAACAATGGTTTGATGAAAATGGAAAACTATTATTGCCAAGTGAACTTTTAGCAGAAAAAGTAGCAATACCAGAACTTATTGGTGTTATTGAAACAACCAATCGCTCACTTGATATTTATAAATTCGGGTTCCAGTTTGGTAAAATTTTTAAAGATGTCGCGTTCCGCATGGGAATATTTGAAAACACCATTGGTATCGGTTTGGATATTGATATTCCATTTGGCTGCCCCGATACATTCCGCTGGGTAACAACTTTTGAAGCGTTCGATTTTAGAGGCCGTGATCGTCTCAATGATTCTCGCCCGCATCTTAAATGGCTAAATCGAGTTTTCTTTATGCGTAATATTTATTTAACGTTTGGCGCCGACGATTTTGTAAGTCGTCAAAATGCGAATGCTTTTTTTGGCGGCGGTATTCGTTTTTGCGATGATGATATTAAATTTTTACTTGGTACTGTTGGCTTCGGCGGATTGAATAGATAGCGACAATCGAGCGGTCGAAGAAGATCTTTCAAAAAATGATGTGCGTGTGCGAGGTTTTTTCCCATTTTCATTTTTTGCTGTATTTCGGCCGGCAGGTTGCTGCTGAATAAGGGTGCTGTGGTGTAATTTATATTCCGCCATCCATGCGCTAAAAACATTTTTTAAATACATTATGCGTTTTAACTTCTCGCGTGCGTGCACGATTGCTTTTTGATAGCCGGGAAATAGCCCAATGAGATGCAATCGCTTAAGAGTATCTAAAAGCCAAATGTACGAGTTTAAATCTCTGATCTCTTTATTAGTTTCGTTAACGAATGCTACAAAAGGAGAAATAAAATCTGCTATTTTTTCCGCAGATTGATATTTTTCTTGAATGGCGAGCACCAGTTTTTCAGAAAGTTGCGTTGGTGTCATCGTTTCGATTTCATCAATGTTTTCATTTTTTTTCCAATATGCCCACGAATCTTGCTGCGATGTGCTGCGGTGTAAATAGAGCAACCGAAGGGTAAGATAAGTATAAACCGCTGCAATCGACCCTAAAAACAATTTTCCATAATTTTGCTGTATATAAAGTTTTGTAAATTCACCAAGATCAAGAAGCTGCGCTTTAGCATAATGTTGTGTATTTTTTCCGTACTCGGCCCATTCTCTAATTTGCTGTTGGATTGAAATCTGATTAAGATTTGTGTTCGTATTTTCTATATGTACAGTAGGTTGCGGTGTGGTTACATGTAAATTAAATGTTTGTGGCGGCGTGGGAAATTTTACTGACGTAGTTGGTTTTTGCGATTCAGTAAGAGGCGCAGTGTCCGCTGCAAGGCAGTGTGCATTGATGAGAATAGAGCATGCAAAAAATAACAATTGCATCATAGTTTTCCTTAAGGAAGATTTGATAATAATTTTGGAGCGTAATCCACAATAAATTTTGCACCAGTAAAAGTTCCAGCCGCTAGAAGGCCAAGCATGGTAAAAAAAATCGATTTATCAATAAAATCTGGTGTTCTTGCAATAGGGAGTGTTTGTGCGGGAGAAACGTTCGGAAGTTCTTGTATGATTCCTGCCGTATTTATATTCGTATTTACGACGTGAATTTTGTGAGCAGGCGATGGCGCTAGAGCAATTTCCATCGTTACGGTTTGTGCATCGGCGCTTTCGGTGATAATTGGCAGAGGAGCTCCTTGCTCGTGCGTAACAATAATGGCCTGCTCAGCAGTTGTATAATGAAAAAATGCGAGTGACATTATTAAAGAAAAAATAATTTGGTAGTGCATTATCGATAACCTCTTTTTTCTTCATCCTTATTATTAACCGTAACAAATTGTTTTTGCAGAAAAACAGAATCTAGCGATTTGATAAAATCTGTGCCTATGATTGAAAAAAAGAAAAAGAGGGTGTTGAAATGGTGCGAAAATCAAGTTATGCAATTAATCCCATTATTCTTAATCGTTGGTCTCCTAGGGCAATGTCGGGCGAGCCGTTGACCGATAAAGAACTCATGCAGCTTTTTGAAGCTGCTCGATGGGCACCATCTTCTTTTAATAATCAGCCCTGGCGTTTTATTTACGCAAAAAAAAATACCGATTCGTGGGAAAAGTTTTTTAATCTTTTGGTGCCAGCAAATCAATCGTGGGCTAAAAATGCAGCTGCATTGGTAGTTATAATTTCACGTAATAATTTTAGTTATAATAATAAACCTTCAAGAACCCATACATTTGATACCGGCTCCGCTTGGGAAAATCTTGCATTGCAGGGATATCAAGATGGATTGGTAGTACATGGAATGGAAGGGTTTGATTATGATCGTGCAAAAAAAGAACTTATAATTCCGGATGGTTATACCGTAGAAGCGATGTGCGCAATCGGCAAACCTGGAAAAAAAGAAGATCTACCAAAAGAACTACAGGAAAACGAAGTTCCATCGGATCGCAATCCACTCGAATCCATAGTATTTGAAGGAACGTTCAAGGAAAAATAATGCAATCGATGTGGCAGCAATTAACGCGGTTTATTATTGTTTATCAACTCACCATTAACTGTTTTTCAATGATCGCACTTGATGAGTTTCCTTTTTATCGATCGTTGTATTGGTTAATAGTGGCAGAAATTCTTTCAATCTGTGTTGGTGTTTTTGCAATTATATTAGGAACAATGGTAATCGATCATTATCCAACATTGTTTTTACAGAATTTTTGGCTTTGGTTTTTTTTGGGAGCGGTTTGCATGAGCGCGCAATTGTTCCTGTGGCAGTTACTGCTAAAAAAAGAGAAAAATAGTTTATTGCTATTATTTTTTGGTATTGGAATCGTTTCTTGGGCAATAGTGGCTGCGCTTTTTTGGAGTTCTTGATTCGATCTTGTGCTCTAAAATCTTCTGTGGTACCCTACTTTCCGCGGGAAGTAATTAATCATACTAACCATTAAACTCAAACGAGTTTGTGGGCAAAAAAATTGAGAGATATCTTATGCATATGTTCAAAGTTATTGTTTCATATACGGTAGTAGTAGTTTGTGGTGCGATGGTTGTAGCAGCACTTGCAGAGAAAAAAGATATGGAAAATCGGCGCGAGTCGCTCCATGCACAAGCTATAAATTGCCGTAAAACAGATTTTCCGGTGGAACAAATTTTTATTGAACGATGGTCGCCTCGTGCACTCTCTGGAAAAGCGATCAGTGATGAAGAACTGATGACTCTTTTTGAGGCCGCTCGCTGGGCCGCTTCTTCATTCAATGCGCAACCATGGCGTTTTGTGTACGCAAAACGTGGTACACCAGAATGGAATACGTTCTTTGACTGGTTGGTCGACTTCAATAAATCATGGGCAACGAATGCTTCTGCACTTATTCTCGTTATGTCTTATAAGTATTTCCCTCATAACCATGAATTTAACCCGACGCATGGATTTGATACTGGCGCTGCATGGCAAAACATTGCGCTTCAAGCATCAAAAATGGGTTTGGTGGCACATGGAATGGGTGGGTTTGATTACGCGCGCGCTAGAAAAGATCTTTCAATCTCTGATGATTTTGATATTCATATGATGATCGCTATTGGAAAGCCGGGCGATCTATCGGTACTTCCAGCAGAACTTCGATCACGCGAAGAACCGTCAATTCGCAATCCAATCAAATCATTTGCATTTGAAGGATGTTTAAAATCGAACGAATAATTTAAAGCGCTGTTTTATTTTCTTGCTTTATTAAATCGAGTACAGCTTTTAATGGTGCCGCAGTAGTTGCAAAATGCTGCGGCATTGTTTTTGGATCTAGTTTCTTTTTGAGCGCTGCGGCTAAGAGCAATGCTTGAGATATTCCCGTTCCTAATTTAATTTTATAAACCATATTAACTTGACTTAAGTCAACGAGAACTAATTCGTCTCCTTCATGAGGAATTGAAATAAACTGATCTCCATTTGGATGGTATTCTACTTTTCTTATCTGATTTCTAGACGGTTCCATAGATAAAGGTGGAATGATTTCACGTTTGTCTGCGATCATAATTCCATCTTTTTTTACTACTATCATTTGCTTGAATTCTTCATGAGGATGATCTGCATGATTCTCATTGGTGCATTTACTCTTGAATGAAATATGATTGTTTAGTGGCAAATGCATAAGCATTATTTGTGCCGCAGCGCAAAGATTAGGAATGTCGGAAATATCAGTTCCAATTTTTGATAAAACAATTGGTTTGCCATCAATGAGCTGTACTACTTTTAATCCCTCTAGATTTCCATAAATAATTGTTTCCGAATCTGGATTACATTTTGCCACTCTAACATTAAATCCAGGATCAATATGTTCCTTAACTATTTTGGCTTCATCTTTGCCTGGTGACCACACAAATATCTTACCTTTATGATCCCCAGAGATGAGTTGATTAGATTTCGGAACGAATGAAACGGTATTAACGCACGCTTTATGGTTGTCAAATTCAAAATATTTTTGGCCTTTCAATGTGTTCCACAGCAAGACTCGCCCATCAAGACTACTTGATGCCAGTTCGAATTCTTTATTGTATGCAAGCATGGTTATACTATCTTTATGCCCAGATAATGGTTTGTGAAGAGGTTCACCGTTATCGGGATTAATAATATAGATATTACTATCCGCTGCTATCGCCAACTGCGAACCATTTTTATTATAAGTTGCATCGCTTATTCGTTTGTATGGCAAACTTTTTTTATTAATAGTTATGTATTCAATCATTTTAGGCATAACAATTTTTCTTAAGATACTATTAACCATAATTTTTTCTTTACGCTTTGAAAGATCTTTTTCTGGTAATTCACCAGTTTTCAAGAAAGATTCTAGATGTTGGTCTGATGTCAAATTTTGAGCGATAGTCTCTAATGCAATAGTTTCCAATTGTTCTTCGCCAAGTTTTGATGCGATCTGTAACTGTATTCTAAGATCATTGGAAGTTTTCTGCGCAAATAAAATACGTAACATTTCTGGGTTGCTGTTTAAATTAAAAAGGAATTGAGAAAAGGCTTGAAAACCGATTGCAGAGAGGTCTTTTTCTGCTTTCTTTTCTTTCTGGAATTCATCCGCCAATAATTTGCAACGATCGAGTATACTTTTAAGTTGCTCGCCTTTATAAGTATGAGAAAAGTTATTTGCAAATTTAATCGTTAATTCTTCAAGGATTTCTTCTTTTTTTTGAATAAGCGCCGCATAAGAAAATTGTGTTAAAAAACACCATCCCATTAAGAGCATTATAGAACGCATTTTTCCCCCATTTCCACCCATTTTTTCTAATTATAGTAAACTATGACTCGCGCGTTCAATAATCTTTTTACTCTGGAAAAACCATGAATGAACAAGAACTCTTTGAGATCCTGCATCGTATGCAGATTAGTACCGATACTTATGAGCATAAACCTGCATTTACGGTGCTCCTTCGATACAATTTCGAGCTTTGCTCAAAATCACTCAGGATGATCGGGAGGCGAAATTATTTAATCCGCTCGTGGTGAGTGTTTTGCGAAATTGTGTAAATGAGCAAAATGTATCGAACCATGCGCAATACCGCTACAACGCTTATCAGCCCAGAAGATTTAAAAAAATTTATTGCGCGGTGCGGCAATCAAACAATAATAATAAATTTTTCAGAACTTATTTAGATGCCAGGTGCTTTAAAATCCGCGTTTCTTCTTTGTGCATTATCGCATAATCTTCATCTTTTTCATGATCGTAGCCGCGCAAATGGCAAATACCATGAACGATGAGCACACGCATACGATCTTCAAGAGAAACGCCTAATTCTTGAGCTGCTTTTTGCACGTATTCGAGCGAAATAATCAAATCGCCAAGGTTTTTTTCGTCATCGCAATGAGGAATAATGCGTTCACCCGGTTTTATATCTTCATAATAGGAAAACGAAAGAATGTCGGTCGGTTTATCTTTCTGACGGTATTCTTTATTGTATTTGTGAATAGTTTTATTAGTGGTAATCCAGACGCCCAGATCAAAATCACCGTATTTCAAAAAATCGAGAATCTTTTGAGCATCTTTTTTTAAAAGATTTGTGTCGTATTTAATTGTGCGTTGAGTGTTTTTTATGGTGATCATGAGTTTTTATCGTAGATTCTGTGGAAGAGATTTATGTATCAAGTAGACGCCACGAACGAAGGCTGCGCCTGCAATACAATTTACTATAAAATCCTTAAATTCCCAGTTGGAGTACTTATCTGAAAGCTGTTTACCTATAGCGTTGGGCATATCTGCTTTTGGTTCTCTCGATACCTTGGCATTATCTAAGGCATAATCAGATTCAATATATTTATTTTCAATTTTAGTTTTGGAGTCTCTTAAGGGTCGGTATTTATACCAAAAAGCGACAGCACCGATACCATACCATGTTATTGGATTATCTAATTTTTTTACACATTCGATCGCATGAGAGCTAACTGTTGCTTTTAAGCTATCGTCTGAATAAGCGCCAAATGGGAAGAATATAGTAAAAAATAAAATTCTTTTAAGCATAAATATCTCCATTCAATCTATATTGTCTCATGATATTCTCCATTTGGCAAAAGTGGATTTTATTTATACTGATCTTATAAATAGGACTTCATAACTGAATTATCATCGAGCGTTGTTCTCCATCTTGCGTTAATTTTGATCCTGATTCATGCAAACCAATCTGATAGTTGATTGTATGCGCGTGCGTAATTCCTTTGATCAATTGCTCTTCGCGCTTTAAGAAACCAAGATGTTCTTCTTGTTGGCTATACACAGCAAGTTGTTGCAATTCGGTTTTTAGAGAAAGTTGATGTTCAGTTTTTAATTTACGTACCGCGGTTATGAGCGAGAGCACGGTGCTAATAACATGAACACTAAAATCAAATTCGTACGATTTCTGGAAATCGCTGAATTTTGTTTGGTGAATTGATGCAGCAAATTTATTCGGAGTTCCTGTGAGGCCATTTGCAGAATAATAAAGCTCTTGATAAATCGATTCACAAATGTGCGGTAAATAAGGGCTATAAAGTTGCAAAATACGAAGGCCGACGTTATATAAAGTCCATTTAGTAGCAGCAACCAATTCAGGTTTATAGTTTTCTGGCTTGAATAATTGATCTTTGACTAATTCTAAATAATTATCGCAGAAATCTTTCCAGAAAAATTGTTCAATCGCATCGAGCGCTAAATTAAATTCTTGCTGATCAAGATGTTTTTTGTAAAGTGCAAAACATGCTGAAGCACGTGCAAGTAACCATTCATTAATCGCACCAAAATGGGCAGTATTATTTTCAGACTTAACATCTTTTGTGTGCTCAGCGACAAAAAGGAATGCATTCCAAAGTTTGGTAATTAATTTTTGCCCGATCTTGAGCTGCGTTTCAGAAAACGCCATATCGTATCCCAAACTTCCTGAAGCAGTCCAATAACGAATTACGTCCGCGGGATAGTTTTTAAGAAGTTGTTCAGGATCGGTTTTAGCATTTTCTTTTGATTTTGATAATTTTTCTTTGCTATCAGAAAGCACGTGGCCTGAAATTACAATATCGCGCCATGGAATCGTATCATGGTGCATCCAAACTTTAATAATCGTATCAAATGCCCATGTACGAATAATATCGTGTGCTTGCGGGCGCATGCTCATCGGAATAAAATTGAGAACTTCTTTATCGGTGAATGCACTTTGTGCGTTTTTATTGAATTCGGTATAGCAAATATAGGGCGTGAGCGATGACGTGTTCCAGGTGTCCATCACGTCGGTATCGCCAACGATCTCTGAACTGCCACATTTTTTGCAAACGCCGCTATAGTGCATTTCCTGTGGATCTACCGGCAATTGATTAATATCCGCGAGCAGAATTTCTTTGCATGGTGCGCAGTGCCATACTGGAAACGGGATACCAAAAAAGCGTTGACGCGATAAGCACCAATCCCAGCTGACATTTTCAACCCAATTTACATACCGTTGCTTCATGAAAGAGGGAAACCAATTAATATCGTCGGCTAACGCAATTAATTTGTTTTTATGTTCCAAAATATTTAAAAACCATTGCGAGAGGGGCAAATATTCGATCTCTTGCTTGCATCGTTCGTGAACGTTTACTGCATGAGAAATCGGTTTTTGTTCTTTAAGCTCATTTGATTCTTTGAGAAGCTCAATAATTTTTGTGCGTGCAGCGTGCGCCTTAAGGCCAGCGAGCTGCCCGGTGGATTCAATCCAGCGGCCATCAAGGCCGATCGATTGTTTGAATGGTAGTTTATATTTTTTATACCAAAGAATATCGGTCTTATCGCCGAAGGTGCAGCACATCACGAGCCCGGTTCCTTTTTCAGGGTTTACGAGTTCATCTGCAATAAATGGTACTCGATTGCCAAATATTGGAACAATCGCTTCTTTGCCTTGGTATTTCGAATAGCGTTTATCATCAGGATGATACATTAATGCAACGCAGGAACTTAAAAGTTCAGGGCGCGTGGTTGCAATAATAAGCTCGGTACCACCATCCATTTTGAATGCAACGTTATTGAATATTGATGGCTTCTCTGCATCGTCAAGTTCCGCTTGCGCAACTGAGGTGCGGCAATTAGTGCAATAAAGCGCGGGCTCAAAACGGCGGTACACGAAACCTTTTTTATAAAGCAAAATAAATGATTCTTGAGAAATTTTGCGCACTTCGGGCGAAATGGTTGAATAGCATGCATCCCAATCGACCGAAAGCCCCATGCGCTGCCAAAGCTCTTCAAACTGTTTTTCTACGCCGGCAGTTTCTTCAAGGCACACGTTAATAAATTCTGAACGTTTCATGCTATGCGCAGAAATTGCTCGTTTTTTTTCTACATACCGTTCAGTTGGTAGGCCGTTATCATCAAAACCGAAGGGATAAAATACGGAAAAACCGCTCATGCGCTTATAGCGAGCGATAACATCCGTTTGGGTGTAAGAAAAAATATGCCCGATATGCAAAGAGCCAGATACGGTTGGCGGGGGGGTATCGATCGAATAGAGTTCGCCCGGATTATTTTCCGTTTTATAAGTATTGTGCTCTAGCCAAAGTTTGCGGGCTTTTTGCTCGCATAACTGATGATCGTATTTTTTTTCCATGAATGAACCGTCGATAAAGAATTGAGAAACTATTTAATAGTCCCATTCTAAACGAATCATGCAAGGTGGTCAAAAATAGAGTCGGGCTTAGTTTTTTTTCAATTGATCGGGAAGGTCAACTACTCTATACAACGTCCCAAAAAAAAGGAATATCCCTGTCCCCAGGCAAACATGGCTTGCGTATCCGCATAATTTTTCTGATCGCGGATAGTTATTTTGTCTGAAATAATGTTTAGCAGTATCAAGACCTCCAGCCGCCATCACTAAAAGGCAAGATCCAACACCATAGCCAGCCGTTACCAGATTATTTTGATCATTCTCCTTAGAAAAATCATTTGGTTGAGCACTGGTTAAAGAATGCGTAATGAGGAACGAAAAAACAAATATATGAATTGTGTGTAATAATTTCATGAAACGTCTTAAATCCCTGATGGGCAATAAAATTAAGGATGATAAAATAGACCGCCAATAATACTTATATTCGCCAGGTGTGGTCGCTAAAATAAAAACTTGTTAGTAAAAAAGATTACTTGCCAAACTGGCGAGCGCACTCTTCAGATCGTATTATTGGTGTACCATACGCGAATCCGCCTGCAAGAAAAATGGCTGATAAAGCAGCTGAACTGTGCCCAATCAATGCAACAGTTTTGCTTGCGCATGGATAATTATTTTGATTGAGCTTTTGTGCTGTAGCGTAGATGCCGCAAGTTAATATTAGTCCAAAGACTCCTATCGTTCCCGAAGTTATTTGTTTAACCGAATCGGATTGTCGCTGGATTACGCAATTGATTTCTGGTGGATTTGCGTTAGCGACTGAATAGGTGATAGCTAAAAGTATAAGTGTTAATTGATGCATTAATTTCATAATTGCCTCTGCTTATTGATTATTTTTTGCACTTATAATAATCATTTGCGGCATCATATGCAATCTAGCTTAAGCAGATGCCACTTACAATGCGAAAGCTTTTAATATTTGTTTCTATTGGATAGCTTCATTAAGAAAACTTATTGCTGCTAAAGAAAAAATCCCACCGAAAAATAAACCAAATATGTGCCGTTCATCATCCACGATATTAAAATAATAATCATTTTTTGCTTGCTGCAAATTTAATGATCTATCTGCATATGGTGTATTTAATTTCTCAGCGTATTGTTCATCATTATTTTTTTTAGCTTCTTTGAAAGTTTCAAAACAGATTTGTGCACACTTAATTGAGCCAACAGCAAGGAATCCATTTGTGATTATGCTCAATAATGGCTTAGAATGAATTGGAGCTACTGGTAAAAGCAGCATCAATGTGAGTAAAATATATTTTTGTAATTTCATTTTTATTTTCCTATCTTTGAAATTCTTCTTGATTATGTGAGTTATTTTGAGATCGTTGAGATAAGTAATCCGCAAGCCTAAATAATGTGGGGGCGAATAACACAATGCTTCCTGAGCCGATGATTGACACCTTCAATAAGAAAAGCGTTAATGCTTTCGTTGATTGAAGAGTATTGCGAGCACCATCTGGCATATTTAAAAAAGAGCAACTCCAGATAGCTAGAGATTTCGCATTAGTACAGATGTCGCTAAAAGCTTCAGACATAGTTGAAATGTTTGAAAAGGCTTTATCTAAAGGCGGTAGTTTTATTTTTCCAGAAGCAAGCGAGAAAGAAAGGATCGTTCCAGTGAATATTGCGGCTGAAGTTTGTGGATGATTTCTAACCCATTTGGTTATACCCGCGTTAGTTTGCGTTGCAGTACTCATCACGAGAAAAGTCATAACTATTTTTAAAAACAGCTTCATATTATGCGGTCTTGCTATAATAGTCATATAATGCTCGAGCAAGCACAGCGCTGCGAATTAAGGCAAGCCCTGAGATTGTTCCCCAAAAATATGGAGCTATATTGAAAGATTGAGATTGAAGAGGATTACCTGCATTTCCACGATTGTTTCTTATACTCAAAAAATAATTTCGAGCACGAGCAAAGAGCGATGCACTTTCATGCCATCTACGATCTTCTGGTATGCTTTCTTGGGTAACTTCAGATTCGCTATTTTCTCTTTGTTGTTGGATACCTGAATTTTTAGCTAAATATCCGCAATAAAGTGCGCAGGCAGCTGTAGCGCCAAATGCTAATAATGCACCCGTTGCTTGGCTGGTTGTTTCAATTTTAGAGCTATCAAAATAATCTACTGGCAATGTTTGCATTGATACGCAACACAGTGCTAGTAGTGAAAACTGCAATTTAAATCTTTTAAAAAATAACATATAACCTCCATTTATTTGCTATTATTAATTTATCACAATTGAAAAATTAAGCAACCGCGACAATTTTTATAGGTCGCTGCATGAAAAGCTTAAATTAGCTATCAGTAGGGGATTTTACATCATCAAGGCATGAATTAAAGAGATAATAGCCTCCATAAATAACGAGGCCGGTGACGCCAAGCGCAATCCATGGATGTTCATACGATTCTTCATAAATTTTTCTTCTATGTGCTTCAAAATCAATATTCTTCAGGTGTTTCCACAGAGCAGAGCCTGAAAAATAGGTAATGTAGCCCGCAGCGCCCAGGAGAGCTATTTTGGCGCCAAAATAGGTCGCCTTTTTGAGCGTCCACCCCTGAGATTTTTGAACTGCCATAATCTGTTGAGTTGGATTGGCAAAAAGTACGATTAACGTGAGGAATGCTATTTTTTTAAGCAATTGCATATAATCCTTTCAAGTGAAATTAAATACACGAAATACTGAAAGAATTATATAGAAAAAAACGAAATATGAATTGAAAAATTATTAAGAATACAAGGCTTTTAAATGAGGCCAAACGTAGATTGCTAAACCTACACCGCCAAATACTGTAGCCATACCAGCATTAATTAAAATTCCGTTTTTGCGGATCTCTGGGGGTAAATTTGCATCTGAATCAGGACTGTACCATTTGTAGGTTTTTGCAAGTGAAGCTGCTGTCCACATCGTGCAAATTGCAAGAGCGGCGTACCGTGTTTTTGAATAATCAGCCAGTTTTGAAATTAACGGTATTTGCCAGCCATCAGCTGGTAATGCTGATGAACTTATACTCAAAAAAAGAGCTGCGCATAGTAATTTTTTTATATTTTTTTTCATATAATAATCACTTTCATTTGAGGGAAATTTATCTGTTTATGTATGCTAAGAATCCTGTAATCGCTGCAAGAGCAAGAGAAGCATTCGACATGCGAGAATGAAATCTGTGATCGAGGATTCTTTCTTGTTTTCCGATATTTGCATTATTAACCAAGGTTGGATGCAAAGGATGCGAATGAATATCTGGTCTGTCTGCGCTTAATCGCCTTTCCAGATTGCAAAGCCGAATGTACTCCGATTGTTGTATATGTGCTAATTGTGATTGGTAGATACTAAAAAAGAAAGAACATACTGAAACTGTTTGCATAATTGAGGGATTGAATTTTATATCCAGAAATGCATTCATGAAAGAAGGGTTTAGCTTTTCAGCAGATTCAGCAAAACTATTACCGCAGCAGATTAAAAGTAAATTTAAAAAAAGTAATTTTTTCATTTTTTTCCATTTTGTACACAGTGATTTTTGCTCGATTTTATATTTCTATTATAAATTTTATAAAAAAGTGGGGATTTTGTCAACTGCAGGCGAATTTTATACTATTTAAGATGGTTCACCGTTAAATAGCTGAAAAAAATGGAAGATCCTAAAAGCCAATACCTACAATGGTATTGAATCCTATTTTTTTTGTAGCAAGTTGTGCGTCGACAGGATTACCGTGGCTGCCTGCATTTACTCGTGCAAGATTCCTCGTTTTAAAGAATCTAGATTCCCTAATGTTTGTGAGGGACCAAAGAGCACCAAATTCTGAAGCAACGGCGATCGATCCAGTATAAGTTGCTGGATGAGAAATGAATTTTCCGAATCGGGCTTTTTCAGAAAACGCAATATTAAAAGAAAAAAAGAGTGTAAGAGTTAAACAAAAAGAATGTAGTTTTATCATAAAATTATTTATTGCGTGATTTTAATGCGAAATATGCACTTACAGCTGAAATTCCAAAGCAAAGAGCTCCAGCAACTCCGCATACAGTGCTATCGCCTGCAATGAATAATCTAACAAGGTCATAAGGGTTAACGTGATATAATCTTCCAGGCTGAGGAGGATTTGCAATTTTGTTAGCCTGATTGTGCACTTTTCTGACATTTATATTATTCATAATTCTGGAAACCGAATAAATTCCAGCGCCAGCAAAAACTATTGGTGTTGCCGGATGTGAAAAGAACTGTTGCAGCTTTCCTGGCTCTGCAGAAATTGTATAGCTCAGCAAACTAAGAAGAATGATGAGTAAAGTATTTTTTTTCATAATAAAAATCCCCCGCTGATAAAAAAATATTAGAATTTTATTGTATCAACAGGGGATTTAATATCAAATGCTTATGCGTTAGCGGCTTGCGGCTGCGCTGTTAGCCTTCTATTCAATTCAGCTAAAATGGCGTGTGCTGAATTTTTTAAATCGGCGGGAATGCCATCTTTTTGTACATACGCCACCAAAACATCACGCGCTTCAGCTTGTTTTCCTAGGTCATGTAAGCATGCAGCAATGCGCAGCTCCAGGTTTGCCATTTGGAAATTAAGACGTTTTGCCATTTGGAATGAATCGAGCGCGCTTTGCAAATCTTTTATGCGAACATAGCATTCGCCCATGTTGTACCATGATCTTCCATCGTTTACGTTTCTGTTTACTAAGAAACGATAAATTTGAATTGCTTCAGGATATTGCTGGTTCATGGTGTATGCATATGCCAAATTAAACGTGTGATCGTACGATGTTGGATCAAATTCGAGTAATTTTTGATACGCAAGGATTCCGTCTTGGTATTTTTGCATAGCCATTGCCATGCTCGCAAGAACGGTGAACCCTGCTACGTTATCAAGATCACCTTTGGTGCACGCGTCTCTAAAAGATTGGAGCGCTTGATCGTATTTACCTTGATCCATGTACATTTTTCCGTAATTAAAATACGCCTTTCCATAATAGGGGCGAAGTTGCAATGCAACTTGGAGCATTTTTTCAGCGTTCTCGTAATCTTTTTTTGCAATAAAGAACGAAGCTAAATTATTATAGCCTTCCGGATAATTGCGGTGAATATTAAGCGCCTGTTTCATCGTCTCGATTGCCAGATCGATTTTATTAGTCGCAGAATACGCAACAGCCAAATTATTCCAAGGATCTGGGTAGTTGCGATCCATGTCGATCGCTTTTTTATAAAGGGGAATAGACTCTGCCATGCGCCCTTGTTCAGAAATCGCTACGCCTAAATTATTATAAGCGCGCGCTTTCATAGGAGCATTTTTAATGATATTCGTCCAAAAATCTTCTCCTGATCTCCACACTTTATTTCTTTCAGTTGTCATGTACCCCAATGGAAGGCAGAGGAGCAATGCAAAAAGATAGTTGATAGCAGGATGAGAAAAAGTTGGCGATTTTTTTTGGAGCGCATCTAAAATAAGTTGATTGAGTTTAACAAGTACGCATGCGAGTAAAAAAAGCACCGCAAACGACGCAAGATAGGTTTTATAATCAACGAGCAGTTCAGAAGAGGGAATGATTGATGATCGAGGAGCGATGGCGATCGCAAACCACAAAGCTGCAAACGCAATAATTGATGTTCGATCGCGATAAAGCAGGCGGCCAATTGCAACGGCGCATCCGGAAAGCAAAAGAAAAAATAGAATACAATCGGGCGCAAAAAAGCTTGAGACCAGTTTCCAATCGTATTCAACGCTTATATCAAATGGCCACACAAACATAACGATATAGTGCGTGATAACTTTAAATTGTGAAATAAAAAAATGGAGTGGTTTAATAGGATCGGATTGGTTTTGAGTAAGTATATTGCCAATATTGTTACGCGCTTGCATTTTTAATCCGATAGCATTCGTAAAAAAACTTGGTTTTAGATAATAAAGATATATTCCCCATACCACAAACATCAGCGACGTATGAATCCAAATTCGGGATTTAAACGATTGCCAATTTCCTTGCGCGACAAAAAACCAATCGCAAAGGAGAGTTAGTAAAGGCGAAACAATAGCAATTTCCTTGGTCCCAGATGATAAAAGGCCAAGGGTTAAAAGGAATAAAAAAAGAAATGCCTTTGCAAAAAATCTTTTTGCATTCGCAAGCGCTAGAAAGGTAATGCAAATCGCAACCGTAAAAAGAGTGGCCAGTCCTTCAAGTTGTCCTTGAATAACGTACGAAACGGTTTGCGTTTGAACAGGGTGCAATACAAAGAGCGCACCGGTGCAAAATGCAATAGCAAATCTATTTTCAGAGAAAAATGTGCGCCGTTTAATGAGTGAAAGAGCGTAAAATACAAAAAAGAAAACAAGGATGCCAGTAAAGGTGTGTGAGGCGACATTGAACAGACGATAACTGAACGGATCGAATTTTCCAATCTTATAATGAAGCGTATTTATCCAAGCACTAATCCAGCGAACGTAGGCCAAGAAAAGATCAGAAAAGCCCATATGTCGTATATTAAAATAGCGCTGAATATTAATAATATCGTCAAATTGGAAATCATAATGGAGGGATGGGTAATAAAAAAGAAAAGGGAAAAAGGTAAGCGCTAATAGAGAAAGAGTTATTTGAAGTCGGGTTACGGCTGAAGGTTTAAATAATTCCTCGTGCACCAGCTGCGGCTTTGCTTGTTGTTGAACTATTTTTTTCGTTTGCTTCATTAAAACTCCTTTAATTTACCTTGAACGAGTTCGTAGTTTATCCAAACCAATAATTTTGGCAAAGTATGAATCCGTTTGTTTGAAAATTACGAAATTAGGATGTCCGCATGGTTCGATACATTTTGCTCATAAAAATTTGCAAAACACTCACCACGAGCGGCCTGGGTATATTCCCCCGGCGCTCGCCCTGATCCTTCGATACAAATGCTACCGCATTCACTCAGGATGAGCGGAGATGGACAGCGGTAAGCGAAGCCTGGGTGTATCCAGCCGTCGCATAAAGCTATGGCGGACAGGTCGAAGGGTGCGCAGATTAGGCTGTTCTTATTGCTGAACTTGTGAATTTGACCGATCTACCCATTTTTCCTAAACTGGAGAAAAATAGTCTTTATAAATCGAGTCCAATACTATGATTTCATTAAAAACTGCTGAAACAATTATTGCATTTGTTTCGTTTGCGTTTGCTTATATTGTGAGCACTACTACTTCTGGTTATGTTCAAGCGTGGGCCGCCCATAAAATGGGGGATGATACACCTGCTCAAGTTGGCTATTATTCTTGGGATCCATTCGTACACGTTGATCCTCTAGGCGCTCTTTTTTTTATGTATGCAGGTATTGGTTGGGTTCGTTTCATTCCGCTTAATCCGCATAACTTGCCAACAATATGGCGCCGAGCCGTAGTCTACTTGTCTCGTTCGGTCGCCTATTTTTTTGTTGCCCTTTCAGCACTGATTGTTCTTGTGCGCATCTGCGGTACCGAACTTGTTACCACCGCGATGAAAATGGCCCATTCTGGCTATCTTTCTCTTAATGCTCTTGCAGCGTGCGTGAGCGCAGATTCTTCTTGGATGCTCGCGCTAACACTTTTGCTTGTGGTGATGATCTATTTGAGTATTATCATGGGGGTATTAAGTTTAATACTCGATGGCTTTAGATTTGTTGCGGTAACTTTTTTTCCTGACAATGATCTATTTAAAGAGGGCGAACTTATGAGTATTATTATCCCTCTCTTTTTTATTATATTTTTTACCTATTCATTGCGCATGGTTGCTTTGAACGGAATTTCATATCTTGGTTTTTTTATATCATCATTTTTAGGAGCTTCGTAATTATATGAAGCAGGCGACGATCGATAATCAATTTGAACTTCTTGCAATGGGAACAGTGCAAATTGTTTCACCGGAAGATCTCAAAAAAAAATTAATGCGTGGTATTCCGCTTAAAATTAAATTGGGATGCGATCCAACAGCTCCCGATCTTCATTTGGGCCACGCGGTTGTGCTTTCAAAAATGAAACAGTTTCAAGAATTTGGGCACCAAGTTATTTTTTTAATTGGTGATTTTACCGCGCGTATTGGCGATCCGACAGGTAAATCAAAAACACGGCCACCACTTTCTGATGAAGAAATCGCGCATAATACGGCAACCTATTTTGCGCAAGTAGGAAAAATTTTGGATCCTGATAAAACGATCATTCGCTTTAACTCTGAATGGCTTGCAGAGCTTTCTATTAAAGATTTTGTAAAACTTTGCGCAAAATCGACCCTTGCTCGTTTAATCGAGCGTGAAGATTTTTCAAATCGTTTAAAAAGTCATGAGCCGATCGGTTTTCATGAATTGCTTTATCCACTAATGCAAGGTTATGATTCCGTTGCGCTAGAAGCTGATGTAGAACTTGGCGGTACCGACCAAACATTTAATTTGCTTATGGGCCGTTTTCTGCAAGAACATTATCGCCAAGAGCCACAAGTTATTATGACGACGCCGTTGCTTGAAGGGCTTGATGGCGTACAGAAAATGTCTAAATCTCTGGGCAATTATATTGGCCTCACTGAGCCTGCAGATAAAGCGTACGGAAAATTAATGTCGATTTCCGATAAATTAATGTGGCGCTATATGGAGCTTCTTCTTCATACGCCTGTCGCAACAATAAGCATGTGGCAAGAGCGCGTTGCCGGCGGCACAACTCATCCAATGGAATTAAAAAAACAAATGGCGCATGATGTTGTTTCCCGTTTTTGGTCTGCTGATGAAGCAAAAAAAGCGCAAGAACAATTCGAAGCACTTTTTCAGCAAAAAGATTATTCGCAAGCAACGCCAGTTTCATTGGCTGCAGATTTAGCAAATCCATTATGGATCGTCGATTTACTTAAAGCATTAAATGCGGTCGCTTCTTCATCAGAAGCTAGGCGTTTAATTGAAGCAGGGGCAGTGAAAATCAACGATGAAGCAATTACAGATTTTAAAGCACAGGTTGCTTGGAAATCTGGAATGAATATTAAAGTTGGAAAACACCGTATTTTCAAAATACAATAATCAAAATACATTTTAGGGGCGGCATATGTCTTCTTTGCAAAAATTGCGGACCGTTGGTCTTATTGTTATTGCTTTCGCAGCTTTTCAACTCACTTCCGCTCATGATGAAGGGCCAGTCAAAGCTGAAACGAATAGTTCGCTGATTGGCATTAGAATTATTCCTCAAAGAATTATCCAATTGCTTCAAACAGTTCAGAAGTTTTATATGGTGAAAGCTGAAACAAGGGAAGAGATTCCCCCTTTCCTAGAAAGACCGTTAATTAAATCTCTGGGCGTAAAGCTTGCTCCATCAAATTAACATCAGCAATATTAATTTTACGTTGAGGAATTTATCATGATAAAACAAACAGCGTTGGTTTTTTTATTTTTAGCATGTACGCATTCAATTTATGCTATTGAAACTATGTACGATGCAATCCAAAAGGGACAGATAGATAAAATTCGATCTGTTTTAAAAGACAAGTATCACTTTGATCCAGTTAATAAATTTTTTTTATGCGATCGGATTCTTGCCGAAAATGAACGCACTGTCGTTTCAATGATACGAGATTTAAAAAACAGTAACGAAGCGATAGAGAATGCCATTTATGATAAAGAGAATGGTATTGGAACTGGCTTGCAATCTGTAGCAACAGGAATTTTATTTACAGTAATAACTTATGGTGCGCTTACTCTTCCGATAGGAATGACGAAGTTCAATGATAAAATATCTGAGGAAGCAAGGGGCTTTCGCCATGTGCTTTTCGGAATAGGCGCTATAGCGACAGCTGTCGGTGGCCTTGGGATTATACATGGCGCTCAATTAATAAAAAATGCTGGGCCAGCAGATAATTTGAAAATTGCACAAAATGAAATAGCCGAGAACTCAAAAATATTTTTAAATCAATTCACTAATTACTGCGATGAGCATCGAATCAAATTACCTAGAGAAGTTCAAAAAGAACTTTGGGAATTTGAGGATTTTCTAAAAAAAGATTAATAGATCAACGTATATCAAGGGGCCTTAATGGCCCCTTTTTTTGTGCAAAAAAGAAATTTTTATCGCCATTAAAAATTTGTTATGATTGCACGCGTCCCGCAAAAAGAAGATTTAGAAGGAGTTGAGTATGAAGAAAATTATTATTTTAAGCTTGGTGAGCATTTCTGCGTTTGCATCTCAGATCGATTATTGGCGAACTGTTCCGTGCGAACAGTTAAAAAAACATTTACAGCATGAGTTTGAAAAACCATACGATACAAGCCGCGATTTTCCGGTACTCACGTTTGTGCAGTGCCCAGAATTACTCAAAATCATACTTCAAAAAATTATTGATAAGAATAATCCAATTCATATGGGAGTGTTAAAGCGAGCTTTGCGGCATGCGATCATGATAGATCAATTAGAGAGCGCCCGCTTGCTTTTAGAATTTGGCGTAAGTGCCGTTTCTCGTAGTGGCGATCCAATGAACTATGTGCGCTCTGAAGAAATGGTAGATCTACTGATAGAGTTTGGCGGCCATGTTAATCGAACTGAAGATTATTCAACGCCACTTTATTGGGCGCTCGATGGCCGGTTTTTAAGCGCGGTAAAAGGCCTTTTGCATCATGGTGCTGATAAAAGCGCTGTATCTCGGAAATTAAAAGCTATCTCTCTCAATCAATGGCTAGATCAAGAAGAACTCAAAGCGCAAACTACACGCGATGATGAATATTTGAATTTTATTTTGCATGTTCGCGCAATAGCTTCTTTATAAGATTTCTTTAAATAAAAATGAAGGACGAAAATGATAAGAAAAGCGCTGTTAATTACTTTTTTTGTACAAGCCTCGATATATGCCAACCCAGTTAAGCCGACATCAAATGATCCGGATATCGATGTGCTTGAGATGGTGGCTGATGCTCATACAATTATTAAAAATTCCTATGGGCCTGAGGCATTGCCGATTAATCCGAACCTGGAAGGGACATTGTGGGGATTAGGGAAAGTATTCGCTTGCTTAAAAGCTGGCCGCGCTGATGTACCGACTTTTTACAAAATGGGATGCCCCGATATTATTAAATCCGCCAAACAAACGGAAAAATAGTACCGAACGCATAAGAAATCGAAGCTGGACGATATAAAATATGTCCCGTGTTGGTATTTTCAGATTGACAATAATTAATGTTCTGCTAGAGTAAAAATGAATGGAGGTTATCATGAAAAAACTCATGATTTTTTTTGCTTTAATAAATTTTGCACTTCAGGCATTATCTGCCGATTTGAATTCCATTAAAAATGCCATTGATTCGTACGATATAGATACGTTTAATGAATCATTAGCAGATTACGGAATATATAATTCCAGCCATTGGGAATTTCCTTATGAAAATTTCATTAAATGTGATGGCATAAAAGATTCTCTTAATGATGATAAGGTAGCGAAATATGCACAAGATTTTCTTACCCTAAAACGGTACGCTCAAGAAAAGCATGCAGATATTAAAATAGAACTCTTAAAACCAAAACTTCTGGGTTCCAAGAGTTACTTAGCAATCGGATGTTTAGGGCTTAGCGCATTTCAATTCAAGGGCTTTTTTGAATCAGCCCAATCTTTTTTTCTAAATAGACAAATTTCAAGTTTGGGTATTGGTACGGTGTGTTTATTAACCGGATTTGCATTGATGGATTATGGATGGCTTCTTTATAGCCGTGATCAACATTCCATTAAGCAGCATTTTTCCCGCTTAGAAAAGCAACGGAAAAATCTAGGATATTTTATTACCCAAATGAATGTGGCGGGAAGAAATTTAAAATCATGCGTGCATGGTATTAATGCAAACTATTCTCTTGCTGTGCCTGATAAAGTTGCCGAGTTACTGAATGAATTCTAATGAAACAAATTTAATGGATGGTTATTATGAATAAAAAAATAATAATGGCGCTCCTTGCTGCGTTTGTTGGTACAGGTCAATTTTGTACCGCTATGCAATTTGCGCGTAGTTTTAAAACTAACGTCACAACGCAAGCACCTCGTTACAAAGGGCAATGGCATATTATTGCGGGAAACGATCAAAAATTTGAAAACGTTTTGCATAAAAATTATGCGTTTGATGGTAACAAAATAAATATTGATACGTTAGGCATAATAACCCCTGATAAGAAAATTGATCAGGTGCAGTTCAAAAAAATTAAAAACGACCTCAATAGTTTCGCACATTCAGCACTTTTAGTGTCGCGTCCTTCTATTTCGTATCCTTATGATTTTTTAAGAGGAGCATTGAAAACATCAGTGTTTCTTGGTGGAATAGCTGTTTGCAGTACGATGGCAGGATTTAATGGGCTCTTTCCAGGAACTGAAACGTTACTTGTGCTAGCGACGATTGGTGGCGTTGGCAGTGCAATGGGAAGAAATTTATTACCGGTATTGCGCTGGAAGCCATGCTATCAAGCAGCTCAAAAAGCTGCGCAGGAATTAAACAATGAGGTTTTGCAACATACTAAGTACACCGAAAAATTAACGCTGCCAACTGATCAAGCACTCCATACTAGTGGTGTAGCGGCATCAATGATTTCTGCTGAAAAGTTAGACTAATTGAAATTATCTTGAGCGAGAGCTTTTGATTAAGATGATATCTTAATGTAGAATGGTTTGATCAATAGAGTAATTAACAAAGGTTATACAATGAATATTCGTTTGTTTTTGATTTTTTCTGTCTTATTTAAAATAATAACTATCGATGCGATGGAGACCCCAAATGCCGGTAAAGATTACGAACAAAAAATAGTAATTGTCTTTCCGGCACCCAATTCTGAGTATTCAGATTATAGGGGAACTCAAAAGTATAATTCTCTGAGCGAAGACAAGAAGAAAATTATTGATTCAATTATCGAATGTGATTCTCAAAAGACCGCATATAATATTGCTTATGATTTGGCGGCTCCCAATGAAGTACATAGCAAGCCAGTGATCCAGAATTATATGAAAGAAGAAGTTACACAGTCGATCAAACACAATGGATGGTCGGTCCTATTTAATTGGTTTTTTGGTGGTTCAAATACAGTGAAAATTGAGCAAGAAAACAAATCAACGCACATCCTTCATACAGATCAATATACGGCGGATGTTAAGCACTACATGATGCAACTTATTGAGAGAGGTAATAACGCGCGAGCTATGCAAGAGGATTTATACAATAAAAAATATCCGGCACTTGTTCATTTTGCCAAAACTAAAAATATTGGTATCAAAGAAAAAATTGAAAAAGATCTTATTTATAAAGATTTAGAACACACAGCAGAGCTCCAGAAAGAAGATGCTAAGGAAGAATATCGAGCTGAAGCGAAAGAAGGATCTGAGGGGTTGAGTAAGTGGAATCGTCGTTACGCAGCTGCTGCGATTGGAAGTGCTGCTACTGGTTTGATTTCGTGTGCTGTTCTAAATAGTCCTCATCCATCACCTGAAGCTAAAATTATTTCGCTTGGAGCAGCCGCTGGAGGCCTGTATGGATTATGGTGGAGCGGTAATTATTTTACTCATCGAAAATATTATGAGAAGCGTAAAATTGGTGCTGAGCATAATTACGAAATGCTTCGTGGACTCAATAGTCTGGATTAATTTCTACCTATGATGGTAGTTAGGAGCCATGCTGCAAACAAAAAAGTTTTAAAAGGAATTTTTATGAATAAGAAATTAATTATGCTTTCATTGTTCATTGCAATGCCGCTGATGGCGGAGCAATCGCAAGAATCACTATGGAAAAAGTTTACGCCAACATTTATTGCGTCATTTAAAAAAGCGGTTATGAATCCATTTGCAGGATTTAAAGCTGCAGCAAATAAAAATAACCAGCTGAGTTTTTCTAAAATGAGTGAATATATTAAACAACGCAATCCATTTATTGCAGGGCTCGCAAAATATGCGCCAGCAGTTAAAGCTGAAACTGACGATGCGCGTGGTAAAAGGCTAACAATTGCGATGCGCAATGCGGCGCTTAATCATCAATTGTATAATGCTATTCAAGAAGATGATGTTTATGCATTTGAACGAAAACTTGAAGATGGCGCTGATCTGAGCAAAGCGAGTGATTATTTAATGAATGAGCAGAGAGAATGCTCAGCATTTAATCGCTATTGGTTTAAAAAATCCCATTGCAATGCTCTTGAGCAAATGGATAAAGTACTTATCCGGTTTGTAAATGAAGATTTAGAAAAAACTGATCATAGATAGTGGCGTTTATTCAAGAAAATTTAAGGGAAGCCGCGAGCTTCCCTTTTTTATTATGATGTCAAAAGCAAATCGTATAAAATAGTTCTCTAATTCTTGGATTTAGTGCATATTTTTAATTCACTAGGCGGGACAATATTTTCTATCCTATTAAGAGGATTTACATGACAAAAAAATTACTTCTCAAATTATTTTTCTTCAATGCACTGTGCGCTCAATCAATTGGTGCCAATCCTTTCTTTTCTAATACGCCATTAGATGGATTAAAAAATAGTGTGTCCGATTATAATAGTGAAAAATTTAGAGATGTTCTTAAGAATTCCTATCAATTCCATTTTGTTAATAATGCTATGAGTTTTGATGTGGACACTGCGTTGTTAAAAAAGTGTGAACACAAAACTATTGATACATCAAGACTCTATGAAATAATTCACGATTTTCAGGCATTAAAAAATGCAATAAAAGAAACAAAAGAAAAAACCCGAATGGAATACGCTCTAAAGGGGGGTGCGTCTGCGGCGATTGGCATGACTCTGGCAGCAGTATCTCTTTTTTTTGCACAACATACCTATAGAATGTGGGAAAGAGTGCAATTCAAGAATGAGCAAGAAGTAGCTGCCGCTGTTATAGCTCTACCCGCAACGGCTTGCGTGCCGGCCCTTTACTATGCATACACAACCGGCCAATTGGGTAAAGCATGGAATTATGAAGAAAATCGCACTAAACTTGCTGCGATTGAACAAGATATCCAAAAAATTGCAAAGATTATTCATGATCGGACTCAGAGTTTTGCCGATGATGATACAAAAAAAGTATTAAAAAGCTTTGTAGAAGAAATGAGTTCGAAGTAAAAATAAATATTATTTAGGGATTTTACTATGCATAAAAATATAAGCATCAAAATATTGTTGATTGGGTCGTTTTTAATACAGCCAGTTGCGGCGAAAATGGATTTATTTTCTCGTGCGCCAGTTGAGCAAATAAAAGATGCAATTTCAAATTATGATAGAGAAAAAATAAAAAATGATCTTCATGAGCATTATCATTTAAATGAGCAATCAAAAATAGATAACGAAAAATTGTACAAAATAATGCATGATTTTCGCGCAATGAAAAAAAAGGCACAGGAGACCCAGGAAAAAACTAGATTGGGTTATTTGTGTAAGGGTGCAAGTGCATCAACGGTTGGGATTATCTCCGGAATCCCCGCAACCTTTGTGGGAATTACAATGGTTACTAATCTCAGTGCGATCGATGGTCTTCGCGGATTCTCTATATTAATGGGGTTGATAGGCAGTTTCGGAACGATTTCTTATGCTGGATGTTCTTACGGTAAAAATCAGTTAGATAAAATGTGGCATTTTGACGCAAATGCTGAAAAAATTAAGCAAATCCAGGATGATCTTCAAATTGCTGTAAAAGCAGTAAAAGAACAGGCAGAAAACTATGCGGATGAGGATATGAAGGAGGCACTAAAAAACTTTGTACTCGAAATGAGTGCTTCGCCGTCACAAAGCTAATAGTTGCCATTTTTTATAATAATTCGTGCTTGCCATGCGATTTTCAAAAGTCGCTAATTATGCTATTCTATAAGCATGAAGAGCCCATTTAAACTACACTCACCATTCAAGCCCGCTGGTAGCCAGCCGGAGGCGATTAAGAAGTTGATCGCAGCCCGCCAAGGCGAAAAAAGTGACGTTCCCGCTCGTTCGACCCTTATTGGGGTGACCGGCTCGGGTAAAACGTTTACTATTGCAAACGTTATTGCAAACCAGAATAAGCCGGTGCTCGTGCTTGCGCCAAATAAAACGTTGGCGGCACAGCTTTATGAGGAGTTTTCGGTCTTTTTCCCAGAAAATAAAGTTTGTTATTTTGTCAGCTATTACGATTATTATCAACCAGAATCGTATTTGCCTGCGCAAGATATTTATATTGCCAAAGAGACGAAGGTAAACAGTGAAATCGAACGTTTGCGCGTAGAGGCGGCAGCTTCGCTTGTGAACCGTAACGATACGATCGTTATTGCGTCCGTTTCATGTATTTATTCTCTTGGTAATCCTTCAGATTATCGTAATTTAGGATTTGCCATTAAAGTTGGCCAAACGATGAAACGCCAAGATCTTATTCATCAGTTGCTGTTTATTCAATACCGACGCAATGAGATGGATAAAAGCTCAGGCACTTTCCAAGTTTATGGCGATACGATCGAAGTTAATCTGCCTTATCAAAAAGAAAAATTACGTATTGAACTTTGGGGCGATACCATTGAATCGATGGTGTGGGTTGATAAGCATAATAATAATGTGCTTATGAAACTGGATAATACTATTATTTTCCCCGCGAAGCACTTCGTCACGACTCAAGAGAAAAAAGATGCAGCGGTTCTCAGTATTCAAGCAGAGCTTGATGAATGGGCGCCAAAAATCAAAAATCCGGTATATCAAGAGCGAATAAAGCAACGCGTTTCTCATGATATTGAAATGATTGAAGAACTTGGCTATTGCTCCGGCATTGAAAACTATTCGAGCCATTTTGATGGGCGTGTTCGTGGTGAAAAGCCCTACTGCCTCTTAGATTTCTTTCCAAAAGATTTTTTACTGATTGTTGATGAGTCGCATGTGGCTATTCCGCAATTGCGCGGCATGTATGCTGGCGACAAATCAAGAAAACAAGCGCTTATCGATTTTGGATTCCGTTTACCATCAGCATCTGATAACCGCCCACTAAAATTTGAAGAAATTGAGGGCTATTTTAACGATGCGATTTTTGTTTCCGCTACGCCCGGTGATTATGAACTATCGCATTCGAGTGCGATAGTTGAACAACTTATTCGCCCGACCGGTTTACTTGATCCGGTAGTTGAAATTCATCCACGCCAAGATCAGATGAAGCATTTAATTGAGAACATTAAAAAAACCAAAGAAAATGGCTTTCGTTCACTTGTTATGGTGATGACCAAGAAATTGGCAGAGCAGCTGGCCACCTATCTAGAAGAACAACAAATAAAAGTTTGTTATCTACACAGCGAACTTAAAACGCCTCAGCGAAGCGAGCTCCTGCAAAAACTTCGTTTAGGGATTTTTGATTGTTTAGTTGGCGTGAATCTCTTGCGCGAAGGTATCGATTTGCCTGAGGTTGCGCTTGTCGCGATTATGGATGCCGATATTGAAAGTTTCTTGCGCGATAAACGTTCATTGATTCAAATAATGGGCCGCGCTGCGCGAAATACTGAATCAAAAGTAGTTCTTTATGCAGATAAAATTACCGAATCTATGAAAAGAGCGCTTGATGAAGCAAAACGTCGCCGCACTTTGCAAGAAGCATATAATAAAGAACATAATATTACGCCAAAAACGGTTAAGCGTGATGTGGTAAAAAGTATCACCAATATTCAAGCAGCAATCGCGGCAGCCTCTAAAGGCAAAAAGAAAAAAGACGCTGCACAAATGAATGAAAAAGAATTATTAACGCGCGTTGTTGAGCTTGAAACGCTTATGCAAGCAGCTGCTGAAGAATTCGATTTTGAAAAAGCTATTGAATTGCGCGAAGAGTACATTCAATTAAAAGCTAAACTTTCAGAAGTAAAATAAATTACTCATCCCTTCTTTATAGATTTCTTGTTTTTTACTCGTTCTTCAGCTTCCGCTATTAATGCTGGGGCTGTTTTTTGTATTTCTGGTACGGTTGGGAGTTTGTTTAGTTGGGCAGCTATCGCTTTTTTTTCGTCATTGTTTAGGCGCGCAAATCTAGCGAGAATCTGATCTGCCGATTCAGAATTTTGATTAGTGGAATTGCTCCCCATCCCATATATTAAATGCGATTGTATAGTTATCAAAACGATTAAAAGGTATAACCTTTTCATAGCAGCCTTTCTTGTTATTTATAGATTATTTTTTTAGGCTGATTCATCGTTGCTATAGATTTAATTTAACATGCGAGAGCTTATGAATAAAATAGTTTTGAGTGCCGTTGGTATTGCGGCAATTATTGGAACCGCTGTTTATGCTAAGCGTGTATTTTCTAAAACCGTTGATTATACGAGTTTTAGTGCAGACGATATCCCGTCTATTTTTCCGCAAACAGTTGTTGCTTTGGATGAGATGGCAGCTCAGGCAATACAAAATGCGCGCGAAGCAATTGCATCAATTTTGGCAATTCCCGAAAATGAACGCAGCTTCGAAAATACAATCAAAGCGCTTGATCGCGCATCTCGCTATCATTTTTCAATACCAATGAATATCATGTATGTGGTTAAGTCGACCTACGCCGATGCGGCAATGCGTGAAGCGTCGCAAAAACAACTTCTTGAAATGGCAAACATTTCTTTGGATTTATTTGAACAGAATGTGGATCTCTATCGCGCCTGCAAAGCATATTATGATGGTGCTGCCAAATCTGAAAATCTGACAAAAGAAGAGCGCTATCTTCTTGACGAATTAATGAAAAGTTTTAAGCGAACAGGGCTTGATAAATCTGAAGCTATTCGCAATCAGATAAAGACGCTTAATAAAGAACTTACAGCTCTTGAACTTGAGTTTGATAAATATATAAATGAAGATAATCGCTTTATTGAAGTTTCGCGCGAAGAACTTGCGGGATTGGATGAGAGGTTTATTGAGGGGCTTGAGAAAACTGAGCAGGGTAATTATAAACTCACTGTCGATTATCCAATCTATTTTCCTGTCATGGATCATTGCACCGTTGCATTAACAAGAAAAAAAATGTGGCGTGAATTTGTAAACCGTGCGCATCCTAAAAATAACGGTGTACTTGAAACAATAATGCGCAAACGGCATGAACTTGCCAATCTGCTTGGCTATGAAAATTATGCAGCGTACAATATTGATAATGAAATGGCGCAAACGCCGGAACGCGTTGAGCGTTTCTTGAACGATGTGGTGCAGCGTGCGCATCAAAAAGAACACGCAGAATTTCAATTGCTGTGTTCAGATTTGCCCTCGTCAGTTACGCTAAGTAGTAACCAGAAATTTTACCCATGGGATCGTGCACATTGCCTCGCAACGTTTGAGAAAAAACATTTCAAGCTTGATAAGCGAGAAATTGCCAACTATTTTCCAATGGCCGAAACACTCAAGGGATTGCTCGATATTTATCGCGCGTTCCTGGGCGTAGAATTCAAAGAATTGCCTGCTGAAGGATTTTGGAGTAAAGATGTACAGCTTATCCAAGTATCTTCAAGAGAAAACGGCGGAATACTTGGGTACTTAGTTTTAGATTTGTATCCACGAGCCAATAAGTATTCTCATGCTTGCGAAATAACGATTGTTCCAGCACTCAAAAAAAATGATGGTCAGCAACCTGCGCTTGCTGTTGTTCTCGCAAATTTTCCTAAGCCATCTAAAGATCAGCCTTCGTTATTGGATCATGGAGATGTTCAAACCTTCTTCCATGAGTTTGGCCACGCTATTCACGAAATAGTTGGATCAACTAACTTTGCTTCAACTGCGGGCACCAATGTGAAACGAGATTTTGTTGAGCTACCATCTCAAATGCTTGAAGAATGGCTTTGGGATAAAGATATTTTAAAACAACTGAGCAAACATTATCAAACGGGTGAGTCTCTCCCCGATGAACTCATTGATACGCTTATTGCACAGAAAAATTTTGCGAGCGGCCATCATGTTCAGCGGCAAATCTATCTTGCTAATATTTCGCTCCATTTTTATAAAGCGGGCGCGAACATAAATATTAAGGGATTAATGAAATCGCTTTCAGAATCAATACGAAAAAATATTGAGTTTGATAGCGAGGATAACTTTTGCAGTGCATTTGGGCATTTAACTGGTTACGGTGCGCGCTATTATGGTTATATGTGGTCTAAAGTTTTTGCGCTCGATATGTTTGATCATATTAAAGAACGCGGACTTTTAAATCCTGAAGTTGGAAAACGGTACGTTCAATGCGTGATCGGCAAAGGCGGCAGCGAAGATCCAAATGAATTATTGCGGGATTTTCTTGGCCGTGAGCCAAACAGCGATGCATTTTTTAAAGACCTTGGGCTTTGATGATTCAAGAAATTTAAAGCGGTGCTAGAGCGACCGTGTCCGCCATGGTTCGATACATTTTGCTCTTAGGATTCGCAAAACACTCACCACGAGCGGTTCGGATAGATTTTCGAGCCCAAGATCCGCTCGCCCTGAGTGATTTCGAGAGTAGTGAGAAATTGTATCGAAGGGTGCGGCATCTTATAATCATAAAGGATAGATAATGAAGAAAATAATTTTAAGTGCGATGTTAGTAGCAATTGCTGCAGGTGGCTTATACCTATTTGTAAAGCATCCAGATGTGCGCGCTATCGATTATCCGAATTTTACCGTTGAAGATATTCCAAATATTTTTCCCAAAACTCCATCTGAGTTAAGAAACTTAATGGATAATGCGATGGCGCAGATAAAAAAAGATATTGCAGCAATTCTTGCAATTCCTGATAACGAACGGACGTGGGCGAATACTATTTATGCATCAGAACAAGCTGGATATTTTTTTGGAATACCTGCGCGTATTGCAAGCGTTATAAAATCTACCTATAGCGACGATAAAATGCGCGATACGGCGCGAGAAAAGTTACTAGAAATGAGTAACCTCTCGGTAGATTTACTTAGCCAGAATGTGGAACTTTATAAGGCGGTAAAAGCGTATTACGAAGGAAATGCGAAAAAGGAAAATCTCACCAAAGATCAGCAGTATGTTCTTGATGAATCGATGAAAGAATATAAGCGTTCTGGCATTGATAAACCGGAAGAAATACGCGAACAAGTAAAAAAACTCAATAAAGAGCTTGCCGAGATTGGGTTAGCATTCAGCCAAAATATCGATGGTTCTGAGCGTTCAATCGAAGTAACGCGTGAAGAGCTTGCCGGGCTTGACGATCGCTTTATTGAAGGACTTGAAAAAACAGGTGACAACAACTATAAACTGACAACCGCTTATCCTATTTATTTTCCTATTATGGAAAATTCTACTCTAGCAGCTACGCGAGAAAAATTGTGGAGAGAGTTTGCTAATCGCGCCTATCCAGAAAATATGAAAGTTCTGGAAAAATTAATTGAAAAACGTGATGAACTTGCAAGGCTTCTTGGTTATTCAAATTACGCAGCTCTCAATATTGATGGCGAAATGGCGCAGACCCCTGAGCGCGCGCAAGCATTTTTAGATGATCTTCTCAAGCGTGCGCAGGCAAAAGAGGATAAAGAATTTAAACAACTTATTACCGATCTGCCTGAATCGGTAAAATTGAGCCCAAGCAATAAATTTTATGCATGGGATCGCACTCATGCGCAAACGATGTATGAAAAAAAACATTTTAAAATTGATCAACGAGAAATAGCTGAGTATTTTCCGTTAGAAAGCACCATTAAAGGGCTGCTTGATATTTATCGAGCATTTTTGGGAGTAGAATTCAAAGAATTGCCCGCAGGCAGTTATTGGGATCCTGAAATTAAGCTCGTTGAAGTTTCTTCAAAAGAAACTGGGGCTATCTTGGGATATTTACTTTTGGATCTTCATCCGCGTTTTAATAAATATTGCCATGCTTGCCAAATGACCGTTATACCAGGATTTATTAATTCAGAAGGGCGGCGACAAACGGCGCTAGCGCTTGTAATTTCTAATTTTCCTAAAGCAACAGCAACCGAGCCATCGCTTTTGGAGCTTGATGATGTACGCACTTTCTTTCACGAATTTGGGCACGCGTTGCATACAATTCTAGGCGCAACTAAATTGCCATCAACATCTGGCACCAACGTAAAAACCGATTTTGTAGAAATGCCTTCTCAAATGCTAGAAGAATGGCTTTGGGATCCTGCTATCTTAAAACAATTAAGCAAGCATTATAAAACTGGCGCACCACTGCCAGATGAACTTATCAAGACGCTTGTTGAGCAAAAGAATTTTGCATCAGGAACCGCAATGATGCGCCAAATTTACATAGCAAATCTTGCGCTGAAACTTTTTAGTTCTGGCGCGCATCCAGATATTGAGAATTTAACTAAAACTCTTTTTCAAAAGATGCGTAAATATGGGCAATATTCTCCCGATGATCATTTTGTTGCTTCGTTTGGCCATTTAACTGGATACGGAGCAAGTTATTACAGTTATTTATGGTCTAAAGTATTTGCGCTCGATTTATTTAATTACATAAAAGAACGTGGATTGCTCAATGGGGAAGTTGGGAAACGATACGTTGATAAAGTTTTGGGCAAAGGGGGCAGCGAAGATCCTAATGATTTGCTGAAAGATTTCCTCGGCAGAGAACCGAACAGCAACGCCTTCTTTAAAGATCTCGGATTATAATACGATGCCGCTCAATTAATATAATCATGCAAACAAAACAAAAAAGAGCACGCTTTAAAAAGCGTGCTCTTTTACTTAGATAAATGGAGGTTAATTTTTTAAGGAACTAAACGTACCTCAACAATTTTTCCTTGTCCTCCTGGACGTAAGTTTGCGGACACGTATTCAGGATTTTGATAGTGAGCAATAGGATCACCAATGGGCGTTCCAGTTTTGCGGCGCAATACGAGATGAGAATCGTTCTTTGCTTCATCAGTGAAATGTTCATCAATTTTTTTCAGTACTTTCATTCTAGATTCTTCATCTGCAGAATTTAAGGTTACGGTTGCTAAAACAACTTGAGGTGCATGGCCATAAATATTCCAGTGGTAGGTCGCGATTTTTTCTCCGCGAGTTGCCTTTTCTTTTTCTGCTTGCTCAAGCGGTATGTTTCTTTTACAAATTGAAACAGGGTAATGCTCCGATAGTTTTGTAAAAAAAGTATCGAAATCGTTAAAATAATCGGTATCGTATTTTGCATTCAACGCTAAAATGCTTGAACAAAGTATTAATAAAGTAATAATTTTCTTCATCTTCCCTGCGCTTGGCCAGGTATTCCGACCGGCCTTTCTTGGTTAATAAGATAAATCGTCGCATATTCTGAACTTCCAGCAGTACTTATATAACCAGGATTTTTATATTTATCTAGAACCGTTGAGCCGGCAGGAGGATTTCCTCTTGTTGTAAGCCCGAGAACGCCAGGGTATTTTGGCAGCAAAGATCTATACGCACGGTGCAATAAGCGTAAGTCGTGCCCGTACCTAAAATTGTAATCTAATACTTCTGCTTGGGCACGGCCAGCTTCAGAATCTGCGGCTTGAAGTGGAACGCCGGCACCCACCATTGCAGATAGTTTAGTACGATAAGATATTATCGCGAGCAAAGATGCGGCCGCGAATAAAGTGACGAGTGCAATGCGCTTCATACTATCCCCTTTTTTTATCCCCTCTAAAACTTTATTTTCGCGGCGGTATGCCGGGAATTTGACCAATCGGTGCTGTGGTTTTTTTCGCTACCGGTACAAAATAGATACGCGCAGTTTTGCCATCAGAAGTAAGTACGCTACCTACCAAGTGGCTGTCTTTGGGTTGGGTATCTACAACTGATCCGGTGCTCATTTGAACGCCATTTATTTTTTGTAATTTTTCGTAAACTTCTTTAGTAAGTGCGGCGCTTGATGGATTGCCATAGACAATTACTTGAGGCAGTGAATTATTCACAAGGGTGTTAATATTTTTATTGAGTCGACCGTTGTTATAGCTCGGTTTATCGTATTGTGCTATCCACGTATAATGCGATTTAGCTTTGTTATATTCATCTTTTGTTTTGATCAATTTTACGTTTTGAATCGATGAAACGGTGTTCTCAATTTCTTTCAGTACTTCATTTCTCGTAATGAGGGGTTCCACCATTGCGCTTATAGAAATATTGAGTCCAGAAAGAACTAAAACTATCGTTATCAATTGGAGTATTTTTGTATTCATTATTTACTCCATTGCAAATAATATTTATTTTTTTGATAGGGCGATATGAACCAACCAATAGTTTCTGCAGAAGGATCTTCATGTTTAACTATTTTAAAATGAACGCCATCTTGGAGCTCTTTAAGTTTTCCCCAAATAGTTTGAAATGCGACTTGCGCTCGAGCCAGTTCATCTCTTGTTATTTGGCCTCCACCATTCCAGCTTAATTCTTGAAATTTATATTGATTGCCAGTAGTTCCTATTTGCATACTTTCAGGCGTTGCTATTTGCGCGAGGATCTCTCCTTGCTGCGTATTTTTAAATGATAGGGAGTAGCGGCCGGGAAATTCAGCTTGCGCTGATGCAAAAAGATTATTTATTGCAGCAATCAAATTGCTTCTTTTTTTTGCGAGTACTTTTTGTGCTATAGATTGTTCTGCGGGTATGCCGACAGGTTTAAATAATGCGTGCATTGAAAGTGGCGTAAGCACTAGAAGTAAGAGAGCTATTTTCTTCATACCATTTCCCCTAGAGAAAGAGGGATTCACTTGCTTGCAAACAGAAGGGCTATCGTTTATGACCTCCCGTCCTAGAGTGCTTGCATTTGAATCCCTTATTTTTCAGTTAACCAAGCTACTTATTAAAAGTTGCCAGAGCGTTGGTTATTAATTATTTCTCGTTTTGTTACATCTGCATCAAGCGCTTCTTTAGTTGCGCCTTTGTTAAGTTCTTCTAATTCTTGCTCAGTTATCGGACCTTTGTATGCTTGTGTAGGTCTAGATGCTCTTTTTGCCTTGATCAAGCCAATGAGCTTACCGTTATTTGCTTTTTCGCTTGGCGCATACTCAACAGATACCATATTTAGAGAGCTTCCCGCTTTGCCTTTTTTCGAAATCGCGAGATTTTTGAACGATGCAAATTCGGTGCCTAGTTGTTGAGTTCCTTCAGACTTACGTATGTTTACGAAGTTTGAGTTGTCTTTTTTAAGTTTCGCAAAGAAATCAGAAATTTGAGCTAATATTTCATGTTCATCGCTGCCTGGCAATGCAGATCTTCCTTGTTTAAAGCCAACTTCAACTGTTTGTAATTGAGCACCGGCTGCAGCTGTGTTAGCGTTATATTTTGGGTTTTCATACGTAGCTATAACGTTTTGAACTGGAGCAGTTCCCGCGCTGCGATGAATAATGATCGTATTTGGATGTTCTGCTTTTAGACCTTTAAAGAACGTATCAGCACGATTCAAGAAATACGTCTTGTTTCGTGTAATAATTACGTTTGTTTTTGCTGGCGCTGCGTCAACTAACGCTGTACCAATAATTGCGCCAAAAAGCGCAAGTGCTAATAATTGTTTCTTCATTGTTTCTCCTACTTATAATTAATATTAATTGCATGTGGAATATAATAAACTTCTACATTACGAGTAATATACGGTGCATCTTGCTCAGCCGCAGTTTTTCGTAAGCCTCCAAGTTTTCCATAAATGTTGTATGCGGGGCTTTCATACGTAGCCACTTTGTATTGCGCATACGCGGTTGGATTTTTGTAGATATCGAGCAATTTTGCTGAAATATTTGCTTTATTGATATCAAAGCCAGACCATCCTGGAAGCGTTGAATAATCAAATTTTTTCAGATAAATACCATGATCTTCAGATCCTAATTTGCTGAAGAAATTGTCTATATAGGTAAGTACTTCATTGTAGTTAGGATTGAGACCGGTATAGCGAATGTCGCCGCTGCCAGCTTGAGTGAAAAACTGAGCAGGTCGCGCAACTTCTCCAATGCCGCCCACCGAGTTGAGTGGTTTAACTCTTACGAGTGAGCCAAATTTTGCTGGTAATTGTTCGGTAAAGAACGCCTTTACGGTATCGTCTAACGTAATATCTTTTGCCATTATTGGCATCGCTATTAAAAACGCCACAATTAACATGACAAATTTCTTCATGTCAATCTCCCTTTTTTATCAAAACTTTATAATTATAGGCATAATACAATTTAATATTACAATTAATAATAATTACAAAGCAATCATTTCCCGAATTAGTTTCTATTTGAAAACTGTCCTGGGCGGGCTGTTTTTATAGTGGAACGCGAGAATGTGTCATAAAAAGTGGTTAATCTGCGGGTTTGTTACTTTTTTGCGCATCCCTCGATACAAACGCAAAGCGTTCACTCGGGACGAGCGCAATTAAGCAGGCGCTTCCCCTTCGTTTATAATTTCTCAGGGTATGACTGGAAGCATATATATTGAAAGAAGAACTATTAAACCGGCGCTCGTCCCGAGTGATTTCGAATGAAATGAGAAATTGTATCGAGGGATGCGCAATCTTATTGGTAATTTTTCTCAGTAGCGACAATTGATGACGCTGAAAAAAATTTATTCTATAAAAGAGTTTTTTTATCATTTTTGCGTAGTAATGGTATGATGAAAAATTTTGAATTATGGCGCTTCTATTAAAAACGACTCAATTGCGATGATATATTTCTTAATAAAAATCTGATTGTTTTTTTAATCATCCATAAGATGTGGATTATCTTTAATAATATTACAACTAAAAATAATTGACGATTGATAAGTTTTACTATTTTTTGCTAGCCATGAATTAACGCCTTAGATAAACTAGGAGGCGTGCAATTACAAGTAAGGCAAATAAATGGAAAAGCACCGTGGAATTATCCTTAAGGCGCATCTGCCAAATGTGCACAAGTGTGTTATCTTTGATCGATTAATTGGCAAATTTGATGGTACTGCTCCAAAAGGGTTGCAGAATTTGGCGCCAGGTTTTTTGATAAGTTATTATCGAACAGCTTACGGCCCTCTTTACAAACTGGAAGATATTGAATTAGTTGCAGTTCCTGCGTGCATGTCTCACGAAACAATCTATTTTTTGCATCACGTACTGGAGCTTTGTTATTACTTCATGCCACACGAATCGGGTAATGAATCCCTTTTTTACTTGCTGGAATTTTTATTGCATGGTGCCGATTATATAACGTATTCTTGGTTTAAAAAAATATTTTTATTAAGATTTTTTATCAGTGTTGGAATGTATCCTGAGGACGAAATGTTGCATACTGAACGCATTCAGGAGTTGATAAACGGGCCCATCATACTCCAAGACCATATGCTTGATCCCCATACTAATCAAGCATTAACCGAATGGTTGCGTGATTGTGTAGCGCTGCATCCTCAGAAACATCTTTTTAAAACTTTAGCCATAGGAAGTAAATATGCGCTTTTGGAATAATCAAAAAGGACGAGACGGAGCGATTCGAGCTCTGTTGATAATGTTGACGAGTGTTTCAATAATTAATGCTAGCTTACTGGATTCGCCGGCTGGAAAATTTTTCAGTGCAGGCCGCGATGAACAGGAGCAACTTCTTGAGCATGTAAAGGGAGAAGATAAGAAGTGGAAGCCTGCAAATCAAGAGCAGCAAAAAAAAATAGCGAACCAGCTAGAGCTGACCGATCGAGCTTTGGTAGAGGTAAAAAACGCTCAACGAACCGCACAAGGTAGAGATGCCGATTTCTTTAATAAAAAGATTTCATCGCTCAATGAAATTCATCAAGCTCTTTTTAACATGCAGCTTGTACGTAAAGAAATTACGGCCGATCTAGAATCTCATATTAAAGCGCTGGAAGAGCATAAGAAGGATCCAGCTTTTAAGTCTTTAATTATTGAGCCGCGTGCATTTTATAATTTTGATGCGCTGCGCAGTGCAAATCAAAAAGTGGTGTATCAGGAAGATGCGGTTGCTCAACTTGCTACGCAGAAAACCGATGCGCTCGTAGAGCTTGATAATCGCAAAAAGAAAGCGGCGCTTGCGCAAAAAGAATACCAAGAAAAGAAACGAGCTCAAGAAGATTTCGGCAGTAAGACCGTTACTCTTTTCAAAGAGTTTAATTTTGCTCAGCGAGGCGAGCTGCTGGATTTAACTGAGCGTTTTGCAAATTATGAAAAGCAGGTAGCAGATCTCAAAGTTATTGAGATGGTGCGCAAAATTTCTCTCATTAATACAAAAATTTTTCTGGAAAATGAAAAATTAAAAATATTAAAAGAGAACCTTAATAAAATAAAAGGCGCATTTCGTGTTTCCGATACGGAAGTAATTGCTGCTCGGGAAAAAATTGAAAAAAGCAAAACCGATGCACTTGAAGCAAAAGATAAGCTGTATCAAGAAATTAAATCGCTCACTGCAGAGCGAGAACGGTTAAAAAGAGAACTTGATTTGCTGAGTCGTCGTTATGCGGTGAGTGAACGAGATATTGCTTCCTGGAGTATTACGAATAAAACACCAGAGGGATATAGCGCGATTACTGAAATCGGTTCCAAAAACGCGCAAATTCAGCTTCTTGATAGGAAAATAGAATATTTGCATGCGCAGATCGATCTTGAAGATGCAAATTTTAAGCGTCAAGAAATTGGTTCCGCTATTCTTTCAATGTGGCAACAAGTAACTCAGCGCCGCTTCAAATCAAGCGACGAGATTGGAGCCTTTGTTAAGCGCTTTAAAGAACAAAGCGCTGAAACGCAGAGGGAATTAGGGTTGCTGAGCGATAAGCGAAATGCTACAACGAATCTATTGAATCTGCAGAACAAGGAAGCTGCAAATCTCAAAGCATTTATTCAAGAAGTACAAAATGAGCAAGATCTCGTTTTTAAGCGGTATCCAACTCGCTATACCGCTATTATTGAACGCCTTGCCGATTCGGAAAAAGTAATTGCTGAGCAGATTGAAAATACGAGCAGATTGATTGAGGTTGAATCAAATCTTATTGCAACGCTTGATGAAACAAATAAAGAACTAAACTTTGTATTAGGTGAGTTGGAAGCCAAAAGTATTTGGCAACGATCCGAATATGCAATTTCTTGGCGCGGGCTAACTAATTTCTTTCCCGATTTGAACGTTTTTTTCAAAGATGTTCAGCAATTGGCACAAAATGCTATGAGTAAAGTTGGCTGGAAATCGTTTTTGGCCTCATTTACCGATTTATTGCAGCGCCCACTTTTAGTACTGATGCTCATTGCCTGCGGATTTTTACTCGTACTTCTTTATAATTATTTGCGCCGTTTGATTGCAATAATTCGCGCGTGGCTTTTAGCTGCAACGCCGATTCATAAAATTGTTTTTTATTTAGCACGCATTTCTGGGATGATTCTTTTTTGCATAGAAAAGCATTTTCTGCCACTTTTTATCTGGTCGATATTTTTTGTCGCATTCTCCCAGGATTTTATTACCGATCTTTTTTTGAAGGTGATTTTTTATTTAGTTTCTATCCCATTCTTTTTGTATGTTGCAACACGTTCAGTTCGTTTTATTATTGGGTTAAATCGCACGCAAAACTATCCGCTCTTTGGTAAATCTTTTGAGCCGCGCTTTGCGTCGGTCGCCTATATCTTTTCGTATGTTTCGATTGTTGTACTTTTATTTCGTGAAGCGTTTATCGCGGCAACCATCCATAAATCTGAACTCCCAACAATTCTTTTGGCAACCTATTCTCTCTTTTTGCGCATTTTAGTGATTTTTGCAATTGGCAGAAAAGAGGTAGTAACATTTATTTCTCGCCAAGGAACTATTGGTGCCTGGATCTCTAAATATATAAATACGTATTATTATTTATTGCTTGCGGCGATCGTAGGGATCATGATTATCAGTGATCCGTATGTTGGTGGTTATGGCAATTTGATCTCCTATATTTTATGGGGCGCGATTGGAACGGTTGTACTTGCAAAACTTGTGATGATTGCAAATCTTTATATTAGACGCTTTTTATCTGCTGCTTATTTTGCAGCGGATGATGAATCGACCCACGAACGTTTTGCGTATGCAAAAACGCTGTACGGCCTTTCTGTCATTGCGCTTTTTATTGTAACGCTTTGTTTTGCAGTAGTAGTTGCGACGCGCATTTGGATGATTCCATTTTCATGGAACGATGTTTCTCAAGCGCTTAATTTTCAACTTTTTGATACTGGCGTTGATAAAACAACAGGGCAACTGATCTATTTCACGCCGCTTAAATTGTTCGTGGTGCTTTCATTTATCGCCGGCGGCTTTATACTCGCTCTTCTTATTAATAGATTTGTACTCAAATTAATTTTTGATTTACTGCCCGTTGATCTGGGAGTGCAAAATACGGTTACGAGTATTTTGCGCTATCTAATAATTGTTATAGCGATTTATTTTGGCTTTCAATGGGGCGGGCTTGGAACGCTTCTTCTAGCAATCGGTGTGGTAATAGGTTCGATTGGTTACATTGTTAAAGAACCAATTGGCGACTTTATTTCGTATTTCATTATTTTAGTGCAGCGTCCAATTCAAGTGGGCGATTATATTATGATCGATACCGATTACGAAGGCGTTGTGCGAAAAATTACACCACGCTCAATTATTTTACGCCGACGCGATAGCTACACCATCATTGTTCCTAATTCTATGATTTTAAGTAGGCCAATTAATAATTGGAACTATGCGCGCAATTTCATTGGGTTTGATGATATCGATTTTACGGTACCGTTCGATACCGATCCGGTAAAAGTTAAATCGCTGATTCTGCAGGTTTTGGAAAATAATCCGGATGTGCTCAAAAGCCCGCGACCGGTAGTCCGCTTGAACGATTTTGATGAGAACGGTTTTAGATTCAAAGTACGCGGATTTGTTAGCGACGTGAACATTATGCGTAAATGGGATATCGCAAGCGATGTTCGATTGGGGCTGACGAAACTGTTTAGAGAGCACAATATTAAAATTGCGGTGCCAACGCGCGTTATTATTACAAAACAAGAAACGAATTAATTAAATTCCTGCTGCTTGTACTCAAGTGAAAGGTACAAGCAGCAGATTGGTTGAGCGTCTCGATTATTTCTACTTTGCCAATGATGCAGGTCTTTTGAAAAACGAGGAAATCTATTGGCTAGCGAGCGTTTACTAGGGCCGCTGTGATCGCTTATCTTTTTTTCAATAATTTTTTTAAGCGATCAGGTAATTCTAATTTTATTGCGCCGATTACAAGCATTGCAAACGCGCAAATGATAAGAATTGCATTGAACCAAGCGGTGAAAATATTGAGAGTATAGAGTAAAAGTACGACGCCGAGGGTAAATAAAATAATACCTTGCGTAGTGTTATCCAGTTTGCTGAATTGTAATTGTGCCATTGAAGTTGTCTCCTTTTTTTTGACAAATAATGATCTATAAATGTTACCATAAACAAGGCACTTGAAGCTCTGCAAGAATTTTTAATCCCTACACATGACTTTTCAGTCACGATTGCTGGAAATTAAGAGATCTAGCTATCTTGACCTCAATAATAATCTGGGGCGATACTGTTGGTAAATTGGTTTATGAATAGGAAAAGAAAGTATATGAAGATATTTCTCGATACTGCCGATATAGGATTAATTCGCCAATGGGCAACAACTGGCCTTATTGATGGCGTTACCACTAATCCATCGCATTTATCAAAAGCGGGTGGCAACCCGAAGGAAACGGTGAATGAAATTTGTGCAGTGCTTCCTGCTGGCGAAATTTCGGTGGAAATAACCGAAAAAGAACCGAAAAAAGTATATGAACAAGCCCATCAAATCGCAAAATTGCACAAAAATATTCTTGTGAAAGTACCGTGCCACAAAGATTATTATGCGGTCATAAAAAAATTAGTTGAAGATAGACTGCGTGTGAACGTTACGCTTGTTTTCACTCTGGAGCAAGCACTTTTTATGTGCAAACTCGGCGTTACGTATATTTCGCCGTTTATCGGCAGATGGGATGATATTGATGTAAAAGGTAGCGATCTTCTTTTTGAAATTCGCGAAATGCTTGATTGCTATGATTATCAAACCGGTTTACTTGCAGCGTCACTTCGTTCAGTGCTTCATCTTCACGAAGCAATTGCTGCCGGATCTGATGCGGCCACGTTGCCTGTTGCAGTACTTGAACAAGCGAGCAACCATTTACTTACCGATCGCGGCATTCAATTGTTTGATGCTGATTGGCAAAAACTAAATATAGATAGATTTCCATAGATGAGCTACTTAGAAGTTTTGGGATGTGATTGAACTATTCGTGCGCACATCCAGCCGGCAAAAAAACTCAATAATGGAACAGTATAAAAAACAGGTTTTACTTGTGCGGTATGCTTTATAATCTTTCCTAGACCGATTTTATTCTCAGAAAAGGGATTTTCGGCACCTTGAATGGTGTGCTCAAAAGTGAGATTATTTTGTATGCAAAACAAAAAAGGGAATTTATATTTTTTGAAGATAATTGTTGATTCAATTGTTTCGCCACTCTTTTTTTTATTTAACTCGTGTGTTTCAATTTGATGTTTAATCATGCTTGAAAAGATCGGGCAATATGGTTGTAAATAATCTTTTAATGAATCTTCTTTTTCCAAAATAAAAGGGGTTCTTTTTTCATGAATTATTTTTTTTGAAGCTTGATGCAAATAGCACCATTGCACTCCTACTAAAGTGATCGCACCGATTCCAACTGCAGCATAAAGATTTTTTTGATCAAACGAATCAATAGCATTTTGAGAAAATAATAATAGTAATACTAGGATGCGAGAAGAATAATTCATTGTGCTCGATTTATTTTTTATTTAAAAGCGTGAATGCATAGCCAGTCCCCAATGTTAGCAGCGCGGTAGCTGCAAAATATGGATAGCTACTGCCCAATTTAACCTCGTGAAAACTTGTATGATTTTTAATCGCAAATTTTTTACCATTTTTTTCTTTGTTAACTAAATAATCGTTCGTAATCGTATGCTGTGTAAGCGTAAAAGTGGGCAAATGGATTCTGCTACTGATTAGTTTATATTCAAATTGTTCTCCAGGCGAAGTTTGTTCTAACGATGCAGCAAGCGGTTGGCCGATCACCGAATCATCAATTCCATTAAATGATAGTGGACTCCAAAGCGTCGAATCGCAAAGTTCACCAGAACCGTGCATCTGATTAATTTGTGCAACTTTATCAAGCACCCAATGGCGATGAAAAAGTGAAATAAGTAAACCGGTTGCTGCGCCGACTGAAAAGAGACCTACTGTCTTTGAATCGACCGCATTAAGACGGGGCATGAAAGTATTTTGGAATGGCAAAAAGAATGCAATAATTAATACAGCAGGTAACTTGAAAGCTTTAATCATAGCGTTTCCTAAAAAAGAAGGGGCCGCCTTGATGCGATCCCCTAAATGAAACTATCAAAAAAACTATTTACTAGGTGAACGCAGCATTTGCGATCCGATTAGTGCAAATGCGCCAACTGTAAAGAGTGCTTTTGGCAGAGATCCCACTAACGGACCAAATTGTGGCACATGTACGTGAGTTTCGTCTTCCGAGCCACTTTTACATACAATAACTTTTGACGTTTGAACCTGCCAGGGGAAGAATGAATGATCTTTCGTGGCGCTGGTGATACTGCCGAGAGTTGCGTAGATAGTTTTAAGTGTGTGCGATCCATCGACCTTCTTATTATTTTTTTCACTTTGTATAAATCTATTTGCTCTATGGCGCTGATATGCAGTAAATCCAATTCCAAAGACGATGCCAACGGCAGTCGAAATTTTTTTTGCATTCGAGAAAGAATCAGCGCTAAAGCCATATTGTTGCTCTGCGATCGATTCGTGCATTGGCAAAGCTAAAACCACTAAGAGCGCAGAAATGCGCATTAAATTTTTCATAAAGAATCTCTCATTAAAATTATTAAAGCCGATTCAGTATAGCAACAGCCAACAATTTTTAAATAAGCTGCAGCTTTATAAATGATGCCTCTTAATAGCTGCATTGCTTTTTTATTTACCCACTAAACGCACCGTTTGTTGGCACAATAATCCTAATCCAATAGATGCTTGGACTAAAACTATCGCTTTCCATCCATTGATCTTGAATTTTGAATCGTAAAATGAAACGCGGTTTTTGCCGTAATCCCCGATAGTGCTCGCGTCGCTATCTTCATCTTGAGAATTTGATTTTATTAATGGTTGATGGGTATCTTTTTCACTTAATGTTATATATACATTTTCAATAACAAATGGATGAAGGGCAGATTTTGTTATATGAGTGAGACAGCCTGGGACAAATTTGCGATTTTCTGCCAGGATTCGAGTCACCTCCGGTTTCCACCTGTATTCTGGGTTAGGATTTTTCGCTAATAGCTCTAATTTTCCTGATTCAAACATTTTTTCAATTTTATCGGGAGCGGGAACTGTACCTTTGCCCTCTTGTTTTTTTATAAAGAGTTTATTTTCTGCAACTTTTTTTTCACAAGAATAATATTTAAATCCCATATACCCTAAATAGCCCAAAGTTCCCGCGCCAAATGCAATTTTTTGCCACGTCGTTTGGTTATCGAAATTGAGAAATTTTGCTTGTAACGGTTGGGCAATGAGAACCATTGTCAAAAAAGCTTTAAATGTATGCATTTTTATCTCCTTCATTTGTTTTTCAAATTTAAACTACATCATTTTTCTGTGATTTCGCGATAGAAGAATCTTTGTTTTTTCTGTTTCTCTCATGCACATAAATTTTCATCCACACCTTAAAAAAATGCGCAAGAATAGGGTTAATAAGTAAAATGATAAAATTAATTGCGTTGTTTTAATTGCAAATAGTAAAATAATCATAAGTGTACATGCGCGAAGTGCGCACAAAAAGGAGAGTAGGATGAAGAAAATTTTGGTGATTATGCTTGCGGCAATCATCAGCTTAACGGCTGTTGATATGCTTGATGCTCGCGGCGGCGGCGGCCGTGGCGGTGGTGGTGGACGCGGTGGCGGAATGGGCCGCGGCGGTGGCATGGGTCGTGGTGGCGGCGGACGATCGATGAGTCGTGGCGGTATGGGCCGTACTGGTGGTGGGCGAGGAATGGCGCGAACCGGCGGCGGTCGCGGAGTATCGCGAACGGGTGCTCGAGGTATGGGTCGCGGTGGTGCTCGCGGAATGGGCAGAGGAGCCGCAGGTAGAGGTACAGGTCGTGGCGCGCGCGGAATGGGTAGAGGCAGGGGTGCTGGCCGCGGTGCTCGAGGAAATCGTTCATTTGCACACCACGGAAATCATGGTTGGCGTAACCACGGTTGGGGTAATGGCTGGTGGGGCGGCTGGGGCTGGGGTTGGGGCTTCTCTCCTTGGGCATGGGGATGGGGCGCAGGACTCTTGGGCTTAGGCGCATTGGCACTTTGGTATGATTACTCAATTCCTCAGCAAGCGGTTACCGTTGTGTACAATGATTATTATCCATATTGGGGATACGATTTAGTTGATACTGAAATAGAAAAAGATATGGAGCCGACGGTCTTCGATGATTTAGCTAAAGATAAGAAATGGGATGAGGTTCAAGAGCAACTGAAAAAACTTCGTAATGATTATGGTGAGCGTATGGATGCTTTACATACTCAATACGATGCAATTTCTGATAAAAACAGTGCGCAAGCGCAAGCGCTCAAAGGCCAAATAGATAAACTTGATGACAGAATTTCAAAAGTACAATTGCACTTATCAGGTTTACAAAAAAATATGCCTGCTGATATATCAAGCCAAATGGATAAGGGAGGCATGATGAATGTATCTCAACCGGCGCAAAGAGGTACACCAGCAATGACAATAAATCAACCGGTAGCAACAACAAGCGGAAGAGCGTACTAAAAGAACACACTCTACTCCATCATAAGGGCGAGGCGGGGACACTCCACTCGCCCTTTTTTTTTACCCCAGGATTTACAAGAGAGATTTGATTTTTATTAATTTTTTATCCATTGGCGGTAGAACGTATTCTGGATACACTAAAATTATGTTCGTACATAACCGTACTGGAATAATGCATGATCGAAGATCAGAGAAAATTTAAAATTCTTTTTGTTTCAAATAATTTTAGGCCGTATAGCGGCGGTGTTGTGAGTGCGCTTACTATTTTGATCGATGAATTGATGGCGCACGGCCATGAAGTTCGCCTTATTACGCTCGATTTTGGTGTTCCCTGCGTTGATGAACCGTATGTAATACGAATTCCATCAGCAATTACTTTTTTACACAAAGGCAATCATATGGCGGTTCCTTGGAGGATTAACGCCTATATGAAAAAACTGATAGCAGAATTTTGCCCCGATATAATCCATGTACATCATCCATTTCTTCTTGGGGATGTTGCTCAACAATTAGCAGATAAAAATAATATACCGCTTATTTTCACCTATCACACGCAATACGAAGAATATGCGCATTATGTGCCACTTCTGCCGCAGCCTGTAACGACAAAAACTATCACCTATTTAGTGCAACGTTTTTGCGCTCGTACCGATCTTCTTATTGCTCCCAGCTCATCAATAAAAAAACAACTCGAAGATGTTGGCATTAAAAAATCGATCACCGTTATTCCGACTCCAATAAGAGATCACTTCTTTTCAAACGAGCATCTAAAAAATAATAAGCGATTCCGCTTATTAACAGTTTCAAGATTTGTGCCTGAGAAAAATTTATTTTTTCTGCTCGATATGATGCGGCTTCTTGATACCAATAAATTTGAATTAACATTGATTGGCTATGGATCTTTATATAATGAATTGCAAAAATATGCGTACGAATTCTGCAAATTTAATCGGACCGTAGTCAGATTTATAGAAAAGCCAGCGCAGGAAATTCTTTTGGATGAATATCGCTCGGCAGATGCATTTATATTTGCATCAAAAACAGAAACGCAGGGCCTTGTATTGGCCGAAGCAATGGCAAATGGGTTACCAGTTATTGCGGTTGATGCCCCCGGCTCGCGCGATATTGTACAATCAATGATCAATGGATTTCTAGTTGCAAACATCGATGAAATGAAAACCAAATTAGAAACGTTAGCGCTCGATAAAACGCTGCATGAAAAACTTGCACAAGGTGCTGCACAAACAGCGCAGAATTATCGGGCTGAAAAATGCATCGCGCAACTTATCGCGCACTATCATCTTGCGCTAAAAAAGAACGAATAGCGCCGACACCAACAGCAACCGCCTGCGGTGCACGCAAAATGGTGGGTGTAAGTTTAGTACAAAGGGCGTTATGCTTTTTGAGTGCCTCTTTTTCTGCTAAAGAAAGATCTGCTTCCGGCCCAAACAATAAATGCAAATGGGTATGTTTTTGCCCATGCAATGTTTTTATTGTTTCAGAAAGGTGTTCACCTTGGGAATCAAAAAAAATAAGTGGTTCTTTTTTACTATTTTGCAAAAGCTCAAAGAATGCTTTTGGTGCTTTAAGTCGAGCAAGTGTAAAATGTTTTGCTTGTTCCGATGCGGCAATAATAATTTTTTCTAATCGCTCTTGTTCTTTGGCACCGCCCCAAGCGCGTTGAGTTTTTTCAGTTATCATTAGCTGAATCTCATTCGCACCGCATTCCACGGCACTGTATACTGCTTCTTCGAGCGCTTCTCGTTTTAAGACCGGAATAAAAACGGTAATTAATGGCGTGAGTTTAATATTCTCTTGCGTATCCAAAACTTGAATAGTAATCGAATGCTTATCTATCGCGGTAAGTATAACAGTGCTATGTAATTCGTTACCAAATAAGATAAATTGATCGTTTTTTTCAAAGCGAAGAACGCGAACAATGCGATGAACCATCAACTCATCGGTAATGATGAATGACGATTTTGCGTGCCGCTGCACATCAGGATAATAAAGTGCAAAAAGATGTTTATCGGTTGCAGTTTTTTTCATGTGAACGATTTGGCAAAAAATAAGATTTTACATTATTAAGAGAACTATTCAGGTAATCAGTCAATAAATAATAGTGATACAGCGCGAGAGCGTACGCTTGGCGAGCGTAATCGGTATAAGTAGCCCCGCTGCGTTTAATCGTTGCAGGAATTTCATCTGGATACGCTTCAAATTCTGAAGCGAGTGCATAAGGAGCTTGAATTTGCCCCGTACCTGTGCCTGTTTCTGTTGGTTCAGGATCTTCAGGATCGCCGCCTGTTGGTGTTTGTTGGCTTTGCATAGCCAATGTGACAGCATCGTCAATTAAAGAAGCTATCGCTTCTAGTGATACAATGATCGCATCTTCAAACTTTAAAGAATTATCAAGGGAAACCGCTACTGTGGCTGTATTTTTGGAAAATTCTATAGAAAGAATGATCTGATTAGATTCATTATCTGAGCAATGCGTTAGGCGATTACGAGATTTTTCAAATTGTGGATGTGAATAGAAATCCCACAATACACAATTTTTTGAACAATGCTCCGGCAAAATAGTAATTTTTTCTGTAGCTAATGCATCAGGCTCGATAACGCAAATGCATGTTTCTTGCGTTGCACGATCTGTAAGGCGAATAATACAAATGCTATCGCGATCAAGTTCATCGAATTCCATAATATTATTTGCCGCAGAGGCGGTAAAAAAAGATAAAGCTATAAACAATAGTGGCATCATCGTATATCCTTCCACAATTCATTATTTCAAAATGCTTCAATAAAAAAAATTAATAGCTTCCAAACTCCTGCCTCTTGGCACTAGATTAAGACGAAGAGTACGCTATCAATTGAGCGGAGTGTACCATATATAAAAAAAAGAAACGAGAGCTGGCTATGGAAAAAAAACCGTTAGTTTTAGTGATATTAGATGGCTTTGGTTCGAGTGCGCAAACTACCGGAAATGCGATAGCGCACGCAAAAAAACCTTTTTTTCAAATGGTTCTTGAAAAATATCCACATACAGTGCTTGCTGCGTCAGGTAAAGCAGTTGGTTTGGCACAAGGCCAAATTGGTAATTCTGAAGTGGGGCATCTAACAATTGGCGCTGGTAGGCGAATTGAAAGTGATGCGGTGCGCATTGATACAGCAATTAAGAGCGGTAACTTTTTTTCAAATAAAGTGCTCATTAATGCATTCAAAAAAATTAATAAAAAAAATAAACTCCACGTAATTGGATTAGTTTCAAATGGCAGAGTTCACAGCGACATTGGGCATCTTTATGCGCTCATAAAAGCAGCAAAAGAAAATAATATTGAGCGAGTAGTTGTTCATGCGATTCTTGATGGACGCGATGTACCGCAACGATCAGCGGAGTATTTTTTAAATGAATTGGAAGTATGGTGCAAAGAAAATGGTATTGGAACAATAGGCTCTCTGCATGGTAGATTTTATGCAATGGATCGCGATCAGCATTGGGAAAGAATTGAGCAAACATATCAGGTGCTAACCCAGCCTCAAGAGATTCAATTTGAATCATGGCGAGCGGCTCTTGATTATTATTACGCAGAAAATATCTCTGACGAATTTTTACCGCCAACCCAGCTTAAAGCGATGCGAATTATCGAAGCTGATGATGGCATACTATTTTTTAATTTTAGGCCAGATCGTGCGCGCCAACTAACAGAAGCTTTTGTTGCTCAATCGTTTTCTCATTTCTCTCGATCGTACATGCCACTTTCGTTTTTTATAACGATGACGCAGTATGATAAACAGAGCGATACACCATTTTTGATTAAACCGCTCGAAATAAAAAATACTTTAAAAGAAATATTAAGCGAAAACGGAAAAAAAACGTTCGCACTTGCGGAAACTGAAAAATATGCACACGTTACTTATTTTTTTAACGGGCTCAAAGAACAAACATTAACAAATGAAACGCGTGTATTAGTTCCATCGCTCGGTTACCGTAGCTACGCGGATGCACCGTGCATGTCTGCGTCTGAAATTACAAAAAAAGCTTTGGAGGCGTTGCAAGAAAATCGGTACGATTTTTTTCTCATAAATTATGCGAATGCTGATATGGTGGGGCACTCAGGAGATTTTAATGCAACGGTTAAAGCGATCGAATGCCTCGATGACCAATTAGAAAAATTATGGCAGGGAGTGAAGAAAGCTCATGGCATACTTTGTATCACCGGAGATCACGGAAAGGCAGAGCAAATGATCGACCCACAAACAGGGCAAGAGCAAACATCGCATACGACAAATCCGGTTTATTTTATCGCAATAAATTCTGAAAAAGAAAAATTGGATATTTCTTCGCTTAAAGAATTAGCCGATATTGCGCCATGGATTTTAAGACAGATAAATTGCACTGTTCCGAATGAGATGAAAAGATAAGAGAAAATTCTTGACGACGCCCTGGTTAATATTAACCTGATGACAATTATCTTAATTTTGTCTAAAAGGGGAAGTAGTTTCATGGATAAAGCAAATATTTTTAATAAGCGCTATATCGTTTTTTTCGCATTCATCAATTTTTTTTTTAATAATGCCATCATTGCGGGTGGCTTTGTTGCGGGGACACCTGTACTAACGCCAAATGGATTTGTTCCAATTGAACAGATAAAAGTTGGAGATAAAGTAACGTGCCGTTCATATTGGAATAGCTGTGAAACAATCGGTACTGTTGCGGCGACGCGAAAAAAAACAGTTAATCAGATTGCTAAAATAGGCATTGAGCATGAAAGCGTATTAGAAACAACGTTAGATCAACAATTTTGGCATTTATTATTTGGGTGGCGTGCTTCTAAAGAATTACAGGCATCTGAAGAAATATTTCCGTTGGCAGATTGTTTTCTAAATGGATTAGCGACTCCTCCTCCCGGTCTTAGTTATCAAGAAAAGTCAGAATTCTATAAAAAGAAACCGCCGTGTGTTCGCGCTAAAGAGATGCTAAACAAAACGACAGAAGTTTATGATTTGCATGTTAAATATCATTATCATTATATCGTCACTAAGCATAATATCATGGCGCACAACTTTTTCCCTCCTGTTTTAGCCTGTGTTGCCTGGTTTGCAGCAAATTATGAATTTTTTTTGACTATTGCCATTCTTCCATTCTTGATCCCACATATTTTAAAGAAACTTACGAATAAAGAGGCGCGTCAATGGGCTGATGGCAACGGTTGGGTCGAAGATAAAAATCCTCCTAAAAAAGTGATTGATGATCTAACGGGCCACGGTAAGCCACCTGTGTTTAAAGATCCAAACGCAAATAGATGGATTAGTCCAGACCAGGATAATCACGGAGGAGGTGTATGGAAAGAATTTGGTAGAAGTGGCAGGACCGGTACTCTAGACAAAGATCTTAACAAGATAAGAAAATAATTTATGGAACAATTTAATATCAGAGTTCTAAAAAGAAATCCTATAAAATTTGAAGGGGAAACTCGTCAACCAGGAAAGATAACTATAGGAAATTTTAATGAAAGATTTTGGATGGCGTTGAGCTATTGGAATCTTCAGGAATATAAAAAACAATGGGAAGAGGGTATTCAGAGGCTTAAAACCCATGATTCTTCATGTTTGGTTGTAAAAATACGGAAGATAGATACTGAAGTTGTCGTCTCTGCATGGGTCTTATATAAACAAGGAGATACTATCATTTTTCAATATCATTTTCTTCCCGATGAAGAAATGGCCGTTCATCTTCCGCCTTTTGATACCAAAACTTGGTATATGCATATAAGACCGAGAAGTAATGAATTGGAAGAATGGAAAATGCCAGCAAAAGATTTTTTTGCTTCGTGGCATGAGCATCATTTTCTGAAGAAAAAATAATAACTGTGAACGGATTCAATATCCGAGCATTAAAGAAAAATCCAATTAAAATATCTGGAGAAATGCGACATCCTGCCTCTATTACAATAGGAAAATTTCGTGAAACTTTTTGGATACCTTTGGATTACTGGAGTCTTGACGAATATAGAAAGCAATGGCGCAATGGAATTGAACGATTAAAGACTCGCGATACATCTTGTTTAATAGAAAGAGTAAGAATAGATGAGCATGACTTGATCGGGGCGGCATGGGTTCTGTACAAAGTAAAAGATAGCGTTATCTTTCAATATCACTTTATTCCTGGCAAAGAAGATATTTCGCATCTTCCAGTTTTTGATACGAATACTTGCTATCTCTATATTCGGCCGAGAAGCAGTACCGCAGAAGAGTGGGCAATATTAGTTAAAGACTTTTTTGCTTCGTCGCACGCGCATAGTCATCCGAATAAGAAATAAAATAGGTTTATTGCAATTCTAGAATAGGAACAATTAACTAGAAAGCAATTAGAAAAAAGAGCACGGAATACTTTGCGTCGCTGAAGATCATGGCAACGCTGAGCAAATGATCGATGAGAAGATAAGGCCAAGAACAATCGTATGAACATTCTATTGTCATAAGAGATGGAGAAAAAATAATGAAGATTGAGCGCTCATGGTTGAATAGAAATATTGTTGGATTTGGGCTCACAAGTTTTTTCAGCGATTTTTGTTTTGAAATGACAACACCAATTTTGCCATTTTTTATTGAGCAATTGGTTGGTCCATCATATGGAGCTTTTGCATTAGGACTCATTGAAGGGGTTGCAAATGGACTAGCTGCATGCACTCGAATTATTGCAGGCCGTATTGCGGATAAAGCGAAGTTTTATAAACCATATTTAATCGCAGGTTATGGTTTAATGCCGATTTTTATAAGTTTAATTGGCACAGCAACCTCTATTTGGCTAGTACTTTTCTATAAAACAGCGGCATGGATTTTTAGGGCAATGAGAGAACCCATCCGAGATACCTGGCTTTCTAAAATCGTTGCATCAAGCTACTACGGCCGAGCCTTTGGATTTAATAGGGCACTCGATAGTACGGGAGCAATCGTTGGTCCGCTTATTACTTTTTTTATCTTAAACAAAGTATCATTGCGTACTATTTTTTTCGTAGCGATTATTCCGGGTATATTTTCAGTGCTCTCACTCATCATTTTAACGAGCGAAAAAAACAAGGCGAAAGAACCCAGCAAAGAAAAACACCATTCCTGCGAACAATTAAAACGTTGCCCGCCAACTTTATACATTTCCTTTTTGTTATGTTCCTTTTTGGCATTGGTAATTTCAATCAAACGCTCTTAATTTATCGGGCACAAGAGAAATTTACAGGAATAGGAACATCTTCTCTTATTGGAAGCGGATGGGCAATTTTATTCTATACTTTTTTTAATATCATTCGTGCAACCAGCGAATTGGGCATTGGTTCATTAAGTGATTTCGTAAACCGAAAAAATCTTTTAGCGATTTTGGGATTCGGCACTTTTGGGATAACCAGCATCTGCTTTATGTTTCAACCAACGCATGCGGCACTTTGGTTTTTGTTTTTTGCTCTTGCCGGATTGAGCACGGGCACTGTAAAAGCACTTGAAAAAGCATATGCAGCATCGCTCTTGCCGGAAAATATTCGGGGAACGGGGCTTGGTATTTTGCAAGCAGTTGATGGAATTGGTGATTTCATCTCAAGTGTGGTGGTTGGTACTCTTTGGAGCGTATGGTCGCCCGTCATTGGATTTGCTTATGCAGCAATGCTGAGTTTTATTTCGATGCTTCTATTTTTAGTGAGAAAGTAAGAGTTAGATTATTTGCGCAAGCATTAATAAATCAGACTTATCATGAACAATAAAATCTGGTTTATATGCAGCGAGCCTCTCTGCTGTGCAAAGGCCCCAGGTGACTGCTGCGCAACGAATATGATTTTCTTGAGCAGCTTGAATATCGCGCGTTTCATCACCTATATAAATAACATTTGAGGCTTCAAGATTATGATCGTTGAGAAGCTTTTTTAAAATTTTTCCTTTACCAAACAAACTGCTGCCTCCATGAATGAGATCAAAGTAATCGAGATTGTGGTAAGCGAGAAACTCTTTAACATTTTGAGTCGAGTTTGATGTTACAATGCCAAGCTTAACCTGTTTGGCTTTCAATTGATCAAGAATTGATTTCAGCTGATCAAATGGCTGAATTGATGTAATTTTTTTATTTACTTCATTGCGAACAGCTTGAACAACAAATGGGAGTTTAATTGAAGAAATTTCAAATTCTTTTAAGAATTCAGAACTATCTTTACCTGCAAGCAGTTCAATTCGTTCAATTGTTTTGTAACCAAAATATGAAGCATTATTATTAAGTGCTTGAAAAATGGCGGGAAGCGAATCGGCGATAGTTCCATCAAAATCAAAAATGAGCATTTTTGTCCCTTGAGGATAAGGAGAATAGGACCATTTATCTTTAAAATAAATTGTCGTGCTGATTACCAGCAAGGTAAGAAAAATAATTTTTGTTTTAGAAACGCTTCGACCCATTTTCTTTTTTGTAAGATGTATATATTTAAACGATCATTTATCTCTGATTATACATCATATTGAAAATAGAGAAATCCATCTTCATCGCGGCTTGTTTCTTTGAAACCAAATCGTGTATAAAGCTTGATTCCCGGTGCATTGTTGGTACGAGTGACGAGGCGAATTTTTTGTGCACCGCGAGATTTTAGATCATCAACCGCCAATTGCAGAAGCTTATACCCATATCCTTTGGATCGAAAATTTTTATCTACCGCTACGAAGATAATGCGCCCCACATAGAGCGATAATTTATGGTATGCGGTGAACCCAACAGGTTTTCCATTTTCATAAATTACTTTTATCGTTAGGTCACCAATATTTTCTGCGCTTTTTGACGATGCACGATAATGCAGCATATATTCGGGAGAGAAATCGGTTGAATATTCACTCACGAGCCAGTACCAATCGTTCTTGAAAATATCTAGAATGAACGACTTATCTCTGGTTTCATCAAAATCTAAAACTTCAATTTTTGTTTTTGTAGTAAAGTGGTGAACTGCAACAATGCCACCGCCAACAAGAACTGAAATTGCCAGAGCAAACGCGAGCAGGCGACTACGAGAGAATTTACTCATGAGATCCTTCATTATATTCAATATGAGCGAGCATTAATCCATGAGCGGGTGCATTTGGGAGCCTGTGCTCAGGATTTTTTGCATGCAATATTTCTTCAATATATCTTATTGATAACCCAGGTCGTGATGAAACTTCAAGTGCTGCGCCCACCATTCTGCGAATCATATATCGCAAAAATTTAGGGCCACGAACTCTAATGCGATAGACACCAAATCTTTTTATATATGAAACAGAAATTTCATCTACCGTTCGCACAGTGGTTGGTTGTTCGCCGCTGCAAAATGAGCGGAAATCATGTGTTCCAACAAAGATTTGTAGAGCATCATTTAGTTTTTTTAGATCGATTTCGTGTCGCATCCAAAATCCGTAGCGCGCTGCAAATGGCAAGGGGCGATCCACAAAAAAATGATACCAATATTCTTTTTGTTTGACGTTTGCCTGAGGATGAAATGATGTTGGTGCGTATTCTATTGAACGAATAAGCAAATCAGTGGGCAATTTGTTATTCCAAGCTCGTTCAAGCATGTGCGGTTCTATTGAAAGTTCCGAATCAAAAATAACAACTTGCCCAAGGGCATGCACACCTGCATCGGTACGTGAGGCACCGATGACAGAAATTGGCCGGAAAAAAACTTCTTTAAATTTTTTTTCAAGCACATTGCTCACGGCAGAGTTATCAGGCTGTTGTTGCCAGCCTGAATATGCAGTGCCATCGTATGCTAATATAAATTTGTAGCGTGCCATGAAAAATTAAGAAACGTTATTTTCGCAATGAAGCGCGCAACATTTTCTTGCGCAATCTAATATGATGCGGTGTTACTTCGATTAACTCATCAGGCTGAATCCATTCCATGCAACGTTCAAGCTCCATAACGCGCGCAGGAATAATTTTAATCAGATCATCAGATCCGGAAGCGCGCATGTTTGTGAGTTTTTTTGCTTTGCATGGGTTGACGTCCATATCATTATCGCGGCTATTTTCACCAACGATCATGCCTTCATAAATTTCGTTGGTAGGGCTAACAAAAAGTGTGCCACGATCTTGTAAGTTATCGAGAGCATACGCAGTTGCAACGCCGTTATCCATCGAAACCATTGCACCTTTAGTGCGGCCTGGAATATCGCCTTTATATGGTTGATACCCATGGAATTGAGTGGTAAATAGACCGTTTCCGCGTGTATCGGTCAAGAATTGAGAACGGAAACCTAGAAGTCCGCGTGCAGGAATTTCAAATTCCATGCGCAAGCGGCCGTTATGCTGCTGAATAAGATTTTTAAGCTCAGCTTTCTTTTTGCCCAAGCGTTCCATAATGATCCCTTGATATTCAGGATCAATATCGATAACCACATATTCGATCGGTTCGCATTTTTCGCCGTCGATCGTTTTGTAGATAACTTCAGGCGCAGAAAGTTGGAATTCAAAGCCTTCGCGGCGCATATTTTCAAATAAAATTCCCAAATGCAGTTGGCCGCGTCCTGAAACTTTAAAGGTTTCTGGCGAATCGGTTGGCTCAACGCGTAATGCGACGTTAATTTTTAGCTCTTTTTCAAGGCGATCTTTAATTTGACGAGAAGTTAAAAGTTTTCCATCTCGACCGCTAAATGGAGAATCGTTTACCGAAACGAAGACCGACAATGTCGGTTCATCGATAGAAACGTACGGATATGGGTGCGGTTGATCGATTTGGCAAAGAGTCATACCAATAGTCACCGGCTCGTTAAATCCAGTAACTGCCACGATTTGACCGTAGCTTACTTCAGGTGTTTCTTTTCTTTGAAGGCCATGGAATGTGTAAATTTTTGTGATTTTAGTTGGCTTGCCGATCGTGCTATCTTTGCAACAAACGATATCTTGGCCAACTTTCATCGAGCCGCTAAAAACGCGCCCGATAGCGATAGTGCCCAAAAAGTCTGAATAATCCAAACTGGTAACCAGCATTTGCAGGTAATCAGCATATGGTTTTGGAGATGGAACATTTTTTATTATTGCTTCAAAAAGAGGATTCATATCCCCTGAGCGAGCTGCTGAATCATGGCCAGCAAATCCTAGTTTAGACGAACCGTAAAGAAGCGGGAAATCAAGCTGAGAAGAATCGGTCGCTAAATCGAGGAAAAGATCATGGATCGCATTTTCGGTATGTTCAATATTTGCGTCCGGACGGTCAATTTTATTAATAAGAACAATCGGCTTCAGGTTCAATTCGAGTGCTTTGCGCAAAACGAAACGTGTTCCTGGAAGAACGCCTTCAGCAGCGTCAACCAGAAGTAAAAAGCCTTCAACCATCTGCAAGGTACGCTCAACTTCGCCACCAAAGTCGGTATGGCCCGGGGTATCAACGATATTGATATTGTAATCGTTATAATAGATACCGGTTTGTTTTGCCAAAATGGTAATACCACGTTCTTTTTCAATGGCATTTGAGTCCATAACGCGGTCAGTTTGCATATCGGTCAAAGTGCCCGATTGGCGCAGAAGTTTATCAACCAAGGTAGTTTTACCATGGTCAACGTGAGCAATAATTGCAATATTACGTATTTTTGAAGCTGACATAATCTTGTATTCTTATGTAAAAAAAGGGTAAAAAATGGTTTTTTTGATTCTATTTATAATTGTAAATTGATCTTAAGAAATTGTCTAGCAGCCGTTTTCTTGCATAATCCCAGAAGATGGCGTTTTTGTGCATAAATTTTAGTTTTTGGTATGCTTTTTTACACGAACTGAAATTTAGGGACTTTTTATGCTTACTATTCTTTGTTGGGGGCTGCTGTTTTTTGGAAACTGTTTTCTTAGCACCGCTCAAATGACTCCACTTTTTAAGCAATTGAAACCAGAAGATTTTGCGCATTATGTATTAAAAAATTCGCCCACCGGCGTGCGGCAGGAAATTTGGCGTCATATGATTCAAGATTTCCGTAAAGAAAGAGACTATATTCCTTTGGTGAAAAAGAAGAAGGGCACAATAGTGGATACTAAGGAATATGAAGTCGGGGGAATGCTAAGGGAAATAGGGGGCACCCAGGTAAAAGAACAGTACTCTTTTCATGTTGCGCCCTTCTACTTATTTTCAAATAATTTTGAAGTTTCTAAAAACGAGGATGATCGAACAATTACTGTGCGATCCAAAGAATCTGAAAAAAAGTGGGAACCGATTATCCCTAAAAACGAATACTATATTCATACCGGAAGCCTGAGTAGAGATTCAATTTATGTCCCGCTCGAGCGTTTTTCTGGTATTTTTTCGACTGCAAGTCAATATGATGAAAGATGTAAAAAAAACTTCTCTTTTTACGCCCCTCGCCCAGAAAACAGTTATGACAAATTAAATATAGATAGTCATCAAATAAATGATGCCAATCCCGCGCCAGGATCCTGCATATTCATTTCTCCAAGGAAAAGCAAATCTATTTGTATAGTAGATGTTCCATCCGGAAAAATATACAACTCGGGATTAGAGCTCATAGATGGTAATAATATGGAGTTTGTACCTTCAACGGGTAAAATGCTGATCATGGAGCCAACAAATATTTTTGAAACAACAATAGGACGTAAGGTGAAATTGCCAGAGCGTATTTTAGACTATTCTACTGGCGATATTCTGGGTTTTAATAATGAAATTGATGCAAAAGCGGTGGGTTCACTGCAACGATACATGAAAACCATTTCATTGTTTTATGAAAAATTGCATCATCATACAGATCCTGAGATTTATTTTATGGCTTTTGGCCATAAGGAAATGATTGTAGGTCTTATTAATCGGGCGCGCGAAATTGTTAAAAATAAAAATTTACATTTTGATAGAGAACAATTTTATAAATATTCAACGTGCGCAAGTGATGATAAAGACGTCCAAGTAGTAACTTCAAATGATTTGGGTGAAAAAGAAATCGAGGCTAAAAGAATCTTAGAAGATTTCAGAAGAATTGAACCAGAAATAGTGAGAACTCAAATACTTTATTTTGATAGTTTATATCCACTTGAAAAACCTATAGAGCTTAAGGGAGCACTCTCAAAAACGCATACGAATTCATTTGAAATTCTTTATCAGGCTGTCGCAAGAATGAATAAGACTAAAGAAAAGAAATCGTCCATAAAAAGCGATGTCATTCAAGTGAGGCCAGAACTTTTTAATCATATGGTTCCTATTCAAACAGTATTTCCAAACTCGGAAGTCAAACGAGTTATGTTGTGCACGGTTGAACAGCAAAAATATAGAGAATCAATAAAAGATAGATTTTTTTGGGGTATCAAAGCTGGATTGATAATCGGTGCGGTTTGTGCGTATTACTATCCTGATAGAGCAATTAACTATGCTCAGAAAGCTGCCCAGGGTATAGGCTATTGCTACAACAAGGTTAGGGCAATAATAGGTTGAAAATTTTAAGAATCATTATAGATTCTTTTTCTCAAAAATTTTTATTGTTGCAAACAATATCACTGCGCAAAAGCACGCACTATAACAAATTGCAAAAAAAACGTGCGCATAATTAATCGGCAGTTCGTACATCACGTTCGATTGAATGTTAATAAGCTCCAAATCCGGCATTAAATAATAAAACGCAAAGCATGCAATCCGAGCAATGCCTCCAGTTTTTTGTTGCATTATAGCAATCCAAGAATGATTGAGAACGCACATCAGATATGATCCAAGAAGGGCTGCATAGCACCAATAAAGAGAAAGAAGCATGCTCCAAAAAAGAGCAAAAGAAATTAATAAAATTCCTTCTAGTGCGTACATGCAAAATGCGGGCCAGAGATAAAAAAACCAAATGTTCGTTTGGTAATATAAAAAAAGAAGGATGGAGAAAAAAAATAAGAATGCACTTGCAAAGATAATGATCGAAAATGCACAAAATGAACCGATTAAAAATGCATAGCGAGTGCAGCCGCTCGTTAAAAACCAATGATAAAAATGCGTTTGCTCTAGCCGATGCAAATAATTCACTACAAAAATTAAAACAAACATGATCGAAAAAAGATGATAGGCGCCGCAGCAAAAATCTATCAGCACTTTCGTATGCCCGCTCACAATAAGCGTTGTAAAAAAAGAGCCCATAAAAAATAATGATGCGCACAATGCTGATGCAAAGGAAACAATTCTATGATGCCATGCATCGTGCAGTGTATAGCGCGCACTAATTAATGTTGGATGCATAAGAGATTTTTTTTGCCGCAGACTACGACCGGTTCAGGAAGCGTTTGTGCAAGATCTTGAATTTGTTCAATTAATAGGTCTATTGCTCTTTTTCTATCCGGCAAAGAAAGCGATCGAGCAGAAAATTCTTGAGCAAGCGAAGCGACATTATTAAAAATATTGCCAACATGCAAATGCATTTGATCTTTGTTTTCTCGTTCAAGAATCGCTTTTCCAATATTTGCTACAATGCACAATAAATGACGAAACCAATTGATTTTTGGTTTTTGTGTAGTTTGATCATCGATGTGTTCAATGATTTCTCGCTGTTCATTTTCAGTGTAAAGCGGAACGGGAAAATAGATCACGGGGCGTTCATTCAGGGAACCTGAAGCGCGCGATGCGGTATAATTTTTAGAAGAGAAAAAGCAGCATGCGATCAATAAAACGTAATGTATCTTCATTCTCAGCTCCTGAGCCAAAATTATTTTATGCTGCAGAAATACTAAAAAAAAGATTATTAGGCAGTCAACTTTATGATGCGCACCCTTCGATATAATTTTTAACTTCGTTAAAAATCACTCAGGGCGAGCGGGGGAAGAAAAAAATGACTAGTTCCGCTCGTGGTGAGTGATTTCGAACTTTGCGAGAAATTGTATCGAACCATAGCGAGAACATCAAAATTATTTTTTTATAGTATTCGATTTTTCGTGCGTTACAAGCACTTGAGAAACGCGACGAGGGCTCGCTTTTTGAACTTGGAATTTATACGATTTATAAATTATCGATTCGCCTTTTTTAGGTAAATGCTGCAGTTGGTAGGTTAAAAAACCACCAAGGGTAACAACATCTTCTTCATGTTCGAAAGTGATGTGCAAAACTTTGGCGAGTGATTCAAGATCAACTGCACCATCAACAATCCAGCCGCCTTTTTCATGCGGTACAATTTTTTCAGTGATTGGTTCATATTCATCACTAATATCGCCGACAATTTCTTCAAGAACGTCTTCAAGCGTTACCAAACCGGTAATAATTCCGTGCTCATTGAGTACGATTGCGATATGTTTGCGCTGCTCTCTAAATTCGCGCAGCAATTGGTTTATGCGCATGGTATCAGGAACAAAAAGAATGGGGCGAACAAGCTCAGTAAGCGATTTTTCTTCCCCTTTTGACATAACGACAAAAACATCTTTTTGGTGGATCATGCCAATAATATTATCGGCCGTACCATCGTAAATAGGAAAGCGAGAGAACTGATATTTTGAAAAAGTTTCGACCGCTCGTTTTAAAGGTGTGTCTGAGCTGATCATTACTATATCGCTTGCAGGAACCATAATTTCGCGTACCGATTTGCTGCCAAGCTTAAAAATGCTTTGGAGCATTTCAGTTTTTTCACGCTCCATTAATCCTTTTTCATTAATATAATCGATTAAAAAGCGTACTTCGTGTTCTGAAGTAACCGATTCAGACGGTTCAGAAGAGCCGCCAAAAAAAGCGATGACGCTTGATGAAAATTTAAGGAGAAATGTTACGAGCGGATAAAAAAGATAGAAAATAAAATTGGTGAACCACATCGTCGATGGCAATAATGCGGGGCCATGAACTTTAGCCATGTTTTTTGGAATAACTTCCCCAAAAATTAAAATGGCGATCGTAGCAATACCGATGCCGAGCGAAAATCCAAGGCTACCAGAAAGATTAAGATGCGCAAAAATCCGCTCCATAACGTTGGTAATCAACGCAGCAGCGGTAACGTTTGCGATATTATTTGCAATTAATATGGTAATGAGAACTTGATGCGGATTCTCTTCGAGGGTCGTCATGAGTGTTCTATAACGGGAAGAAGTACTGCTTGCAAGTTCTTTAAGCTTGAAAAGGCGCAGTGCTGTAATACTCGTTTCCAGGAAAGAAAATATTGCACAAAAAATGAGTGCAACAACAAAACCGATTATTTCGGTATACATTACATGATCAAAAAGCGAAGGAGGTTCCATAATTATAAAGGTCCTTTAGTTAGGTAAAACGTTTTTTGCGAGTAAAAAACCGTTCTATTGGCTTGCATTAATCTCCGGGAATATTATCAAAGTCTTTATCCAAGTTTTCAAATTCTTTATCGAAGAACGATTGTAGCTTTTTACTGCGAGATGGATGACGAAGCTTGCGCAATGCCTTCACCTCGATTTGACGAATACGCTCACGGGTAACGGAAAAATCCTTACCCACTTCTTCGAGCGTATGCTCAGAAGCTACATCGATACCAAAACGCATTTTAATGACTTTTTCTTCACGCGGGGTAAGTGTTTTGAGCACTTCGCGCACACGTTCTTTTAAGTCGTTACTTGCTACCGTATCGGCAGGAGAGAAATCGTTTTCATTTTCAATAAAGTCTTTAATAAACGCATCTTCACTATCACCAACAGGTGTTTCAAGAGAGATAGGTTCCTTAGAGATCTTGATAATATTTTTAATTTTCTTTTCATCAATATTGAGTTCTTTAGCAAGTTCGGCGTGAGATGGTTCGCGGCCGTGTTCTTGAATAAAGACGCGCTTAATTTTGTTAATTTTATTAAGAGTTTCAACCATATGTACCGGTACGCGAATAGTACGAGATTGATCTGCTATTGCGCGGGTAATTGCCTGGCGAATCCACCAGGTTGCATAGGTAGAAAATTTAAATCCGCGCTCAAAGTCGAATTTTTCAACCGCGCGCATTAAACCAATGTTTCCTTCTTGGATTAAATCTAAGAAGGGAAGACCTTTATTGATATATTTCTTTGCGATATTTACTACGAGGCGCAAGTTTGCTTTTGCAAGATCATCTTTTGCTCGTTTATCTTTATCAAGGCCGGCTTGGAGCTGATTATAATTTTTCTCAATGTGCTCCTGGCTGATGCCCATTTCGCCTTCAACTTTTTTGATCGTTTTAAATCCGCCGCGGATAATGCGCTCAATTTCTTCTCTTTGCGCAATTTGTTCGGCGGAAGGATGCTCCGGATGGGCAAGCGATTTTAAATCGTTTTCGGCTAGCGCTATTTCAGCTTTTTTCTCTTCGATTTTGAGCATTGCTTTTTCGATGCGCTTTGCAAGCTTACGAATGAGCTTATTAGAGATCTTAATTGTTTGAATTGTTTTGCTGATCTCTTCTTTATTTTCTTTTACCTTATCAAGCATCTCTTTTTTCTGCGCAGGATCGGCAAGCTTAGCTCGATAACTGCGATAGATTTGCTCTTCGTTCCCTATTAAATTTTTTACTTCCAACAAAATAGAAAGAAGTGCCATTTTTTCTTCTTCAATTTTTGGAAGATTTTCTTGGTCAAATTCAGAGAACTGAATAATATCTTTAAGTGGCAGCGTATTGCGTTGCAATTTCTCTGCGATATTTACCAATTCTTTATGAATGAACGGAAATTTCGAAATAGAGGCGATCGCTTCGCTTTTGCCAAGTGCAATCTGATCCGCAATTACTTTCTCTGTCTTTTTGTTAAGCAACGGAATTTTACCAATATCGCGCAAGTAACATTTTACGCCATCGGTCAATTGAGCTGAAGAGGCTGTTTCTTTAACAACCAGTTTATCTTCCTCTTCTTCTGCTTCGTCTTCATCTTCTTGGCCAGATTCTTCTTCTTCAGTATCGATTTCAATTTGTGCATCAAAGGTGCCTGGAAGTGCAGCAGGAACAAGTTCATCTTTTGGAAGATCTTCAATATAAGCGTCCGAAACTTCTTCTTGCATTATAAGTTCTACGCCTTCTTGAGGGAGAACGCGCATAAGCTCTGCAAGCTCTTTATCAGAAAGTTGATAGCGCTGTCTGAATTCGATCAGTTCTTCATAAGTGAGAGCGCCAATTTTCTTTCCTTTTTCAAGGATGGTAGAAAATATTTCATCTTTTAAGTCTATTTCAGGAGCTGAGCTTGGTTTTGCAGGAGCTTTTTTTGCAGGCTTTGCCGGTTGTTTTGCTGCCGGTTTAGCGGGCGCTGGAGGGGTTGCGACAACGGCCGGCTTTGCTGCAGGTGCAATAGGTTTTTTTTCTTGAGGTTTTGCTACAGGAGCTGGCGCAGGTTTTTTTTGGGTAACAGGGGCAGCCGCTGTTTTTTTAATTTGAGGGGCTACAGAAGGTTTTACGATCGTTTTCTTTTTGGCTTGTGGTTTTTTTGGAGCGGGAGCCGATTTTTTTGCAGGCGCAAGTTTGCTGAGCGCTCGTGCAATAGTACTTGTAGCTGCGCGCAAAACTTTTGCAGCAACTGAGCTTTTTTTGACTTGTACGGTCTTCTTAGGTTTAGAAGATGTTGTCTTTTTGACTATTTTTTTAATCATATAAGGCCCCTGCTGACAAGTTTTTGTTTCAGCTCTTGAAAATGAGTTAAAATTTTTTGGACGCTCGGTTCGTCGTTATCTTGCTTTGCTCGATTTAATTTGATTTTAGTATCTGTTACGAACGATTTCCAGTTTTTCTTTTGAAATTGTGTGAGCAAATAATCAAAGTTCTCTGGCCCGTCGTATTCATGACACTCAAGAAGCAGCTGACTCATTAATACTTTCTCCTGATCAGATAAATGTTCAAAAAAAAGTGAAAAATCCACCGGCTCGCTCTCTTTTCTTAATAATTGCAGTTTTATTAGAAGATCGCGCACGGGTGGGGTTGCATATTCGGTCAGGTACTCTTCATCTTCGTTTTTTAACAAATTCATGTTATTTATTATAACAGAAAATAATTTTTTTTCCAAGAGAGGTACTTCTTTAAGTGCGATTGCCAGCGAGGATGGGCTGTGCCGGGGCGTATTAGATTCTAGCTGCGCATCCGAAGCGCTGGGGCTAGAAAAATTGCCCTGCCGCTGAGCCTCACTTGCCAATGCTTGAAATGGTATGTCGCAGGTCTTTGCCACCCTCTGAAGCAGGATGTCCTTTTTTAGCGGATCTTCTACGGTTCCTATAATTTCAATGAGCTCGCGGATCGTGTCCATTTTTTCATGGAGAGTTTTGTTAATAAACCCGGAGCCGACCGTATCCACAAAAAAGATGAAAATATCGTGCGCAGCAGCTGCTAACTGGACTAAATTCCCGCCTTTGCGCAAGAATGAATCCGGATCTTCTTTTTTAGGTAATTCAATGACGCGAAGCTCCAAGTTTACCTGCCAACAAAGCTGCGTGAGTCTCAGCATAGCTTTTTTGCCAGCATCGTCTCCATCATAAAGAACGAAAACTTGCTGAGCGTACCGAGAAAGCAGTTTTAATTGTTCTGAGGTGCAGGCGGTGCCAAGCGTAGCTACGGTATTAAGAAACCCATACTGCGCCATCATCAGGCAATCCATGTAGCCTTCGACTAAGTAAACACCATTTTGAGCTTGTATCTCTTTTTTTGCTAAATCGAACCCAAAAAGAAGAGAACCTTTTGAAAAATAGGGGCTTTCTTTGCAATTATAATATTTTGGTCGTTCGTCGTTTTGCCTAAAAATTCTTCCGCCAAAACCGCATCGGCGCCCCATTGGATCTGCGATTGGAAAAATTATCCGATCTGCAAGCGGGGAATAGTACATTCCTTTGCTCTCGGAGACGACGTTTGTTGCCAGAAGATCTTGCGCCATGAAATGGTGCTGGCGAATCATATCGATTAAATCTTTAATTGCTTGCGGAGATTGAGGAAAATAACCAATTTTAAATCGCTCAATCGTTTCATCATTTATTGAACGTTGTTTAATGTACTCAAGTGCATCTTTATTTTTTTTCAGCTGATCGTGGCACCATTGGGCAATTAAATTGCACAGCAGCCAATAGCGTTTTTTTTCATCAGTTTTTTGGTGCGCAGCATCTTTATTATAACTGAGATGTTCTTGGGGTATTTGAATATTGTATCGCTCAGCTAAATAGTGCGCGGCTTCAAGTTGTGTACATTGCTCAGCTTTTGCAATGAACGAAATAACATCGCCTCCCGAATGGCACCCAAAGCAATAATAAATTTCTTTATGTGGGCTTACGGTGAACGACGCAGTTTTTTCATGATGAAAAGGGCAGTTTCCTTTTAAATAAAGTCCCGCTTTTTTCAAACTCGCATATTCACTGACCACATCAATGATCGAAACATGACCCTTAATGAAGTTGAAAAGGCTCATAATGCTTTCGCTTCATGCCGGCAAGAAGTAATCCAACGGATGTGAAACACATAATGAGTGCTATCCATTGATTAATTGAAAAAAAAGGGAGAAAGGGTGTTGGTACGATAATGTGATCTTCTCTAAAAAAATCTACAAAAAATCGTTCGGTGGTTACAAGCACTACATACCAAAGGGCGAGCACGCCCGGTACGCGAACACGTTTTTGCAAAACAAAATAAAGAAAAAGAAAAATAAAAAGCAAAATTGCCGAACTATATAATTGCGATGGATGGCGCATGCATATTTTTCCATATTCATCGGCGATAGAAATGCCTATGAAAGATGTCGTCGGCAAACCAAAGCAACAGCCTGCAAAAAAACAACCTATGCGGGCAATGCTCTGCAAAAGTGGCGCATAAAGAGCTGCTAAATCGAGGAGCTGCCATTTATCAATTGAATATTTTTTTAAATACCAAGGGATCACACAAATGATGCCAAGGATACTTCCTAAAATGGAAAAACCTCCGTGCCAAAATTCGATAACCTCAAGCGGGTGATCAAAAAGATGCCAATTGGTAAGAGCAAAGAGAACTTTGCCACCAACAATTGCAGCAATAATTCCGCGAATCAGCAACGTTATAAAAAGATCGGTGCTTAAAATTTTTTCGCGGCGCGGATCGTTGAGCGCCATAAGGGTAAAAATAATTAACCCCAGCGCAATCATCGCGCCGTACGAATGAACAGAAATTGGACCGTAAATATGAATGAGTGTTGGGTACATAGATCTTTTAGATAGTAAGCGGTTGGTGTATCTTTACCCAAGTGTATCACAAACGCTGCCATTATGAAGAAGAACGATTGGGGATTTAGTATGAATAAAAGCGAGCTTATACCATTTTTGCGACATAGTGCGTATCAATTGCGGGTCGATTCCCTCCTTGCAACCACCCAAGCCGGCTCGGGACACCCGACTTCGTGTCTTTCGGCGGCAGATATAGTCGCGGTGCTCTTTTTTTATGCTATGCATTTCGATCCGAAAGATCATAAAAACCCGAACAATGACCGATTCATTTTATCAAAAGGGCATGCTGCGCCACTTCTTTACTCGGTTTGGAAGGAACTTGGAATTCTAAGCGAAAAAGAATTAATGACGCTGCGTAATTTTGGATCAAAGCTTGAAGGGCATCCGGTTCCTCGTTTTGAATGGGTTGATGCGCCAACCGGCTCGCTCGGCCAAGGATTATCGATCGGACTGGGAATGGGACTGCGTGCTAAAAAAACAAACCGTTCTTTTTATACCTATGTTTTAATGGGTGATTCTGAAGTGGCAGAAGGATCTGTTTGGGAAGCGGCAGAGTTGGGGAATTTTTATAAACTCGATAACGTTATTGGCATTATAGATGTGAATCGATTGGGGCAAACCGCAGAGACGATGGAAGGCGATAAATTAGAAGAGCATGCAAAAAAGTGGCGTGCTTTTGGATGGAATACCCATAAAATAGATGGGCACTCGATCGATGAAATTATCAAAGCGTGCGAGACGGCTCGCGTTCCAAATGGCCAGCCAACCATGATTCTTGCACATACATTTAAAGGATACGGCCTCAAAGAAGTTGAAAACAAGAACGGTTTTCATGGAAAAGCGTTTAAAAAAGATGAGCTTTCTGGTTTATTAGTTGAATTGAAAAAACGATTTGATGACGATGTGCAAAAAACATCATATCAGTGGAAACCGCAGCTGCCAGCAAAATCTGGCGAAATTTCTGTTAACAAAAAAATTAATCTTGGAAATCCATCGTATGCAATTGGAGAATCGATCGCTACACGAAAAGCGTTCGGGCAAGCGTTAGCTGCTGCGGGAAAACATAATAACGACATTATGAGTTTTGATGCTGAAGTGAAAAACTCAACTTTTGCAGAAATTTTTGAAAAAGAATTTCCTGATAGATTTGTTCAATGTTTTATTGCTGAACAAAATATGGTGGGTATGGCGGTTGGCGCTCAAACGCGCGGGGCAGTACCATTCGTTTCTACTTTCGGTTGTTTCTTTACGCGCGCATTTGATCAATTAAGGATGGCAGCAATAGGAAATTGCCCATTGCGACTTATCGGATCTCATGCTGGTGTTTCAATAGGCGAAGATGGCCCATCTCAAATGGCGCTTGAGGATATCGCGATGATGCGTAGCTTGCCAGCTTCCATTGTTTTATACCCGTGCGATGCGGTAAGCGCATGGAAACTTGTTGAACTTATGGCAAACCATCACGAATCGATCAGTTATTTAAGAACGACGCGAGGAGAAACGCCGGTAATTTATGATTCAGAAAATAAATTCGAAATTGGCGGATGCACAATTTTAAAACAAAGCGATAATGATCAAGCGTGCATTGTTGCTGCCGGAGTTACCGTTTTTGAAGCGCTGAAAGCGTACGAAAAATTAAAGAAAGAGGGCATCTCGGTCTGCGTAATTGATCTTTATAGCATTAAACCGCTGGCAGAAGATGTGCTTAAAAAAATAGCAAAAAAGTCTGGCGGACGCGTTATTACAGTGGAAGATCATTATCTTGAGGGCGGTATTGGTGAAGCTGTTTGTTTTGCATTACGCAATGAAGATAGTGCTATTGAGTGCTTAGCCGTTACTAAATTGCCACGATCAGGTAAACCGGAAGAACTTTTAGACTTTGAAAAGATCAATGCGGCTGCAATCGAGCAATGTGTAAAAAGGCTTATAAAATAAGGCTTATTTGGCATAGTTCTGGATATGCGCTATAATTATCTTTAGAGGTAATTATGGAAAATAAATTATATTTGAGAATAGTCTTATTTGTTAATTGTATTTCAGTGTCTGCATTGGCTATGGAGAAACCAGACAAGGATGATGGTTTTATAAAAATTGGTGATTGGAAAAAGGTAGAAAATCATTTTCCCGCTCCCAATTTACCAAATGACCAAATCGATCGAATAAAAGCACTCGCAAACTATATTATTACGCATCTTCCCGCGAAGCAACAAAGGCCATCACTAAAAAGCGTACTAGAATTGGAATTTATTCCTGTTGAAAGTGCAAGCCCACAGCTTAGAAGAGAATACAAAAAACTAGAAGCTCATCTTGACATCATGGCAATTGGTGTGAGAACTCGACAACCGATTATTCTAGATGAAGGTAAGGCGGATCTTTCGCTCATTGTGCTCGATATTGAAAAGAAAATAAACAAAGCAGAAATTCAACCGCAAATTCAAATAAAAGAAGATGCACTAGAAAAGATTCTGCCTAAAAAGAAAGAACCTTTTAATCCCAAGCGGAAACGTAGATTGGTGGGTACTGATCTAAAAGGTGATGCGAATAATTCTGGATTGATTACAGCGCTTGAAAAACGAGATAAACGATTTTTCGTTGGCGCTTTAATGTATGCGGAGAAGATCCAAAAAATGCGGACTTCGTATTATCACTTACCATTTAAACAGAATCTAAATTCACCAATTATAAATAAGCAACCAGAAATCGTCATGGAAAACCGCGAAGAAATATCTTTAGAACTTGAGCGAGAACGTATTGAGGCGTATGAAGTGTATATTGCTTGCCGCCGTAAAAGGATTATGGATTATCAAACGTTAATTTCAAATAAGTCTCACCAAATAGTAAGATACGATAAAGCTCCATGGTTAATGCGTATCTTCAATCATTATGCAATACGAGATTTAAAAAATGAACTTCAAATTTATCGAGAAAAAATTAAATTTTGTGAAAATGAAATTACAAATATTTCTAATAAAATAAATTTGAGCACTTCAGGAATGAATGATGCGCCGAAAACAAAAAGTAATGAATTAGGATTGAGTCAATTACTCGAAGATTCGCCGATCACGTCTCAGAAAATAAAATAGGAATTTTATTTCTCTTCAATCGTAAAATCAATGGATCGCAATTTTGTATTGGAAATGGCACTCGATCAAGAGTTGCAAGAATTTCTGGCAATGCAAGGACGAATGTCGACAATATAAATGAAAGATGGAATGGACCAACGCCATCAAATCGCACTTTTACTTGCAGTAGATTCTCGCATGGCGCAAATTTGCGGCCAGAAAAAAGTGGAATACTTGCTCGTTGTGGATCATCAACATGATAACCAAATCGTTGCATATCGCCAATCTGAATCATATCGTACGTCGAATAGAGCGAGTAAATTTTCTTAAAATAGCGCGATTTTACATATTGAGCTGTTTCAACTTGGACCGGAACTGCCAGCATCACAAGTTTATCGATAACGATAGGATCTTCAGGATCGTTCACTATTTCAATGTTTAAGGCTACATTGCCACCGTGGCTGTGCGTTATCAAGCAAATTTCAGGTTGCGCGCCGTATTTTTCGCGATAATCTGCTCGTAATTTTTTTAAATCGCGCACTAAAGAACGTGCCGCATCAATTCGCGCACGAGAACTTAAAACACCTGTCCAGCTTAAAATATAAAAATGCTCATGGCTAAATTCGCAAGGCGCGGCTTTGCAGAGCCGGTTAACGATAAGTTTTCTATAAAGATAATCGTTTGGTAGATCCGATGCTAAATAAACCCCTTCTTCTTGAGCGCGCATACTTTTAAACATTTTATTGAACCAAAAATGGGTTCCGTGTACCCAAACAATAATTCGCGGTGCAAAAGGTTGAACGCTAGACTCTTCAATTGTTTCAGTTTGGGGGCTCGTCGGAAGTATTTCTTGCGTTACCGGTGACTCTTCTTTTGTACGTACTTGGTCTTTCCGAGTCGTTTCGCATCCGGAAAACGAAAGCGAAAGAAGCGCTACGATAAAAAGATGTACGCATAAAAGGTTTTTGTTGCTCATTAAAGCACCCTTAAAGTTATATTCACATTTTCCAGCTTAGCCGATCGATGAGCAAAGGACAAAGGGTTTGCTTATTGGTTTACATCGGCCAGAAAAGCTTTTTGTGCGAGAATAGAGGTAAAAAACATTGTAAGTGCGCTTCTTTTTTTGGCACATTTCTACGATTTTGCTATTTGCCACAAAGTAGAAAAAATTATGAAGTTGGCACCGATTGCTTTCTTGTCTTCTTTCATTATACTGAAAAGTGCCTATTGCCTCGGTAAATCTAATAGTTTTTTACACCGAAGGAATCATCATGGTTCTAAAACATTTCATGTATGGCGAAGCTGCAATTTTTGGCTTTCTCATTCTCATTTTCTCAATTATCGGCATCATATTTTTTCTTTTTAAAACGCTGTTTCGCGTAAAGCAAGCGGAAGTTGTTATCATTGAGCGTTTAGGCCGGTTTCATAAAATTCTAAAGCCGGGAATGCATATTCTAGTTCCTTTTATTGATGAACCACGGGAAGTGCTCTGGAGCTTTTTAGTTCCTGATGATCGCGGTCGATTTCCGGTGCGCATTACACGCGTTTTTAATAGAATTGATTTGCGTGAATCGGTGTACGATTTTCCTAAGCAAAGCGTGATTACTAAAGATAACGTAATGATGGAAATTAGCGCGTTGCTTTACTATCAAATCACCGATCCAGAATTGGCTGTTTATGGCGTAATGAATTTGCCGGAAGCGATAGAAAAACTCACGCAAACAACTTTACGTAATCTAGTTGGTTCACTTGATCTAGATGAATCGTTAGTCTCGAGGGATAAAATTAACGAAAAATTGCAACATATTCTCGATGACGCGACGCATAAATGGGGCGTCAAAATAAACCGAGTAGAATTGCAGGAAGTTAATCCGCCAGAAGATATTAGGCAAGCAATGGAAAAGCAGATGCGTGCTGAGCGCGATCGCCGTGCACGAATTTTAGAAGCGGAAGGTATGAAGCAAGCGCTTATTACCGAAGCTGAAGGGATTCAAGAATCTACGATTTTGAAGGCAACGGGGGATGCGCAATCTGCGGTGATTGCTGCGCAAGCTGAATCTGAAGCGCGTCTTAAGCTCATGAATGCAGATGTTCAATCTGTTAAGCTTATCGCGGCTCAATTGCCACAATCAGATCCACTCGCTTATTTAATTGCGATGAATTATATAAAGTCGTTGCAAGAGCTGACCAAAGGTAAAAACGATAAGCTTGTCGTTGTTCCTTATGAGGCCAGTTCATTAATGGGTTCTTTTGCATCAATCAAAACTTTGTTTGAGCAAAAGTCTTAACCTGCTTTGCAGGAAATTCGAACGCTTTTTCTGGTTGATTCTTTGCATTGATTCTTGTTGCAAGTGGTTCAATAAGAGCAATGAAAAAAAGAACAACCAGTTTAAGCACGATCCACAGCGTGCCATTACTATGCTTCATAGCAAAACTCCCTTCTGAAGAAGTACACATACAAATAAATGAGAAATTAAAATCGAATTAGTTTGATGACCGGGCGGGCCAAAAATAAGCTTCAATTGAGCGACACTGGTTGCTGCTATTAAAAAAGTGAAGATGGGAAAAAAAGAAATTTCTTGAGTTGGCTGTTATAGTACTCATCGTACAGCGCTCAGTCTTCATGATGGTCTCCTTGTCGTCCAAATATAACGAAACTACTGTACTTAATAATGAGTTTGGTGCGCAAGAGTTCTGCATATTCTAATTTTGATTTTCTGATCGAGCAGCTTTGAGTGATTTTGCGATGTTTTCTACTACCGTTTTAGTTTCCAGATTCGTAGTTTCAAGGTTATACCATATCTTGTTTTCCGGATCTCGCTCTTGCGCCAGGCGCGAGAATTTATTAAGCCAAATGCCATCATGATCTTTCATCATTTGGCCAACTATTTCAAAATCTTCGGTTTTTTTAAATTTCGAGAGAAGAATAACAGGCAAATGCATCAGGTACACGCCTTGCTTTTCCAATTCCGCTTGGTGCTCGCGAAACTCCATATTAAATGTTGCGCAAATGAGCGGCTCTGTTGGGCTGCTTAATCCTTTGCTCAGGGCTTGATAGAACCAACTATTAGGTAAGTTAATATTGTATGCGCCGATAAGTGCGTTTGGTAATCTTTTTTTGATGTGCGTGCGGAGCAATGTACCAATTATGGTTGCTTCTTGCCGCAAGGTAGCAAAATATTCATCCATTTTTTGTGTTTTAAGCAAATAACGAACCCGATCGTTAATGGTTGCCGTTGGTACATTATTATCAATGGGATGTTTTTTTGTGTAGAGCCGCCATGCTGTCGTTGAAAAATCCATTGATGGTAAAAATTGTCCGGTTTGATTCTGCGCGTGATACATTTCTAAATCAAGAAAAACGCCCGCAAGAGGTACGCCATTGCCCGTATTTTTTTCCCATTCATCTACAAATCTATCAAATACCGTTAAAAATTCTGGTTTCCAAAAATGCTCAACGTCAAATGGGCTTGGTATATTTTCGTAACATTCGCCATACATATCGCATGCAGGATCGCGCTGTGGGTTGCCTCGTAAATTGCTTGTTAAATTTGCACCCATAAAAAAAAGCGGTAACGGTTTATCATTTAATTGTTCTCTTTTTTTCATAGCTTGAGTGAATCGTTTTATCGAATCGAGGAAAGCCTGTTTCTTTTCTTTTTGGCCTGCTGAATCTGCTAAGTAAACTTCTGGTAAAAGTTCAAACCACATTACGTTAATTCCCGCATCAGAAATATCATTTACTGCTTCTTGTTCTTTTCCATCGTACGGCTCAAGATTCATCCATGCACATACGATTCCTTCTTTTTTGAAACGCTGGTATGCAGGATTTAAAATTTTTTGGAAACGTTCTTTAATAGATTCTCGATTCTTCGATTGAAGATTCTGATCTGTTTTTGCAGCACCAACCGCTTGTCTTAACGTGGTATATATTTGTGCATTGAGGGCCATTCGCAACTTTTTATCCATAGGTGTTAGTTTAAACGGTTCTTTAATTTCGCTCGTTTGAATCATGTTTACGCTCGTCAGGAAAATAGTATTGCCTGTTTTTTCATTGCGAATCTTGATTCCTAAAGGATAGAGCGGGCTCAGCGATGATATTTTATCTACAGATTTGGGGAGCATTTCTGCCACAAGTTGCGGAGCCGAAGGGCAATAAGTACTTGCTTGTAACGGCGCTGGTGCGCGTTTATCAAGCAGCGCAGTGCGATAATGCTGACTTTTACTTTCATCAGAACGAACAAAATGATTAATAAAATGAGAAACATACTGCCGGTTTTCCGGAGTTTTATTTTCTAAGAGTTGCAATTTTTCAAGTAGTTGTTCGGTTATGCTAGAAACGAGCACGGGATTTCCGGTAACCGGTATTATTAAACCAATGAGACTATCTTTTTTTGTTTTGAGATGATCGATAAGCATATAAAGATGTCGGAGCATCGGTGTTTGAATACTATTTTGCTTGGTTAAATCGCGAGCAGTTGCGCTATAAAATGAAGGATCCAAAACAAGCCATATTGCATTATGGCGAGCAATATCGGATGGCGTTACATTGTATGCATGTTTAAAAATTGGTTCAAAACCAGCAGTTGCCAGTGTATCAAGTGACTTTTTAAAATTAATTCGATCATTATTTCCAGTTTCAATAACAAGAATAGAACGTTTTTGCTCAACTGCGTGAAGAAATACCATGCTCGCTAGCGATACGATGCATAGAGAAAGTAAACTTCTTTTTTTCATAATTGAACGCCAATCGAGTAGTTCAAAAAATTTTTAGTTCATCTTCACTATGAATATATATTTAAATATTTCAATTTTGCAATAAATTATAATTTTACAAAGCAAAACGGTGTCGTTCTGCAAATGTTTTTTCTCAGATAAGAAATCTTAGGTGATTTAGTTTTGGCCATGGGTTGTATGATGTTCAACGACCTCTTCGGGAAACGCAAGCTTTTTTAGGAGAGCGCTGAATTTTTTGCTGAGCTCTTCAAGATCTTCATGTGTTTTTGAAGGTGCTTCATTTACCTTATTAATTTCAGTAATGATAGCATCGGTTTCTCTTTGATGGTACTTGAACTCCGCATCCATTCTTTCAAATATGCCGCCGATCTGGGCAAGTTTGCTGTATTGGGTTTCCATAAATTGATCATTGTGCTGTTCAAGCAACATACAAAATTGCCTGACGCAACGACAAATGATAAATGAGGCGAGTTCATTTTCCTGTTTTTCTTCGCTACGGTTATCGCACCGCGTTGCGATGAGGTGTGAAAAAACTTTGTGAAATTTATCGTGATGCTCAAATAGATTAACTTTATGCAGAATTGCTTTTGCTTGGATGTTAGCCTCGAGACCGGTTAAAAGTGTTTTGTCTAAATGTGCAAACGAAACCGACCAATCGAGAGCTATGCAAACTATTAACAGAAAACGATGATTCATTTATAGTACTCCTTAGTTCTCTTTGAAAAAAGAGTTAAATAACTTTCTGGCCCATGTTAGCAATTTGCAGGGATGTAGGTAAGCATTGGTTAATAAAAAGTTTTTGATTCTACAGTTCAACTTCTACTTTAACTCTTGATTGATTTAATTCCGTCTCATTTCTTACAAAAGACTCTATTGAATGGCATTCAGTGTTTGTTTCAAGGAGATAGGTAGCATACCTGTGCATAGCGAAGCCTGCCCACAATGCGGCTAGTGGCACGCAAATGAAAATTGCGAGAGTACGAGCGGGCAATTGATGTCGCGTTATTTTTTCGGGAAAGAGGTAATACGCTCCTTCATGCGCAAAATAACCCGCCAGAATCGCGGCACAAATCGAAGAGATATTCTTCTTAACTACTGAAATAAAAGATGCGGAAACTTCTTGGGGCTTTACGATAAAATGATGCTCAAGGAACTGCCATTCGTGCCCCGCAAAAAATTTTCGTGCATAATTATCGGCCTGGCTTAAATGCGACCATTCAAAAAGGAGTAACAACGCAATAAATAAGCGTTTTTTTTGTAGAGGGCATCCGGAAACCATATCTTTTTTCTCCCTGGGTAATGCTCGCCAATCGCCAATATTTAAAGCCTAGTTCAACAAGCACAAAGTTGCAAAGTGTGTACAACTTCAAGTTTATAAGCTAAACTCAATATCTGTTTTTTTATTTTTTTACTACCTAAACGAGTGGGTATCATGAAACAACACAAAATTTCGTTGTTCACCGCCATCTTGCTTAATCTCAATATCATGATCGGATCTGGTATCCTGATTGGTCCTGGCAGCATGGCTGCAATTGCAGGAAATGTGAGTTATTTGGCATGGATTATGGTGGCCCTGATTTTCTTACCTATTGTTCTGAGTACGGTACAATTAAGCCGTATGTTTCCGGGAGCCGGGGGATTCTATCTTTATGCCAAAGAAGGCCTCAATAGAACGGCTGGTTTTGCAAGTGGTTGGCTTTATATCGTTGGGTATACGTTTGCACTCGTCGTTGAATTTATGGCATTGAGAAAAACGCTGACCGTCATGATGGGATCAAATTGGCTCACCGATCATACGTTTGCTTTTGATCTTATTATCGTCGGCAGTACGACCCTTTTAAATCTTATGAGTATGAAAGCGCTCGGTCGATTGCTCAATGGGTTAACCATTACTAAGATTATTCCGCTTATTGCGGCTATTCTCGTTTTGCCTTTCGTATTTAAGCCGCAAACATTAGCGATAAGCAGTCAAGAATTAGCGCTTGTTCCATTTGCTATGCCGATGGCCATATTTGGTTATTTCGGTTTTGAATATTGCGCAAGCATTAGCCACTTAATCGAAGATAGTAAGAAAAATGCACCGCGCGCGATTCTTATTGGTTTTCTTTTGACCACCCTTATTTATACACTTTTCAATTTCAGTGTGATTAATATAATGGGAGTTCAAAAACTTTCGGAATTGGGTGCGCCAGCATTTGGAGATTTTGTTGCATGGCCGATTCCTGCGATGGCGGTTCTCTTGAGTTTCCTTATTTCAATCGCCTCAGTTCTTGCAATTTTTGCGGGCGCAAACGGAATGATGAATGGCAATTCAATTTTGCTCCATTCAATGGCTGAAGAAAAACTATTCTATTTTTCTCCAATGCTTTCTCGCTTAAGCAAACATGGTCGCCCTTGGGTTGCTACTGTTTTACAAGGGCTTGTTGCATTATTCTTGGTGCGCCATATTACCAATATTGATTATGCGTTTAGCCTTTGCAATCTTGGTATTTTTGCAGCATTCATCTTGCCATTTATCTCGCTCTTGAAATTGCAATTGAGCAGTCAGAAAAAATCGATCGTTTCGATCCTCATAACCATTACTGCGATTATTGCTGTTTTAGGGCTTGCAATTTATAGCTTCTATAATTTTGGCAGCACGATGCACGAACGTTTAGTTGGCATGATACCACTCTTTGTCGGTCTTTTTGCTGGCGGATTGCTGCTGCAGCGTAAATATTAAGAAAATAGTTGAAAAACACCAGATGCTTTATTGCGTCTGGTGTTTTTTTTATTTTGATGTTACAGGAATAATTTTTATATTTGGCTGAGACTTCCATGAGAAATCGAGCTCAAAAGCATCGCCTTCAGGAAGAGTAAACTCAGCCTTTTTCGTATCTTTGTAGTACCCGTTTGCAAAATTAAAAATATATTCAAAATTTACCGCATTATTTTCGACGGGAATTGAAGCGGTTGTTCCTTGCTTAACTTCGTTGCCATTAATTTTTAAAACAAAATCTGGCGTGTGTTTTCCTGTCCAGTGATGGTACGTGATCATGTCTTTGCTGATCGAATTTTTTATGTGGACCGTGCGAGCTTTTTTGTCTTTTTGCGCGATCACCGGTTCCTTTTTTTGTTCACATACAATTGCTGGAGTGATAATCGGTTTTTCGATCACAACCGGCCCAGGCTTGCTCGTTTCTTTTTTTATTGCGTAGGGGTTTACGTAGCCACCCTTTTTCTTTTCTGCGGCGATTTTGTCTTTGTTTGGGGTATCGCCGAGTGGTTTTTTAATGTCGTCTTTAGCGCAGTTCTTTTTTTCAATACTTTCTGATGCGGGCGGGGTAGTTTTTTTCTGAGGGCTGGCTACTTTTTTTACTTCTTCTTTGAGCATGGGCTTTGGAGAAGTTTTTTTCGGGCAGCTCGTGGATTTTTCAAGAACTATCGGATCGCCACCGAATAAAGGAATTGAAGCTGATGATAGAACAAATAAAAGGTGAGCTAATTTTTTCATTGTACTTCCTCTAAACATGAATCTTTTTTTGCTTTTATTTTACCATGCTCTCTGATTTTAAAAATAAGTACCGCAATTGCTGCAGGAGTCATTCCTGGAATAAGCGAAGCGGCCGCAATATTTTTTGGTTTATGTTTTCTTAATTTTTCTTGTAATTCTTTTGATAGACCGGCAATAAGTGTAACATCAAGCGATTCAGGAATTTCAAGATCTTGCATATGTTGCGCTTTTTCCATTTCTTTAAGATCGCGCTTTAAATATGGTTCATAGCGCACTTCTGCCCACACTGCCAATGCGGCGCGATTATTTAAAGCATTATTCGTTATTTCATGAATTCGTTCGATATTTGTTTCATCGCGTCCGAGCAGCTTTAATAAATCATCATTATTTTTTCCAGAACGAATATCGCGCACCACTTGTGCAACAAGCGTTTGTTCTTGTTTAATTTCATCATAAAACGATTTATTAATGAGTCCTAAGTTATAGCTCGTTTGCGCAAGCCGATAAAAAACGTTATCTTGCCGCAAAGAAAGTCGGCGTTCTGCCCGCGATGTAAACATGCGATAAGGTTCATCAACGCCGAGCGTTACTAAATCGTCTATCATTACGCCAATATATCCTTCTTGGCGCGAGAGAATGAAAGGTTTTTCCCCAATAGCTTTTAAATGCGCGTTAATGCCGGCAATAATTCCTTGCCCCGCCGCCTCTTCATAACCGGTTGTGCCATTAATTTGGCCTGCCAAAAATAAACCAGGAACATGCCGAACTTCAAGCGAATGGCTGAGTTGATCTGGCAAAACGAAATCGTATTCAACTGCGTATCCGGGGCGTACAATTATCGCATTTTCAAATCCGGGAATGGTACGTACATATTGTTTTTGCACTTCTAAAGGCAACGATGTGGAAATGCCATTTGGGTATACTTCTTCGCTCGAGGCACTTTCTGGTTCTACAAAAACATGATGCGAGGTTTTCGTGCCAAAGCGAGCAATTTTATCTTCAATTGATGGGCAATAGCGGGGGCCAATCCCTTTAATATTGCCGCTATACATCGGCGAAAGGTGTAAATTTTTGCGTATAATTTCGTGTGTTTTTTCGTTGGTGTGCGTGATGTAGCATGCATGAGAACTGGTAACATGCTGCGGTTTGAACTCAAACAAATAGTCCAAATTATCAGGCTCTTGCATGGTCATTTTTGAAAAATCGAGGCTGGAACGCAATAAGCGCGGAGGAGTTCCGGTTTTTAAACGGCCAATTTTGATTCCTAAATTTGCCAAAAAATGAGAAAGGTGGGGAACCGATTCGTCACCTTGGCGCCCGGCTGAATATTTTGTTTGGCCAATATGAATAAGGCCATTTAAGAAGGTGCCGGTCGTAAGAATAACCGAGCGAGCAGAAAATTGCGCCCCTTCGCGGGTTTTTATGCCGCAAACCTCATTTTTTTCATTGAGGATCAGATTTTCAACCATCCCCATCATAAGGGTGAGGTTTTCTGTGTGTTCAAGTGTTTGTTTACTTAATTTATTATAGGCGTGTTTATCGATTTGCAGGCGAAGCCCCTGAACGGCAGGCCCTTTACTGGTATTAAGCATGCGAGCTTGCAGATAGGTTTGCGTGCACAATTTTGGCATTAAACCGCCAAGCGCGCTAATCTCGAAAACAATGTGGCCTTTTCCAACGCCGCCAATCGCCGGATTGCAGGGCATAAAGCCAATGCGATCGAGATTGAGGGTGATCATAAGAGTGCGGGATCCCAAGCGAGCGGACGCGTAAGCAGCCTCAATCCCTGCGTGGCCGCCTCCTACAACAATGACGTCAAAATCGTACGATAAAGAATGATCGATGTTCATTTGTTTTCTATCCACCAGCGCCAGTTAAATCGGTTAGTAAAAAAGCGAGGGCTTTTTTATAGGCCCTCGCAGCATAGTTTACCGAATTATGATACTGATAGCAATTCATACCCGTCTTTGCTAACGCTAAGCCGGGTGGATATTTCGCTCATCGTGAGTAAATGCTTTAGCATTTGTATCGACTGCGTCCTGCGAAGCTCGAAGAGCGAAGAAGGAAGGGTAGCAAACAAGTACAGGGACGGCATTGCCCTATTTGGGTAAATGTAACCTCCATTTCCCCGAATTACTTGTTACGAATAACCATGACGCCGATATATTTTTTGATGTTATCTGGAGATGGTATATATTTTTTGAACGATTCAACGATCCAGCTATAGGCATTAAATGTTTTTTGAACTAAAAAAGGGTTTTTTGAAGTTTTGACACTTTCTAGCCGTGCGATAAAATCATCGATATATTCATCTTTATCTGGAACCGGGAACGTTATGAGTTCTTTGAATGTTTCACGATTTTCTCTGATCAATTTAATCAATTCATCGACAAATTCTCTGAACGATTTTTGTTGCTGTGCGTACGATTCCAAAATCTGAACTGCCTTTTCGACAGGGTTGACTTGTGATGGAGCTGCTTGGACGCTATCAGCTGAAGCGGTAGCTACGCAAAGCGCAGGCGCCGTAATCAGACCAATAGTTATCAGGCAAGAGGCTCTCAGTGAGGTATATTTCATATGTTCTCCGTGATAGAGTTTTTGTTTTACTTTACTACTCCTGCTAGCCACAACCTCCAGATTAATCGATTGGGTCGATATGTCAAAGGGGTGGGGATTCCGGATCGTTCTGCCATTTTTTATATAAAGCGGGCCGATGTGTCAATTCCTCGGTTCAGAATTGGTTTTGGGGATGTGTGGAATCAGGAAAATGGGGCGGTTTTGCAGTGGGATTGATTCAGTGAGGATTAAGGGCGGCAAATAAAATGCGCCAATTAATTTCAAAGTGAAAATCAATTGGCGCATGGATAATTAAATTCTTAAAGGCGAGAGGCTAAAATTAGGCGATTTTTATGCTGCTTTTCGAGATTTCCACCAAACAAATGCTTTCGTTGCAGCCCAAATACTTCCAATTGCTAGAGCGCCAAAAGCAAATCCATAGGCCTGAGATTTTCTTTTCTCTTGTGTAACATGCAAGTCTGTGAAGGCAATCTTTTTATTCAGCGCATGATCGGCTTTGTAATGGGCTGAGCAATCGATTATTAATTGTTCATTTTTACGCTTTGATTGTTCCAATAAAGAAAGCAAATTTTCGATAGGTTCAATAAGATACGCTGGACCTGTATCGTTTGTTCCTTTCGGGACTTGATCAAAAGTAAGTTTAATTCCATTTTTTTCAAAAACAGAATGATTCTCATTGATAATTTCTTCAGTACTATAAGAAGTAGTGCCAACCTTTTCGCCATTAGTACTTTTAATTTTTTGGTTCACGGTCTTGCGATAGCTGGCAATAGCCGGTTGGTACTTTTCGAGTAATAGATCCAGCTTATTGCCAGGCGTCAAATTTTCCCAAGAAATTTCTGTTTTTATTGACGCAGGTTGTTTGATTTTTGTTTCCATTCCAAAGGCAAAATTATGAATAACCAGTGAAACAAAAATAAATATAAGATATTTCATATAGATTCCCGTCCCAAAATTAAAAAATTATTAAAGAGTTACTTTTTAGATTTCCACCATACAAAAGTACCAAGCACAGTACAAACCGCGGTTGCACTAGCTGCTCCGACTAGAAAGCCATTTCTGCGACTGCTCGGAGAAACTCCCTTTTTTAGAGATTCATTTGTGGCTGCCAGGAGTGTTATTTGTTTTTCCTGGTCCGTAATTATTTGATTACATGATTCTTCTAGTTTCTTCATTTGTTCATCGTGACTTGAAATCTCCATAAACTTACTTGCATCTGAAAACTTCTCATATTTTTTTTGTCTTGAAATTAATTGATCTTCTTTTTCATAATATGCAGCTTCCCATTTTTTTACCGCTTGTTTAAAATCACCAAGAATCTTAAGCGTTGATCTTTTGGGGGCCGAATATTTATATTGTTCTACTTTTTCATTTTGTTCTAATTCATTATCGTCAACAAGTGGAATAAAATTCGGTTCAATCTTGCCGTCATTGGTTATTGCTAGATCATGTAATACAAGTAGCGGATTAAGAACAAAATCTCTCAATAAAGCGGGGGGCACCCGATAACCTTTATATTGTAATTTGAAGTATTGATCATAAAAATCACTTTCTTCAACTTTATATTTTTGCTTAATAGTTATAAGAATATCTTTTTCATTGGCTGTGCGATCTTCAATCGGGCGTGCGAGAATTTGAGCTGATATTTTATACGCATCTAACTCATCTCTGTCTTTAGTAGGAAGAGTATAATCGGAAACACTACTTAATTGTATTTTGCGGATTTTCCATTTTTGAATATTATCCTCGATCGTTTCTAAATATTTTAGAGCACACTCAATACGATCGCCTGCTCCAAATTCGCGCCATTGTTGCTTCTGTTGGACAATATCTGCATGGATCCATCTATTCATCCCTCTCCATTCTTTACGGACCAATAGCTTTTTGACATCGAATTCTCTAATTTTTTTAGAAAATCCACTTTCTCGCCCATTTTTGATTTCTTCTTCAGGAATTACGGTAGAACTGCGCATTCCGGTTTGGTTTAAATTAGGTACTCCAGTGCTATTACGTTCGACTTTATCTTTTTTGAGGAAGACAGAGTTAGATACTGAATTTGGAGACGTAGGCCTTGGCGATACCATTTTTGTTGTAGACCCCTGTTCAACTGGTAGTAAAGGCACTCCAGAATTTCCTTTAGTATTTTCTTTGGAAGAACCGTTTTCTGGCGCTGATAAAACTGATGGATTATCATATATAATAATTTGCGGGTTTTTATTTTTTTCATGATGCAGTGCCGCATTCATTTGAAATGATAGCGCAGCAAAAATGAGCAGTAAAAGTTTCATATGTCGCCCCTATATAGTTGTATCTAAGTTCACAGAAGGTTAATTGCGTATTATTCTAACTGATAGTAAAAAAAATTGAATATTATATTTGTCAGGATTTCAAATGCTGTATTATTTTTCGATGTATTTTAAAGCAACATCTTCATTTTGGAATGTGCTGCATTATGTTAGTTTTCGTGCAATGGCTGCGTTGTTAACTTCACTTTGTTTTTCTTTTTTATTCGGCGAATTGTTTATTGAAACATCAAAAAAGTTTTTTAGATCAAAAGCGCGAGAATGGACTCCTGAGCGGCATAAAGAGAAAGATGATATGCCAACTATGGGCGGTGTTTTTATTTTAATGATCGTGTTGGCGACTGTTTTGCTTTGGGCTCCTATTTTTCATTATCAAATACTCATTATGATTTTTGGCATGCTTGGTTTTGGTGTGATTGGAGCATGGGATGATTGGTTAAAAATAAAAACGCGCAAAGGCATTTCATCTCGCATTAAATTTTTATCGCAATGCGTAGTTGCTGGGTGTTGCGCAATTTCTATGTTTCTCAATGGTGTTTCCACCTCGATTAGTTTTCCGTTTTTTAAATCTCTCAATCCAAATATCGGAATATTTTTTATTTTATGGGCGACATTTATCATGGTGGGCGCAAGTAATGCGGTCAACTTAACAGATGGGCTCGATGGGCTTGCCATAGGTTCGCTTATTCCTAATTTTGCTACCTTTTCTTTAATCTGCTATGCAGCTGGCCATTATATGTTTGCTAACTATTTGCATATTCCTTTTGCAGGCACAGCGGAATTAGCGGTAGTAGGAGCGGCACTCGTTGGAGCCTCGATTGGTTTTTTGTGGTACAACGCGTACCCAGCTCAAATTTTCATGGGAGATGTAGGTTCATTAGCGCTGGGCGGTGCACTTGCATTGATGGCGCTGATGGCTAAGCAAGAATTGCTTTTGTGTATTGCAGGGGGCTTGTTTGTCGTTGAAGCGTTATCGGTGATGATGCAAGTTTATTCGTATCGTTATCGCGGTAAGAGAATATTTAAAATGGCACCAATTCATCATCATTTTGAATTGCTTGGTTGGCAAGAAGCAAAAATTACGATTCGATTTGGCATCATTTCACTTATATTATGTTTGATCGCTTTAATGACGCTTAAGATTCGCTGATCGAGAAAATGCGGTTGAGATATAAAGTATCATACCGAGTGCAATCAATATGCCAAAAAATCCAAGATAGATAATGCCGCTGGAGATAAAATTTCTAATGCAGCTAGCTAAAAGTAAAAGGCAGCTACCAATAGCGGCCCATGCAACAAATGGATGTGAGCTGAGCGATTCATTGCGGTGCGCTTTAATAAGCCCCATTACGCTGCATGCGTACGCAATGGTACAGCCTAAAACACTAATTTGTTGCAACGTTACTTGATGGCCTGCGGTGAGTAATAAATAACCGGCGCAGATTGCGCTTTCTGCAAGTACGCACATAAATGGCACTTGATAGCTATTAAGCGAAGTGAAGAATTTTGCAAAAGGGATATGTTTAAATTGCGCGAGGGTATATAGATTCCACGAGTTACTAAATAGAATACCATAACTACCGCCAAGGGCAGATGAGGCGCCAGCGATATAAAATAATTTTAATAAAATCGCTTTAAGCGCGCCGGCCGCTGGCATAATTTCATTAAGAACCACTTTAAAAATACCTAAGAAATTAGGAAGTTGCGTGAGCCCTTCGCCAAAAGTTGCAAACATAAGCAGTTGATAAAGCACGGTGAGAAAAACCACGATGCCAAAAGAATATAAAATCGATTTCGGGCCATTTTTTTCAGCATCTTCAATCGAATTACTAATCGAGCAGGCTACTTCAAAACCGACAAATGCATAAAGTACGAGTGGAATAGTTGATGGAATTCCTGCCCATAAAATACTATCGACTGGAATATGCCATTTTGAGAATAATGCTAAACAACTCAAGATTGCAAAAATAATCGGCGTAAATTTACAAAAGATAAAACCGTACGTGATGCGTGTTCCTGTTTTAATATTGAACATATTAAGCCACGTAAAAAGTGCAAGAATTGCAAAATCAATTGGCAATGAAGGTATTTGATCCAAAGCGGGAATAATAACCTTCATGGTTGAAGTAAAAATATGGATGAGCAATGCTGCCGACGCTAATTTCCCAACAAAATATGACCATGCGCTCAAAAAACCTACCGAAGGATGAATATCGGTTGCCGCATACGCATAAAACCCGCCTGATGGATGGCGGTTTAACGTAGTTGCGATTGAAAAAATAAGGGGGAGCATTAAAAGTGCGACCGTGATGTAGCTTGCAAAACCCAGAAATCCTGCAATTACTGCCAAATTTACTGTATTTATCAGCACGCCTGTGCCAAACATGACGTTAATGTTAATTAATATTGCATCGAGCAATGAAAGTTTTTGGGTTTGTGCCATAACGATTTGAAACCTTTGGTGACAAAAAAGTAATTCTATGAAATATATTGTTTAGTTTATGGTCTATCTTTGAATTCATCAAGTCGATGATATGCGAATTGTTTCCACTGATCCGCATGGTTCGATACATTTTGCTCACTTCGTTCACAAAACACTCACCACGAGCGGACGGAGGGACTAGTGTTATTACTTTTTGGTTCTTCAAATTTAACAATTGACAAACTCCGCTCACCCTGAGTGATTTCGAGTGAAACGAGAAATTGTATCGAAGGGTCACCGCGAGCGGATTTCTTAGCTTTTAGAGCAGAACACTTTTTTGCGTTTGGATCGACGTGTCCGCCATCCCTCGATACTATTTTTAACTTCGTTAAAAATCACTCGGGACGAGCGCGGGAAGTGCATTTCCTCGGTAGTTTCAATGTAATTGTGTATAAGTCAAAAGTTTTTGCATATTGCGCTCGTCCCGAGTGATTTCGAGTTTTCGAGAAATAGTATCGAGGGGTGCGCAATAAAAATTTATAAGAATCCTATATACATAGCGATCGAGCCTGCAATCGCAGCATTTAAACTTTCAGTTCCGCCGGGCATTGAAAGAGTGATAAGTTCATCGCATGCCGCAAGATAATCTTGGGCAATTCCATGCGCCTCGCTGCCGATCATTAATAAACTATTTTCAGCTAATGTATGCATCGGTTTGCCTTCTTGCACCACCAAGCCAACAAGCGGCATATCTTTTTTGCGTGTAAGAAATTCTGGCCACGTACATTGGATAATATTTACCAATCCGATCGTGCCTGCGGTCGCTTGAATTACTTTTGGATTGAAAGGATCAACTCCTTCAAGAATTACGACTGTTTTTTTTTCTAATGCTGCGCAGGTGCGGATTAAGGTGCCCATATTTCCCGGATCTGAAATGCCGCAGAGCACAATTCCTGAGCTAAGCGGTTCATTTTTTGCATGTTGAGGGATCTCAAAAACGCCTAAAATGCCACTTGGCGAACTGCTCGGGCTTATTTTGTTAAGTACTGCATCTGAAACGACCGTAATCTTTTCATCGGAAGCAATTTCTTGAGCTTGCATGAGCATAAAATGTGTCGTGATAAGTTCCACTAAATGCATTTTGCTTTTCAGCAGTGTGCTAACGGTGCGTATACCTTCTGCAATAAATTTTTGTTGGTGTTTGCGTTCGCTTGCTTCATGCGCTAAACGAACAAGATCTTTTACATGATCATTTTGTAAAGAAAGAAGTTCTCTCATAGAATTTATATTTCGTCGTTAAGAATGCGTTGTCGATACTGTGCCATAAGTTGTACCATAAAATGAAGATTATGAATGGTGGCAAGAACATGGCCAGTTACTTCATGCGCTTTAAAAAGATGATGTACATATGAACGGGTATACGTTGTGCACGTTAAGCAGGTGCAATTTCTATCAATCGGCTCAAACGATTGTTTGTGTTCATTTTTCTCAATTTTTACAAAACCGTTAAACGTAAACAATAATCCATGCCTCGCGCATTTAGTGGGATGTGAACTATCGAATGTATCGATTCCCAATGGAATTGCCGACTCGAGGGATGGAAGATCACCGATACCAAGCAAATGATTCGGTTTCTCAATTGGCATTTGCGGCATAAGTTCTTTAAGCATTTCGATCATTTCAATGCGGGATTTTCCTAAGCTGCCGCCGATAGCAAAGCCATCAAATGCTAAATTGGTTAAATAAGCCGCGCTTTCTTTGCGCATTTCGGGATTAATGCCGCCGTGAATCACTGCATACATTGCCTGATTATTTGCATTTTTTAGATGATAATCAAGCGATCGCTTTTCCCAGCGATGAGTTCGCTCGAGCGATTTTCTAAGAATAGTTGGATCAATATGATAAGGCGGTAATTCATCGAATGGGATAATAATATCGGCACCAAGCTCTTTTTGCGCTTGAACCGATGTTTCAGGCGTGAGCAAAACAGGTGCGCCATCCCGATAAGAACGGAATAGGACGCCCTCTTCATCAATTTTAATCACCGAATTGGTTATTTTTTTTTGGCCTTTACTTTTCAGCTCATCTTTTACCCCGCCATATGCCAAGCTAAATACCTGAAACCCGCCAGAATCGGTAATAAGGGGCTGACGACGGTTCATGAATTTGTGGAGTCCGCCAGCTTTGGCAACCGTATCGGTACCTGGATGGAGCATTAAATGATAGGTATTGCAAAACATCAGCTGAAGGCCAATATCATCGACCGTTTTGCTATCAAGAGCTTTTAGGGTAGCGTTCGTGCCGACCGCGACAAAGTTAGGGGTATCGATAACGCCATGCGGCGTATGGATTTTTCCTACGCGGGCACGCGATTTTTTCGATTGGTGAATAAGTTCAAATCTAAATGGCTGATGCATAGCTTACTGGTCATGTTGGCCTATAAACCTCGATAGCCAGATAGCTGGAATGGTGAGTATTACGGCGCATAGTTTAATAAAATAACTGATCAGGACAATGTCCCACACAGATTCTACTATGCCATAAAGCCCTAAAAAGGTGAATAGAAGGGTGTCCACCAGTTGGGCACTAATCGTCGAGCTGCAAAAGCGAGCGATCATGAGATTTCCCGAAAGCCGTTGGGAAAGCCATGCAAAAAGAGCCCGATCAAGATGCTGCGATACTAAGTAGGCAATCAGAGATGCTGCAATAATCCGCGGGCTATTGCATAAAAGTGCCTGAAAATGAGGGTGCATTGAATCGCAGAATGCGGGCAGGTACCAAAGCTGAATGTGCCCGGCAATGGCTGCCACAAACATCATAAAAAAGCTGATCCAAATTGCACGAATCGCTGTTTTGCTGCCAAAATATTCCTGCAGCATATTAAGCGAAAGAACAGCGCCAATCGTATACGCGTCAGCAGCAGTCACAATAAATCCGCCCAGCGCAATTTGCTTAGTGACAAATAAATTTGCAATAATGCTGAGCGTCGCAACAAGCGCAATAAGTGCGTCTCTTCCAATGCGAAGTGCGCATAACGTTGAGACGCTAATAATGAGAGAATGGATGATAAAAATTAGTTCGTTGATCATTTGGATAATTAATTTTTAGCCCACAATTTTTTATAAGCTAAATAAGTGCATCCAAGAGTTACAGCAGTTGTAGCTGCAATGCGTCCCCAATAATATTTTTTTCGTATTGCGCTTTCACTTGTGCTAGGCGACTCCAGTTTTTCAGCATAAAAATCTACTCGATTTTCATAAAAAATGTTGCCAGGCTTTCTGAATTCCTGCATCCCAAAAGAGCGACTACGCCCGGGTATCTCGGCTTTTTCTAGAAACCATGTTGCTCCAAAAATGTTAACTTCACAGCCTTTTTGATATTTAGGTGCTCTTTTATCTGTTTGCTCCAGTCGTACCCTAAATAGTTCATCTGCTGTCGCAGTCTTACTTGTGCAGGCACCTTTTTCGTCTTGCTCTATAACGTAGTTCATAGCTGAAGATCTAAGAAATATTTGTATTTTATTGTTGAGAGGGGCAACTGTGGAAACTGTGTATTTTACAGCTTCCTCATTCGGCTCAGATTTCATGATGACAATGTCACCTTCAGTCCATGAGACGGTTTCTTTCGGTAGTCCATCTATATTGAATGTTCTTGGATTTGCAGCGCAAAAAGCCGCAATTGTTAATGGAATACACATCGAGAGAACTTTATAATACATTTTTCATCTTTCAAATAATAAGGTTTCTAAATCCAATTAATCTGCATTCAGCATGTGGTTTTAAATTAAATTCTTTATGTACGAGTTCGCGCATTTTTTGCGCCAAATTAATAATATCGGTGCTTGTTGCGTTGCCGCGATTGATAATCATATTTGCATGTTGATGAGAAACAATTGCATCGCCAACCGAAAGTTTTCCTTTAACCCCAATTTTATCTAAATAATAAGCAATGTAGGGCAGTTTTACGCCAGTTCTTTCATGCTCAATTTCGTGCGGCAAAAAATTTCTAAAAAAGCTGCCGCAGGTGTTTGCGGTTGGGTATCGTTTAAAACGGTGGCGCATAATTTCTGTGCGGCGCCCCTGTGCAAATGCTGTTTCAAGTTCAGAAATGCGTTTTGTTTTGAAGGTGGCGTTTACTAAATAATGTTTTTCATCATGGAGCGTCGAAAAATCGTACGCAAAATTGAACCACTCGGGAGAAACTGTTTTTATAATCCCGGTTTCTCGTTCAATTACTTGCGCACTTACTAAAAATTGATCGAGCAAGAATTCAAAATAGTGCAAATTAATATAGACCGATCCGCCGACCGTGCCAGGAATTCCGCTAAATTCTTCAAGTGCGCTTAAATTATGCACAAAACAATATTCAATTAAATCGTTAATGGTAACGCCAGCGCCTGCGTGAACTAATGCTGTTTTCTCGTCGACAATCTCATGATTAATTTGTTTGAGAAACGGACGAATTACTAAACCGTCAAAACCATCATCGCTAATTAAAACGTTTGCGCCTTCGCCTAACACAAAGATGGGCAAACTATTTTGCTGAGCAAATGCGCACGCATCTTGGAATTCTTGCGCGTTTACTGGCTGAGCAAAAAAACGAGCTGCTCCGCCGGTTTTAAACCAATTTTTATCATTTAATGGAACATTGTGCTGGATCAGATTCATTGCTTTGATTCGTGCATCCAATTCGTGATGGTTTGGTGCGAATTTTTACTTTGTGTTCACGTACTAATTGTGCGCAGAGCTCGCTGCAGGTATTGATTAAATTTGATTGGCAATTATCGCACATCAGCACCTGTTTATTACATTCAGCGTTGATGCAATTGATAGGTTCATCGTACGGCGCGTTGCATCGATCGCAATTGCCCACGCAATCATCATTAATTTTTTCGGTTACGCGGCCATCAAACACATAGTTTTTCCCGCGAAAGAATCCTTCGGGAAATTGCTCTGTATAGCGCTGAATGCCACCGTTAATTTGATATACTTCTTTGGCAACATTTTTTGATTTCAAATAGGCAGAAGCACGTTCGCAGCGTACGCCGGAGGTGCATGCCATCAAAATTCTTTTATCTTTAAATGTTTCTAAATTGGTATTGATGAATTCAGGAAATTCTCTGAAATATTCGGTTGGAGCATTAATCGTGTTTGCCGTTTTGAATTGGCCGATTTTCCACTCATAATTATTTCTAGTATCAAGGACAATCGTATCTTCATTCATGTGAGCCATGAATTCGTGCGCTTGCTCAGGAGAAAGATGTTTTCCAGCATCTTTGGCGGTAATGCGCTTGGTATCAAGGCCCAAATGTACAATTTCTGGGCGAACAGCAATGCGCAAACGAGGAAAATAATCTGCGGCACCCGCGCTATCTTTAAAATCAATGCCGCCAAAAAGCGGATGCTCGAGCATCGTTTTTTGATAGAGTTCGATATTTTCATCGGTGCCACCAACGGTGCCATTGATGCCTTCATGCGCAATCAAGATGCGGCCTTTGAGCCCGAGTTCAACGCACAGTTTTTTTTGCCATTTAACGATGGCCGTTGGGTATTCGATATCGACGTATTTATAAAAGATAGTAATTTTGCCCATAAATCCCGTTACCGCGAATAAAAAGAGTTTTTGTTACTTTACCATGGATCTATTTGCTCGTCGAGCTGCGCTTTTACTGCAGGCTCGTAAACCCCTTGATGCGCGATTGCTCAAACATAAAAACAAAGAACATCATCGATAGAATAACATAGATAATATTCAGAACGATGCTTATCAAAAGATAGTCCATCGGAAAATGGTGATGCGTCACGATAGTGCGCAAACCTTCAAACGCATAGGTCATTGGCATGAGTTTGCCGATATATTGGCCCCATTTTGGGAGCGATTCAAGTGGATAATAGACGGAACTGAAGGGTGAGAAAATCCAACTAACCGTCCAAGAAAAGAAAAGCGCTTTTCTTCCCCAGTACATAACAAATGCGGTGGTGAAAAAACCGATAAATAGGCCGGATAAAAGAAGCGAAAATAAAAAAGGAAGAAGCATCAATCCCGAAGAAAATATATTGCATGAATAGAGAAACCAAACCATCGCAATGCAGATAAAAAGGGTATAAAAGATTCTGAAAAAACTCAGAATGATGATCGCGCTCATCCATTCAAAAATAGTGAGCGGTGTAGAAAATAAATTAATAAAGTTTCTATCCCAAAGCTCTTCGAGTGCGTTCATAGAAACCGCATCATGTGCCCGCTGCACGACGTACCAAAACACTAAGCAGCTTAAGAGTACAAGGATATTTGATGACAACGATCCCTGTTGCTGATCTTGCATCCACATGCTCGTCATTCCCCAGAGAATGATATCTAAAATAGGCCACAAAATATCATCCAAGAAGTTATGGAGATTGCGTATCCATGTAAGCATGTAACGAACTACCATCGCCCAGATGCGATGCCATTTCATGCGAGTTCCTTAAACGTTTTGTATGGATTTGTGATTTTTAAAAAATAATCTTCAAGCGTCGGTTTCTCGATCGAAATATGAGAATAGAGGATCTCTTCTCGTGCAAAGTTTTGCAGCAACTGAGCAATAGAATGTTCATCAAGCTCAACCGTAATTTTTTCTTTATCAATGCTGTGCGCGACTAAGTGGCTAGTCAAAAATTGATCCATTTTTTGCACGTCGTGCGCTACGGTAAACTGAACGCGTACTGTGGTCGCCTCTTTTGCAAGTACGCGCGGGCTGCTATCGGCAACAAGCATGCCATTATTCATAATAAGAACGCGATCACATAGCGAGGCAACTTCTTCCATGTTATGTGATGCAAAGAGCATGGAAGTGCCGTGTGCTTTTTTTTCTTCAAGTAGGAAACGGCGCACCGTGAGTGCAATCTCCGGATCTAAAGAAGCGGTCGCTTCATCAAGAAATACCATTTCCGGTTGTGCCAAAAACGCTTTTGCAATCATTACGCGCGAAATTTGGCCATCTGAAAGATGACCCGTTGAGAGATCTTTCAACTGAAAGATGCCAAACGTGGTTAACAGTTGTTCAATTCGATTTTTTCGCTCAGTTCTGGAAAGGCCATATAAGCGTGCACAAATATCAAGATTTTGTGCGACGGAGAGGGTGATGGGCAGTTTAATTGAGCCGCTAGCAAAAGCGATTCTCTGCAGAAGCTGGGAGCGGTTGCAAGAAAAATCCTGATTAAAATAATGAATAGTTCCAGAGGTTGGCTTTAAAGTTCCGATTAACATTTGAAGCGTCGTTGTTTTTCCCGCGCCGTTTGGCCCTAGAAGGCCAACAATTTCGCCTTTATGGATATCAAATGAAACGTTTTTTACGGCGATCGCCTGAGAAGTTGCGCGCGCAAAAAAAGAGCGCGTAATAAACGCTTTCGTTAGGTTTGCGACGCGTAAAATCGGTTCTTGCGGCGGCATAATAGTATTATGGGGTAATGTGAGGAAAACATACATAAGTGAGTATATAGGAAAAGTGGTGAATCTCCACAAGGAATTAGAATTTACTCTGATTGATCATTTTTGCAATTTGACGTACTCTAAAATCTATACATTTTGAGCCAAAAATCTCATTTCTTTCAGTGTTTATACTAGAGATTGTTAATAAGTTAGTGCCAGGTAATAGCCTCTCAACAGCGACCGATAGAAAAATAAGGGTATTGTTATGAAATTATCGCTCTCTTGGATTTTTGATCATTTGAAGGGATCGTGGGCAGATTATGATATCCAGGAGTTGGTGCGCCGTTTTAATACGACGACCGCTGAAATTGAGCAAGTTGAGCATATTACGCTTAATACAGATCATTTTACGCTGGGCACCGTTTTAAAAATAGATAAAGAAAAAATTATTCTTTTCAGCTCAGAACTTGATAAAGAACTGGTACTTCCTTCGCGCACCGACGCCGCAGTTGGCGGAGTGTTTCTCGTTTTTCACAATAAAAACGATCATCGTTGGGCAACACTTGCCGATTGGCATGCTGCCAAAGAAGGGCTCATTGGCGCGCTGAGCGCGACCGAAAAAGAGCTTGAGGGATCTTGGAAAGATTCTTTTGAAAGCGAAGATTATATTTTGCATCTTGATAATAAATCGGTGACGCATCGGCCTGATTTATGGGGCCACCGCGGCATAGCGCGTGAAATAAGCGCTATCTTAAAAATTAAAATGCGCCCAGAATCAGAAATAATTAAAAAATTTCCGGTCGAACGGCACGAATCTATTGCGTCTTCAAGCAAAGAACGCCCATTTTCTCTGAAGATAAAAAATCCTGAGTTGATCAAACAACTTGGCGGTGGCTCTATTTCATCGATCTCCTATTGCCCATCATTAATTTGGATGGCGCATCGTTTGGCACGCATCGATAGCAAGCCTATCGATGCAATTGTCGATACTACTAACTACGTTATGTTCGATATTGGGCAACCGATGCATGCATTTGATGCAGCAAAAATAGATGTGAAAAAAATTGAAGCTGGATGTGCAGGCCGCGAACAAACGCTTGAACTTCTTGATCGCCAAACAATAACGGTCGATCCTGAAGATCTCGTTATTAGCGACGGCGCAAAACCGTTGGGGCTTGCAGGAGTCATGGGCGGTGCATCATCGGCGGTAAATGCGTCAACGAAATCAATTTTTATTGAAGCGGGATGTTTTGATGCGGGAAGGGTTCGCAAAACGGCATTACGCGTAAAAAAGCGTACCGAAGCATCATCTCGCTTTGAGAAAAGCTTAGATCCAGATAACGTGATCAAAGCACTCGGGAGATTTTTGACTCTTTTGAGTGAAAACAAAATCGAATTTAAACTCGCTGGTCCCCTTGCGCTCTTGGGGCATGCAGTTGGGCAGGAAGAGTTAAAAATTTCGCACGATTTTATTACTTCTCGTTTAGGTGCAGATGTTCCAGCAGCGGAAATAAAAAAAATTTTGGAAGCGCTTGATTTTGGTGTTGAGACGAAGAAAAATGTTTATCATTTAAGCGTTCCCACTTTTCGTACATCGAAAGAATCTTTTGTAAAAGAAGATGTAGTTGAAGAAATTGGGCGCTTTTTTGGGTACAATACAATTCCGCTTGAAATGCCAGCACTTAAATTGAAACCATCATCGCTTTCAGCTACGTTTCAAGAACGGAATCTTAAAAATTTCTGTGCATATTCACTTTCAGCGCACGAAGTCACCAACTACGCAATCTTTGATGAAGAATTTTTGCGCCAATTAAAATGGCAACCTGCGCAAACCGTAACAATTCAAAATCCGGTTTCAGAAAATTGGCAAGCGATGGTAACAAGCCTTGTGCCGCATTTGATAAAAAATGTGATGCAGAATAAAACTGAGCGGGAGCTGCGCTTTTTTGAATATAATAATGTTTGGCACAAAAGTGGCACACAGGTTATTGAAAAAAAGAATATTGCAGGAATTATTTTCGCAAAATCTTCGCTTGATTTTTATGTTCTTAAGAATCAATTGAGTAAACTTTTTACTATGCTCAATATAGCTGCTGAATGGAAAGAGGCGAGCACAACCGAACCGTGGATGCACCCCTATCAAACTGCGCGCATTGAGGTAGCCGGTGCGAATCTTGGTTATGCAGGAATGGCAAACAGTACATTTCTTGCTAACGTAGTCGAAGGCAGCGCATTCATTTTCGAGCTTGATGTACAAGAACTTACAAAACATGCTGCCACTGATAAGCAACGCTTTACTCAGTTAGCAAAATATCCTTCCACTTGGTTTGATATTAGCATGATGATTGCGCGAACGATTAGCGTTGAGCAGATAAAGAAAACTATTTTGAGTGCGGATGGCAGAATTTACAAAGTAGAACTTGTAGATTTCTATGAAAAAGATGAATGGCAAGATCAGCGATCGGTTACCGTTCGTTTCTTTGCGCGCGATGCTGAAAAAACTTTGTCTCAGCAAGAAATCGATCATTTATACGATCACGTTCTGATGAAATTAAAAAATAACGGAGCGGTGATTCGATGAAAAATAGATCACTATTTTATGCTGCACTTTTTTTTGGAATAATTATTCTCGATCGTATGAGCAAATGGTGCGTTCTTAATTTTCTTTCTTCAAGTTATCGAATCACAGCGTTTCTGGAATTAACCAAAACAATGAATCGCGGAATTTCCTGGGGATTTTTTAATTCAGCACCTGAATATGCTTATTGGATAATTACGTTCGTAATTGGTGCGTTTTGCACGCTGCTTATTTTTTACGCATGGCAACGCGCAAAACGAGGATTTAGCATCGTAGGCGAAGTGCTTATTATTGCGGGCGGCCTTTCAAATTTTGTTGATCGAATTATGTATAGTGGGGTTGTTGATTTTATTCTTGTTTCTTTTGGGCAATGGTCTTGGCCCGTTTTTAATGTGGCCGATGCAGCAATAGTGATTGGTGCAGGGCTGATGATTATAGAATCGTTTGGGGGAAATTCAAAATGAGTAGCTTTGCGCAACGCGCGGTAACATTATCAAGAATTGGGTACGCACCGGCGCCGGGCACGATGGCGACGCTCGTAACGCTGCCTTTCGTAATACTTATTTCATGGTTTTCGTTCGATTATCTTATTATTCTTGCAGCAACAATCGGCATCGGTTTTGCATTAGTGCGCGCAAGTTTGCCATTTTTTGATAAAAAAGATCCGCATGAAATTGTGATCGATGAAGTGGTTGGTTGCTTGGTAACTTTTTATGGTATTGCGCTAACCTCATCAACATTATTTGCAGGATTTATTCTTTTTCGCATTCTTGATGTTTGCAAGCCATCGTTTATCGGCCGCACCGAGCGCCTTCCCGGTGTGTGGGGAATTATGCTTGATGATATTGTCGCAGGCATTGTCGCAAATATAATTTTGCGCGCAATGTTTTAATGACTGCACATCAGAGAAATTCATAACAAACGTTTGAAAAAATAATCAGTGGCAATAATAAAAAACTTGCTCATTAATAATTTACGCCAACTTATTGCACCGCCATTTTGCACTTACTGCGGGATTATTCTTTTTGAAAATGCATGGTGGTGCGCGCAATGTGCATCGCATATAAAACCAGTTGTTTCAAAAACAATGGAAGTAACTAAATCTTTTCATATGCCAGTTTTTGCAGCAGGGGTTTATGAAGAACCACTCAAATCGCTCATTCTTGCAAAAAGTTGGTCTTCTCGCGTTGCGAGTGTTCAATTGGGAGAATTCATTTGGCAACGCACATCAATTTCTGTTTTAGATTTTGATTATATTGTTCCGGTTCCTTTACATTGGCGGCGCTATGCATGGCGCGGATACAATCAAGCTGAGGTGATGGCACAAACAATAAGCAAATTTTCTGGAAAGCCGATTGCGCAGATCGTAAAACGAAAACGATCGACTCCCTATTTATCATCCAAAAAGATTCATGAACGATCTGAAATTATTCGCGATGCATTTGCCCCAATCGGAGATTTAAAAAAATATGATGGCGCAACTCTTTTGCTTATTGATGATTTGCTGACAACTGGAGCCACATTACACGCAGTTGCGCGTACTATTTTATATGGATGTAAACCAAAAGCGCTTTATGGAGCTGTTGCTGCACGGGTTATATAAAATTGGCGCATCCCTCCGTCTTCGCTTATCCAGGGCTTCCGCCTTGGCAAGCTACGCCGGACACAGTCGATACATTTTTCTCAACTAGGGTTTCGCAAAATACTCAGGATGAGCGGTAAGAAACAAAATCGTGAGCTCCCGCTCGTGGTGAGTGATTTTGAGCGGAGCGAAAAATTGTATCGAACCATGGCGGACAGATCGAAGGTTGCGCCGCTGCTGCATTTTGCAACGATTTTCGTTCTATGGTACGCTACCACCAGAAAAAAATAATTACATATATCAAAGAAAGGATCTCATGAAGACGCATCTTTATAGATCACTCCAAGGAGTGTTTGCTTTATCAATTTTAGCAGTTTTGCCGCAATGTGATTTTTTTGGCAGTAAGAATGAAGAAAGAACAGAATCATCATCTGCTGCTGCGGATCAAATGCCAGCGGGAAGTGGAGAAGTTTTACTTTCTATCGATGGCAAGCCGCGCATTACGGTTGATCGTTTTGAAAATTATGTAAGCACTGTTCTTGAAGCACAACCACAATTAAAGCAACTTATTGCGCTGATGCCGGATGCTGAAATGGAACTTTTCAAGAGCATGGCAAATGAAGAAATGCTTCAAGCTTGGCTTGCAAAAAGCGGAATGGATCAAAAAGAAGCATACAAAAAAGATCTTCAAATGATCGTTGATTTTGGTAAACGTCAATTAGCTGTAAAATATTTCCAAGAAGCTCACCCAGTAACAGTGAGTGAAGCTGAAGTGCGAAAATATTACGATGAAAACAAGAAAACAATCCCTGAGCTGATGATGAATCGCGGGGGCGTTGCAGCGCAAATCGCAACATTTGATAAGCAAGCAGATGCTCAAGCATTTTTTGCAAAAGTAAAAGAAGGCAAAGCTGATTTTGAACAAGCGGCAAGAGAAGCAAAAGGCACCGTTAAATCGTTCCAAGAAATTAACGAAATGAGCTTTGATGTTGATCCGGCAGTTCGAGAAAAAATAAATAGCATGAAGAAATTCCCAGCTATTGAAATGGCGACCGGTAAAGACAAAGCTTGGGTTATCAAAGCAACCGCTAAAAAAGATGCGCAATATGTGCCGTTTGATCAAATCAAGCCGCGCATAGAAGCGTTCTTGCAACAGCAAAAAATGGGCGAATTGTTCACGAAGGAACTTGAAAGCCTCCGCAATGAGTTCAAAATTGTAGAAAACAAAGACTATTTTGAGCGCAAAAAGAAGCTCAAAGAAGAAGAAATGAATAATATGATGGAAAAAGGCGGCCAAAAACAGGGTATGAACCAAGGCGATGAAGAAGGGGATAGTATCTCCCAAGCGCCATCAGCCATAAAGGGTGCATAAGGCCAGTTGCGCATTAGCGCGAAACATCTTAAGCTAATAATAATAAGGGGCATTGTATTCGATGCCCCTTATTATTTGACCCCAAAAAACCTAAGAGTTTGTTTGGGGACCCCAAATAAAAAAAGGGGTCTCTGGCAAAAAAGGATAGCTCGAATGAATATACGTATTTTTCTCCTCTTAATTGTTTTGCAAGTCGGTTTTCATTCTGAAGGGTTTGGCACGCCTCCCGCTTCACCAAAAAAACCTGCAGCAGTGAATAAAGCAACGAAGGTGGCCGCTCCTTTACCCAAAGCAGATAGCGCAACCAATAAATCGGCCCCAAAAAAACCTCAAGCAGTGGCAACGCTTGCTGGAAAAACAAATGATTCAACCAAGCCACAAGCAAAAGCGAAAACGGGCAAAGAGCTTGCCGATTCTCAAGAGATAAAAAAGACAGACGATCCGCTAGCGGATAAGAAAATGCTCGTTGTTGCACCGCCAAAACCGATGAAAGCAGGAAGAGTTTATTTGGATGGGGTTGCCTGCGCAGTAAACGGCCCTGAACGATGCCAAATTTTTTGCGAGACGGACAAATACCGGCCCGGCTTAGCGCCAAGCGCGGCGAGGAACGATACTGAAAAGCTTGAAATGTTCGCGTTTAACGAATTGGTGTACCAAAATTGGATGCAGCTTATTGAGCGCCAAAAAATGGATCCAAACGATAACTCAATCGTCAATAATTATATTGATGGCCTTTGCAGACAAAATAATTGGTCGATGAGCGATTTAGAAAAAATTCTTGCGCAATCTGGCTATACATTGCAAGAAGGTATCAAAGAGCTGAAAAAAATGTACGCGGTCAATTATATGAGCGAAATGAAGATGCAAGGCGTGGTAGTACCCGAAAATGAAATTGAAGCGTATTACAAAGAGCATCCAGTTTATAATGAACCACGAGTAAAAATTTCAAGAGCGTTCGTTTCCTTCTCTCAGGTGGGTTCTAAAGATGAGTTGCTCAGCAAGATTGCGGCGCATAGTTCATTTATTACCTCGTGGGAAGATGAGTTTTGGCTTAAAGAAAGCGAAATGGCTGAGCATATGCGTTTCTTATTATCGCTTGATGTAAATAAAATTTCAGAACCGTTAGAAACGAATGGCGGTTTTGAGCTCTTTAAAGTATCTGCTAAAAAACCACAGCGTTTGGTCTCGCTCAAAAAACGGTACAAGCACATCGTGGCAGAGTTGCGCCAAGAGAAATCGGTCGATCTATTTAAGAAATATAAAGATCAGCTTTTTGATTCTGCATCGATTGTTTACTATTCTCACGATGCAACAGCAAGTGCATAAAATCGTTGAGTTGCCACTATGAAGATTAAATTATCCGTGAGTTTATTTATCCTTTTTCTATTTTTCCATCTCGCTTCTTTTTCTATGGAGATGAAAAAATGGGATTATCGGGCCATTAAGGATATTAATGCTTACATTGATGGTAACAAAATTGGGGATATTACTTATCAAACGATTGATGACCCAAACCGGCCTTGTTTTATTATGAACCTCTGGGTTGATAAGGAATTTAGAAGTAAGGGTATCGGAAAAAGTCTTCTTAAAGAAGCCATAAAAGATTTGAAAGATCAGGGTTGCAAAAAAATCTGGCTTCAGTCAACGAGCCAAGCAAAAGGCTTTTACGAAAAATTAAATTGTAAATGCGTAAATTCTGAAAATCTTTTGATGGAATGCGAAGTAGATCAATAGTACTTGCTTAATTAATTGGAAAAAAATAGCGATGTTAAAATGTTTCCTAATAATAAGTTTGTTTTTATCAAGTTTTAACGATACTTATTCGATATGGCAGAATCGAAATGATATGCCTGTTGACTCGAATAAATCTTCATATTTCTCTAACGGTACAATTCGAAATGCATTATTTGGATTGTTTGGTGCCGCTACCGTAATAAGTGTTTATAAATATGTTTCTAAAAAATTACAGAATCAAGAATATAAAGAATTAGAATTAACGCTTTCTGAGCAAGAATCATTGGCCTATTACGCAGCTGGTACTGCATTTTTTTATCTGCTGAATGAGCCTATTGTTAGCGCGATATGTGAACTTAAGTCGTTTGATATAACATCGCATAATCCGCTTGAGTTCACCGATCATAGTCGTCATATCGTGGGGCGCACGCGAGACGATATTGGGACAGAAATTAAATTTTTGGTGGCGGGTAAGGCGACTTTAAGGCTATTTCAAAAACCCATGGTACATCTAGGAAACATTATTGACCCTATCGGGTATATCAATGACAGAATTCTAGATAACGGTCTTTCGGAAGCATTGCCATTATTGAATTATGAAAAAGTTTCGAAATTTTTAACTACGAAAACTAATGAAAAAATAGAAGCAGAAATAATAGATATAGTGACAAATTGTCACAAAGAAGCCTACGAACTGTTAGAGAAAAATCAAGAAAAAGTGCAGAAGGTAGCGTTACTGATATTGGAAAAGAAAAAAATGACACTACAGGCGGTCAGAGAATCACTAGATATTTCAGATGAAGCGTCTGCCGAATTGCAGAAGGCGAAGCAAAGAAAATTAATTGCGTATCATGAAGCGGGGCATGCAATTGTGCATTTTCTTAATCCTGAAACTAATCAAGTTTGGAAAGATACTGCCCATTATTTAACCATAAAATCAGAAGACGATGCTTTGGGACAACTAAGATATCATCCATTCAGTTTTTTGAGAACACAAAAAAATTACAAAAATCAGATAATGACAGAGCTTGGGGGTATGGCTGCTACAGAAATAGTTTTCAATGCAAAAACAACAGGATGCTCAGATGATCTAAAAAAAGCCTCAGATAAAGTTCTGACGCTTGCCAGCTGTTTCAAGCACGTTAATTATTCAGAATTAATTTCCGTCTCTGAAAGCACAAAAGAAAAAGTTGAAAATGAGATAAAAGAAACAATGAGCAGTTATTATGAAGAGACTAAACAACTTCTGAAAGCCAACCGCACCAAATTGGATGCACTCGCACAAACTCTTCTTGAAAAAGAGACATTATCTAAAGATGAGATTGTAAAAATTATACTGTAAAAATTTAGATCATAGCTGAGTAAATTTTAAAATAGTTTATATAAATTCATTCGGCACGAGCAGTGCAGAAATCTTGCAAAAAAGATTACATCGCAAGCTGTTGTTTGCATTACCCTAATTAAGTACACTGAAATAATAATGATCGTATTATAGAAAGGAAACTCTTATGCAAGCTATAGAGTTTGTCACTAAAGCAAAAGATGGTGTGATCAAAATTCCAAAAGAGTACATTAAAACTCTGCACGACGAGTTTAGAGTAATTATTTTAGTTGAACCGCACGTCACTGTCCCTAAAAAAAAGAAAAAGCTTACGTCTCTCAAAGTAAAAACCAAAGGGTTGGTTTTTGATAGGGATGAAGCGAATGAGCGATAAAGTTTTTCTTGATACCAATACATTGATTTACGCATATTCTGTCGATGAGCCGTTGAAAAAAAAGGCAATTGAAAAAGTTATAGAAAGTTCACACGAAATCATATTGAGCACACAGGTTGTTAATGAATTTATTAATGTGATGAGCAAAAAACGGAAAGTTGGTTTGCCTGAACTTGCTATTACCGTTGATGAGCTTGCGGATAATTTCTCTGTTGCTCAAATTACTCTGCAAACGATTAAACAGGCTTTGATGATTTCTCAAAAATATCAGTACTCATATTTTGATAGTCTTATTATATCATCAGCGCTTGAGCACAGCTGTTCGGTGCTTTACACAGAAGACATGCACAATGAACAGTTAATTGAAGGCAAACTGAGAATTAAAAATCCTTTTTTCAAATTATAAGTTTTACCCTATTCAAGTGCTTTAGAGATCAAACTATTTGCTTTATGTTGAACATCTCGATTAAATGCTGAAGGCAAGTCTTTGAATTTTGCGAGAAAAGAAAGCGCCTGATTAGCAAGTTTTTGCGCAGCAGCATCGGTTGCAAGATCAATGATCGCAGGTATGCCTAAGAATTGGCCAATAGCGATATAGTTAGGAAACATAGAATCGTTCACATCATCGCGATAAAGATCCATTTTCAATGTATTTTTAACCTGTTCGATATTTCCTTCAGTGCCAAGCCTACTTCCGATACCAAATAGGCCATTTATTTGATATTCCGTTAGGGGGAAAACAAGCATATCAGCTGTTTTTGGGTCAAATTGCGCGAGTGATGATGAGATTTTTTTTAAATTTTCTATAGCAGATACCACATTGTCTCTGTTTCGCTCAAAAATACGATCGGAACCAATTATTTTTATGAGACTTGGCTCTGGTTTTTTAACCAATGCTTCAGGTTTTGAACCTTCTTGCGCTACCAACAAGCTTTGCAAAATGAAGGACAAAATTAATAATTTCTTCATGGATTTTCCTTTGTAATCTTGAGAAAGATATACTAACTTTTAGCAAATTAATTTTTTTTAAAGCAATACTTTTCTCTGAGCATTTTTGTCGCGATGCTATGACAGTTTATAAAGTGTGAACAAATGCGCCAGTTAGGGTGGTAACGGAAATGATGAATGCATTTAATAAAAATGAGTGCGAAAAGGCTGAACAATTTATGGAAGCAGAAAAGCAAGCACCTATCTTAAAGAAAAATGAAAGCAATTAATTGTTTTCATTCATAATTTCGCTCGTAGCCAATTCATCTTTGAGTGCAAGCGCTTTAGCGATCAGCATTTCTTTTTGTGCTGCTAATTCTGGCTTGCCGGAAAAATAAAGATCCAAAATAGTTTCTAGATCCATATCAACTTTTAAATTCGATCTTTTTTCGCGACTTTTTGGTTGATGCACCGGAATGATTCCAACCACATGCAATGCGGAAGCGCATGTGCGTTCAATTTTAGATAAGTCGACCGTATCTTTTACCGTTGGAGGAACGTGATAAACAATTTTCAGAATTGCTTGCGCAATATCATGCTGTTTGAGTGCATCAAGAATTTGTTGCGTGTGATCGCAATCTGGCTGTAAATGAACTTCGATTTGAATAAAAGGGCGTGCGGGAGTTTTGATAAATTCGTACGATGTTTTTCCTTTTTGAGAAATCCGTACATCGCAAAATCCTTTTTCTTCTTTTCGTTCACCAAAATCTATTCGTTCTGGCGATCCTGAATAGACGACCGGAGGATGCGCATGCTCATTTAAATCTTGAAAACGATGCAAATGGCCAAGGCCGACATAATCAAACGGCGCAATTGCTAATTGTGATGGTAAAAAAAGTGGATCGTTGCCGTACACCGCACGTTTTTCTGAACCGGAAAAAATTCCGGAGCTTACCGTTAAATGGCCAGCAAGAACAGAAGGCAAATGAGGATCAAGTTGTGTAATTAAATGCTGCAGAATTGCAACGGTGGATTGAGAAATATAGTCGGTTAATTCTCCTGCAGATTTGAACATATGGTTTTGCGAAGTGGCGATCGTTGTCCGATTGGGCCAAGGGAGCCCGACAATATTTACCGGGCCACTTTTTGTTTGCAATACAAATGCATGCGGCTTTGCCATTACATGAAATCCGCTTAATGGCAGATCATTAAAAAGATCAAGCGTGTGCGCTTTTCCAAAACTGAGTGGATTATCATGATTACCAACCACCATAACAAGTGGAATTTGCGCTTTGTGCAATTTTAAAAAACATTTAAGCAAAAGGCGTTGCTGAGTGGGACTCGGATTGGTGGTTTTATACGCATCGCCAGAAAATAAAAAGAAATCAACTTGTTCTTTAATGGCATATTCGATGCAAAAATCGAGCGCTCGTTCAAAATCCAGCAACCGAGTATGAATCCCGGTTGCTGGATCTATCTTGCCATAATTTTCGACGCCGAAATGAATATCTGCCGTGTGTACAAAACGTATCATGTATTGCCAGAAAGTGCTGAATCGTTATGGGTTTTGAGTGCGCCTACAAATGAAACTTGTTCTGTTTCATTTCCTGTATCTTTTGGTTTATCTTCACCTTGAGCAAATTTCTTGCGTAATTTAGCAGCGTATCCTTCTTTATTAATTTGGTATGCGCGTGCAATTGCAAGTGAATCGGCAGGAACTTGTTTGGTAATTACAGATCCGGCAGCGGTATACGCATTTTTGCCGATAGTTACCGGCGCTATTAGTGTACTATTGCTGCCAATATAAGCAAAATCTTCGATAGTTGTTTGATTTTTACTTATTCCATTATGATTGCAGGTGATCGTGCCGGCGCCGATGTTTGCATGCTCACCAATACGTGCATCGCCAAGATAAGCGAGATGTTTTGCTTTGCTTGCGACTCCTAATGAAGTTGCTTTCAATTCTACAAAATTACCAACAACGGCAGTTTGTTTAATAATTGATTTGCCGCGAATGTGAGCGAATGGGCCGATTTGTGCATTTGATTCAATTGTAGAATCACGCAAAACCGAATGCGAATAAACGATAACACTTTCGCTTAAAGTGCAATTATCAATAACAGCAAACGGCTCGATAACGCAGTTAGCGCCAAGAACGGTTCCATTAATAATATGCGCACCGTAGCTGATAACGGTTCCTTTTCCGATCGAAACGTTTACATCAACATGCGCTGCTTGCGCTGCAAAGAAACGTACGCCACGCTCCATCCACATTGAAATTAATTCTGCCCGTTTAATTTGTTCCGCGGACCACAATTCTTTAAGCGTATTGATGCCACGAATGGTATCAAAAGGTGCTTGAATGGTAATAACGTTGTTAGCTTTTTCTATAAGATCGGTTAAATAATATTCGTTGCTAGCATTTTCGGTTTGCAATGTGCTTAAAAAATCTTGGGCAAAAGATTTTTTGAAAATATAAATGCCTGCATTTATGCAACACGACTCGGTCGCGGCGGTTTTTAAATCTTTTTCTTCAATAATTTTTATTTTTCCATTTGTTTCAATCACTCTTCCATAGCCAGCTGCCACGGGATGATCGCAATGCGAAACAACAAAAGAAACGTCAGCATTTGATTCGGTATGTTTTGTAATAAGCTCTTCGATAATCGATTCTGTTACCAGCGGCATATCGCCATTCATTACAAGAAGATGATCAGCATGCCAAAGGGTTTGAGAGCACATCAATGCATGCCCCGTTCCTTTTTGTTCTTCTTGGTGCGCTATGGTGAGCGCTGGATGATGGGCGGTTACTATTTTCTTTATCGCATCAGCTTCGTATCCGAGAACAAGGGTTGTTGGTAAGTTGAGTGATTCCAACAATTTTGTTGTATACAAAATCATTTCTTGTCCGCATAAGCGTTCAAGTAATTTTGTGCGGCCTGTGTTAAATCGTGTTGATTTACCGGCCGCTAAAACAATCGCTTGGATCGAAGGCGATTTCATGGTGTCTCCTTTTTTGAGTTCAAGTCGTGAGTTTCATAATTTAATAAAAAAAAGTTTCGTTATTTTTTAATTGTAAAAAGCTTAAACGCGAGTTCCTGCTAATGTCAATTTTCATTGTAGCGATGTAATGCGCAAAATTTCTTTAAAAAAAACGAAAATTGGTTATGATTAAGATCACACCTTTGCAAATAAGGTGACGGTACGCTGGAGAGATGGCTGAGTGGTCGAAAGCGGCTGCCTTGAAAGCGGTTATTCCTAATTAAATTGGAATCGGGGGTTCGAATCCCTGTCTCTCCATAAAAACTGTTGCTTTGTAATGCATCTAAAATCAGGATGATAGAGTATGGTGCGCCTTCGAAAAAACCTTCTGCTGTTCACCGTGATCTGTTGTTGGGGCATATCGCTTCGTGCAATGGTCTTTGATAATAGATATTTCCCGTTATTTCCGCATACGTTTTCACGTACACCGGCAAAAAGAACCTATGCTTCGGCAGATGCTTTTTTTATGCTCGCGCATAATGCGACCGATGAAGAGGATATCACTTTTGGTATTCCTGAAATTTGGGGCAGGTATGATTTGATAAAACTTGCCAATGCGTTTGTACTTTTGGGGAACGCAAATCCGCTCGCTCCGGATTTCGATCAATTTAGTTCTATTATTTATAATATGTCTGGTGCTATTGATTCTCAAGGCATTGAATGGGCTTATGAGCATCGATTCACAAAGCATTTTTCTATTGGCTTCAATGCATTTTTTATGCATCTTTTTTCACGTATTAATTTTCGCTTAGACGATCAACTGATAAGACAATATGGATTGAGTGAAGATCAAATTTTGCAGCTTGACCAAATTAGAAGGCAATTGCAAAATTCGCTCGGCTTTGAACCCACAAAATCAAGCACTGTAGGATTTTCTGATATCGATCTTTATTTTAGATTCGGGAAAATTTGGGAATATTTCTTGAAATTCAAACGTATCGATTTAGGTATTCGTGGCGGTATGATGATCAACACTGGAAAGAAACGCGATGTAAATAATCCAGCTTCGCTCCCCTATGGCGGCAACGGTTTTTTTGGCCTTTATTTGGCAGGCGATGCAGAATTTGAACTTAAAGAAGACTGGAAAGCGGGGCTTTATGTGCGCATGAGTAAACGATTTGCACGTACGTTCCCGAATAGAATCCCTATTGCAAACGAGCAGCCGCTTTTTGGTGCCGTTCTAGGAGATTTGCGCGTTGATCCTGGATTAACATTTGCAATCTCTCCTTATGCACGCGTTGAAGATATTCGTGATGGCCTTGGCGGTCAGTTGCAATATACCGCAGTAGTTCATTATGATGATTTGTATGTTGATAAGCGCGAAAATCCAATTCCTTCTGCAACACTGCAAGCACTGAATGATCGATCAGATTTTGGTTCTGAATATTTTACGGTGAATTTATTTTACGATTTCTCTCGCGTGCGAAAACCACATTGGTGTGCACCGATTGTTCAATTACAATGGGATATGCCAGTTTCGGTACTTGCAGCAAAACGCGTGAGCAAGACGCAGCGATTTTCTTTAGGATTGTTACTTAGTTTTTAGAAAAAAGATAAAGGTGGGCCACTATGAGATTTTTTCCTGCAAAAAAATTGTTTAGCGCTTTTTCGACCGATTTAGCGATCGATTTAGGAACAGCAAATACATTAGTATATGTGCGAAATCGCGGTATTGTTTTAGACGAGCCGTCTGTTGTTGCAGTTAAGGCAAATACAAATCAAGTGCTTGCTGCAGGGCGTGGCGCTAAGGAAATGTTGGGTAAAACTCCTGAAAGTATTGTAGCGTGCAGGCCAATGCGCGATGGCGTAATCGCAAATTTTGAACTTACCGAAAGCATGCTTCGTTATTTTATTCGTAAGGTGCACGGTAATCGCCGTATGCTTATTAGCCCGCGTATGATTATTGGTGTTCCCTCAGGCATTACGCAAGTAGAGCGACGCGCAGTTGAAGATTCTGCAAAACAAGCGGGCGCGCGCGAAGTTTACACCATTATGGAACCAATGGCCGCAGCAATTGGCGCTGGATTACCAGTACAAGATCCATCATGCAGCATGATCGTTGATATTGGCGGTGGAACAACCGAAGTTGCAGTGATAGCACTTAAAGACGTTGTTTTTTGCCGTTCAGTTCGCGTTGGCGGAGATGAGATGGATCGTGCAATTGTGCAATATGTTAAGAGAAAATATAACTTGCTTATCGGTGAGCGCACCGCAGAATTGATCAAAATTCAAATTGGTTCGGTGATGCCAGAGTCAAAAGATGAATCGATGGAAGTTAAGGGGCGCGATCTAGTGACCGGAGTTCCAAAAACAATCATTTTGACGAGTGCAGAAGTGCATGAATCTCTTCTTGAAACGATAGCGACAATAGTTGATGTTGTACGCGTGGCGCTTGAAAATACTCCACCCGAACTATCTTCAGATTTAGTTGATAAAGGTATTGTGATGGCGGGCGGCGGTTCACTTCTTAAAGGGCTTGCTCAATTGATTTCAAAAGAAACAGGTTTGCAAGTTCATCTAGCGGAGAATCCACTTCTTTGCGTTGTGATGGGTGCTGGAAAAGTACTCGAACAACTCGATTTCTTCAAAGACGCACTTTTAAAATAATTTTCGATAGTTATACAAAGAGCCACATGCAAAACGTGGCTCTTTTTTTTTGAAACATGCTATTACTAATAAAAAATAGGGTAGAGGCAATGAGGGTAAAACAATTCTGGGGGCTTTGCTTTCTTTTCGCATCAGTGGTTAGGGCAGAAGAGACACTATTTCTAAAAAAATTATTATTTTCAAAAGAAATAGCATGCGGAACTGCTCTATTGGGAGCCGCGTGGTACTATGACGCGGGTTACATAGAAAGTAAATGCACAACGTATCAACCAAAAAAAATATGGAAGAAATTGTCTCGCCTCGAGTTTACAAAAGAGCGTAAAGAAATTGTTTTTTCAAACGACGAAATAAAAAAGAAAATAAAACTAATGCAGGCGCCAAGTTACAGCGAAGAAATTTATGAGTTTTATGATCGCGATTGCCAGCTCATTGCGCCAGCTAGTCCCGTGCTAGGAAAGGAAGATTGCATTGATGATCTTTCAGAAATTAAAATTGTGCGCAAGCAGATCCTGCAAAAAGAAGTAACAGTTTTTAAAAGGAATTGTGAGAATGAGTGGATTCGCAAAATAATTATAGAAGTACCAGAGACAGTAATGGTAGCTAAATTAGATGAACAAAGATTGGAGAAATTATTACTTAGGCGAAAAATTGCTCAGAGCGTGGGTTGTGGATGCATTTTGTTGGGAGCAACACGAAGTCTATATAATTGGTTATATCCCTAAAAACTAAATTTTAGCTAGAGGATGACATGCTAAAAAAAATAAAATATGTATTTTTGCTTCTAAATTTATCTTTCGTATGCACGGTACATGCAGATTTAATTTCATTTTTAAAAAATAGTGCTCAATCAAAAGAAGTTTGGTTAGGTGCAGCAATTGCAACTACCGCTTGGGGAGTTCATAAGTTATATGCTGATAAATTTTCTGGGAGTTTACATGAAGAGATTTCTTATAAAAGTTCTGAAATTGACGGTTATATGGTAACAGAACGTTTTATTAATGCGCATATTAACCCAAACATATTAGCAAATGTTGAATCCTATTCTTTCAAAGGATCCGATGGAAAAACGCTAGAACTTGATTTATTAAAGGAGAGTTTAGATATTCGCACACTCCCGGCGATTGAATTTATAGGAATTACAGAAAAACCATACGGAAATAAGACGAAAAAAATTACTTTTCTTAAAACACTCGATAATAAGTGGCAGTACACTGAAATAGAACAAACTAAAACAACACAGATGGCGCTGCGTCACGATCAAATCAAAGCGAATAGATTTCACTTGGCAAGAAATATTGGCATAGGTACTGGTTTAGGGATTTCACTTTGGGGCGCCTATCTTCATAGCAAGTAGCTGATCTGAAATTTCGATAATCATAAAAAGCTCGTATAATCCGTCCATTTTTTTATAAATAAAGCCATAAATGCTGTTTTTTTGCCGGTCTGTGGTACACTGAAAAGGTCTTACTTAAGGATCTAAAGATGCATTTTGCTCATGGCATTCAAATAAAAAAGCAGTACGGCCAGCATTTTTTGCGTTGGCAAGTGGTGATCGATCATATGATTGAGCGCGTGTCGCTTGATAAAAGTTGTTCTGTATTTGAAATTGGGTGCGGCGATGGTTTTTTAACTCGCTCAATTTTAAAGCAGCCAATCAAGCAGTTGTGGGTTTTTGAAATAGATCCACAATGGGCAGATTTTGTCCGAAAATCGATGCCAAATAAGCGGATGACTATTTATGAGCAAAATATTTTAGATCTTGATTGGTCGATTTTCGAGCCTGATCAGCCATGGACTCTTCTTGCTAATCTCCCTTATCAAATTACCTTCCCTATTTTGCATCTGCTGCAAAAAAATAGGCATCTTTTGCGCGAGGGCGTCATTATGGTGCAAGAAGAAGTCGCAGAAAAGCTCCTTAAATCGCACGGGCGTGGCTATGGGTATCCCTCTCTCTTTTTCCAGTACTATTTTAATTGGGAAAAGCTTGATAAAGTGCCGCCTCAAGCGTTTGAACCGCCTCCAAAAGTGCATTCACGTTTATTATATTTTAAGCCTAAAGAAAATGTTGCTCCCATTCCTGACGAGCAAGGGTTCTGGGACTTCATTAAATTGTGCTTTCGCCAACCTCGACGCACTTTAAGAAATAATCTGCAGCAAACTCACTTTGATATGTCACTTATTTCTGAAGAATTATTGGTTTTGCGTGCGCAGCAAATGAATATCGACGATTTTCTAGCTCTATGGAAAAAATTTAATTCTTAATGCCATATTTGCCAGCATCAATCTCTTGATTTGCTTGGCGAATAATGGTGCAAATACGTTCATCAAATATTTTTGTATTAAAATTTTCCGGCCGTGATGCAAGCGCTTCTTCTTTTAGTTGATTAAGGAGGGCTGCTGGAATGAACGGAAGACATGTGCGTTTGCAGCCGGGTAGTTTAATAAACATGAATTCACGATTTGGATGAATTTCAGCAGATGCGTGGCATCCTTGACCGTTGATCGTTCTCATTGCCTGCGCAACAAACGGCAAGCAGACCGTAACCGGAAGTGGATACAGCGGAAACTGCGGGCGATAGCTGGTCGGTGACCAACCAAAAGACCATAGTTCAGAATGGCCGGGATCAGCGTTTCTGCTATGCAAACGATTTTTTATGGTGCAAGGTTGCACATCTGCACAGCAATTTTTTCTGCATCGTTTAGTTGTATCTCGCCTAAACTTCAGTTTGACTTGGGTTATCCGAGTTGAAATAGGTCTTTGGCGAGATGGATAAAACGCGCGATCGGAGAATAAGATTTGCGAACAGAAAAAATCTAAACGCTGAATCCGATCCCCTTCAGAATAGAAATTATCAATTCTCTTAAAAAATGAACATTCTGCAAGGTCGTACGATTCGGGAAGAATCGGCACGCCAATCAACCAAAGATCCTCAACATGAAATGTGCAAGAATCAAAAAGTGCTAATCGCAAAGCAAAATTTCCCCCGTGGCTATAGCAAACTAATCGAATGCGGGGTTCTTTTCCTTGAGCGCGCAAATCGTTTACGAGCGCTTCAAGATCTTGATAGAAGATTTGGGCTTCAAGCGTCCATAATCGCTGACTTAAAAGGCCAGACCAACCAAAAGTATAATAAAGATTTGCAGGCATTTGCGGATTGGCAGATTTTGCGACCGCATCAAAACTGCGGGCGATAATGCCCGATGCGTACCCTTTTTCGTAACAGTTCAAATCAATTTGCTTTAAGCCCATCTCTTGCATCGCATGATATTGATAAAAAAAATCATCTTTGCGCGTAAGTTGAACAGCTTTTTCGTATACCGAATTGCTGATATCGTCCCTTAAAAATCGGATTATATTAGCTGTATTGAGATATGGCTTAATACTTACTATTCCATGAACAAAAATAGTAACCCATTGTTCTTCAGCGCAAAATAGAGCGGGGGAACAAAGAGTTAAAGCGAAAATGGCATTTACAAGTATATTGGGCATTCGCATGGTATTCAGTATTTCGATTCAGTTGTTTTCAACTTTTTTCTTAGTTCAATCGTAACAATTTTTTCATGCCCGAGCTATCGTTTTTTGCTTTATGGTTTCTATTGTGCGGATCTGGGCAGTATTTGTATAGTATAATTAAATGTATAGATTGCGTTGCCAGGAGAGATGGGGCAAATGATTGCAAAAAAAGGTATGGTTATAATTTTTTTTATTCTGCTCTTGGGTTGCGATGCGCAGACCTACTGCGTAGCAAAATATTCTCGCTGGAATTTGCTTTTGTTGCCAACTTATTCGCTTGCGATTTTGGTCGGCGTTGTTGGCGGTGAAATCGCGGGCGCCGCGTTTGCAGGATCATTTATGGGGATTGACCGTTTAAGCATAATGCTGAGCCAACGAGATTCAGGAAACTTTTTAGTGCGGCCAGATATCTCACTTCCTAAAGACGTTGCAAAACTGGTGCAGGATTATTCAAAAAATATTGATGAAATTAAATCGCAAGAGCTGACAGGGGCTTTTGGAAAAAAAACATACAAATTTTCACAACGCTATTCCTCTATTTTTTATACGGTAAAAAACAGAGGAATTATATCTGGTTCGGTCAAGAATAGAGAATTTAAGCCCGATAAAATTGTTTTTAAAAAATCTAAAATAGTTGATCATCCGTGGACAAAGCGAGCAATCGTCACAGGTTTTATTATTGCAGGGATTGGGATTGGTTGTTCCAAAGCGTTAAACGGCACGTAGTTTAAAAATCACACGACTCTAAACTGCAAAAAAATGGTGCCGGAAACGGGACTATTTACGTAGCTTCACTCTAAGGATAAAAAATTTCTCAATCAGTATATGGAACTATTTATATAGACACTATACAATTTGTGCAACATTTTTGAGTCTCGCAAATTTACTAGCGTACTTTTAACGGAGAGAGGGGATATTTTGACGTAGCACTAGGGATACTTTGACGTAATTACCCTCTGGGATACACGCTCTGGTGCTGTCTGCCGAGGCGCCTAGATAGATTAAATAGAAAGATTTTGAAAGATTTAGAAAGTTACGCGCGTACGTTCATGCGTGCGATGTGCATACGCGTGTGCGCGCGAGATAAAATTTTAAAAATATAAAAATAATCTAAAACGGGAAGGGCAAATTTCATTGGTTCTGAATGCGTATCCTAGGGGAGCCCGGCATTGATTGGGCAACTCATTAATCCACCCTCATACTCAAAAATAAATCTTTTGGTACAAAAAGAGTTTGCTTCAAAATACTCATTGGTGATATATGAATTGTGCGTTGATTATGCCGGCATTGAACGCACCCCGGTATTTGCGCTCATAGAATTTAAAAAATATCTGGGAATTGCCGAAGATGAATATAAAGAATTTAAACACTTTAATTACAAAATTATTAAGAAGGCAATACTGGATGATCAACCAAAAGGCAGATCTTTTGATAGCGGTCAAATTTAGTGGCAAAAATGATGATGCTTTAGTATGGTTTGCCATTAAGAAAAAAACACGCACGAATATTGATGTTGAAAAAGTAATTGCAAAAATAAGAAAGCAACCGAAGCAGAAACAGAATTCTGATTGTCCCTTTCAACAGTTGAAAAATTATGGCGTTTCAGATCGCAAAGCAAAAGAATTCTTGGAAATTTTTAAACCGAGTGAAATTAAAAAAGTTATTGATGAACTTGAATGTGATCTCCAAAAGATTTGTAATCCGGCAGCATGGCTGGTCAAAAGATTTAATAGTAAAACTTCAGAGCACATAAAATTTACCGGCGCAAAACCATGCAAGGGTATGGATTTTATAATGGATGAATTACAGCGCAAACATCTTGCATTTGTTAAAGAACGGGTGCAGAATTCATGGAATAAATTGCCCGAAGAACGCAAAAATACTCTTGCAGTTACCTTTGAAAAATGGATGACAGGCCAGGATATTGGATTTATTATGTCTACCGGCATGGAGCAAATTTATCATCAAATATTTCTTGAGCAGGTTTTATTAACACCAGAAGAAAGAAATTTTGAATCATGGGCCGCTCTGCAATGCTCATCGCAAGAATGAAAATGAAAAAATTGAAATTCCCTTTGATTTGGCGGTAATATAGCTTATAATAAATGCTTTTCAAAGGTGGCATATGGTTAAAAAAAGCACAGAGAACTCTTTTGTAGAGATTCACCATCGCATGAGTGATGATGAAAAAAACTATTTCGAATTTTATTTGAGCATGCATTGCCTGAGCTTGATCAAAAAGAAGAGCATACCATCCATGCAGATGATCTTCTAAAGCTCTGGCAACTCCTACTTTGCTCCTTCGGAGCTTCGAAGGGCAGGCACGATGCGGGCAATCTATTCTTAGAGCGTTCATTTTGGCATTTAGGCGCAACAATCACGTTTCAATGTACTGCCAATCCCGCACGCCCATCCTGGGGAACATTTTCAATTTTTTATGGGCGTTGTATCAAAGGGGATATGATTTATTACGCGTATAATCAAGAATTCAAAAAGATGCTCTCATACCCCATTGTGCATAAAGAATTACTCCAAGAAGGATTAATCACCGAAATTTCGGATCGTCTTCCCGCATTCTCTTCTGAATCAATTCCAGCCTTAGCTGCATTATAATTTTAAAATACTATATCGATTCGATACATTTTTTATAATACAAAATACGTTCTAATTTTCGCGCACTATTCTCATATACTGGTAAATCAAACGGCAAAAGCTTTTATATGCAAGTATCCTGCCCAATGATACAGGCTTTGATACCACCTAATATTCCTTTTTTCCTGCTGAATATCTTTTATAAAAAGGACCAATGATGATGCAAAATCTTTTTTGTAGCGATTTTTAATTTCACGGAATAATTCCTGAGCATGGTTCGACAGGCTCACCATGATCGGATCTTCTTCTTTTTTCCATGATGACCATAGATCTAATCGATTAAGATAGTGATTACCTTTTTTAATGTAATAGTACAGCAATCCATAAGAACCAATTGCTAATACTATGCTAATATGCAGTTTATGATTCTTAATGGCATCGCCAATAAATGATTGTATGTCTTTGGTAGCCAGAGCTGCACCCTCACTATTCTTTTCAATCTGATTCAAATTTTGATGTGAATTGGCACTTGTATCATTTGCCGATGTTACGTGATTATTATTTGAAACATTAAAATTAAGAATAATTGCGCACGGCATATCTTCAACTTCAATTGTTTCATTGGGCACGATTAGAGTATGGTGCATCATGATGAGCAGGAAAAGAACTCGTTTCATTGGATTCCAAGATGAAAGGTAGTAAATAACTATTAAAGAATACCAACTTGCCCTTCGAAGTTCAAAATTATTCGTAATTTGAGCGAAGTAGGGTAAACGATTATTTCTTCGATATTATTTTCGAACCAACACACGACATTCAGAACATTTTATATTGCATAGCCAACCTGTGCTTCCTTCGACTACGCTCAGGATAAACTCCGCCTTGGCGAAGTAGGATGATTATGCATCACCAAAAAATTCACAAAATGGGAATGATTGGGTTCATTTATCTTAGCTAAGCAAAAAATCTACTGGCAAGCGGTTGAGCTCCAGATAGGAGTAGACTGGAATTCCATAGATCCGCTACACGGGGAAGCTGGAATTAAAAAGCAACATTTGGAGATATTTGAAGAGAAAATCTTAGAGAAAAAGGATCATATAAAGAGCCATTAATCCCATGATAACATCTTCGGATAAGGTAACATACGTCATGGGGAGTTTGAAAACCGTGCCCAAACAAGCGCAAGTAATTTCGCGGCCTTTACTGAGCTCAATAACTACCCCAATACTTCCAATAGCCATAATAATCACGGTAATAATATTGGCTACAAAGAGCTGATATCTGAGCAGGTATGCAATGCCAAGGCCTATTTCAATGAAAGGGTAAATATAGGCATAGAGTCTGCTTTGTTGCGCAATAATATCATACATTGAGTATGCTTCTACAAATCCGGGTAAATTAATAATTTTGAAGAATCCAAAAACTAAAAAGAATCCTGCCATGAAATCCAACATGGCTTCATTATAATTCCAGCCGCCTCTATAGAAGCTCATACCAATTGTGAAGGCGATTATGAGGCCAGCTATGATAATAAGTGGTAAAAAAGAATAAAAATTATATTTGCTCTCATGGTTATTTTCATGATTCATCAACTCATCCTTTTTAATGGGAACCCCCCAGTAGTATTAATTTCTGGGGGGTTCTATTGGTCATAATTAATTTATGATTGATTATTTATTTGCTTCCATAGCTGCGTCATGATGTTCCATCGCAGCTTCGTGATGAGTCATAGCCGTTTTATGATGTTTCATGGCTTGCTCATGATTCTCTTGGCTTTTTCTATGATGCTCCATTGCTTTTTTATGGTGTTCTTGCGCCTTTTTATGATGCTCAAGAGATTCGGGAGTATGCTTAGCGCTCATTGATGAAATAGAAAATAGAGAAATAACAACAAAGGCAAATATAAATTTACAATTTGATAATAGCTTCATATGTGATCCTTATCATTAAGCGTTAGTAAAAAAATCTATTAATTTTTATTTTTTATGACCAATAGAGACTATATTATTAAACGCATTCTCTGCATGCTTTGATGCAATCATTACATGCTTGAATGCATTTTTTGCATAATTCAGCGCAACGAGCATCAGGAGTGTTGCAAGCATTGCTGCACTCTTCGCATACTTTAATACATTTATTGCATTCATCGATGCATTTTTTCATAGAAGCGACACAATCACTATCATTGCATTGCTTTATATGATTTTGGCAAGCAGTGATGCATTTTCTGCACGCATCGATACATTCTTTGCATTTTCTTATGCACATATCAGCGCTTGCTTTGCATTCGCCTTTTTTCCCTATTATGCATTCATGGCAATCTTTGCAGCATTTGGCACATTCTTCACATGCTTTTATACAGGCATTACACGCATCGGTACATTCTTTAGACATTTTACAGGCCATTGGAAACCCCTTAATTGAGATTTATTTTACTAATTATGGATTTGATTGCTCAAAGCCTACTTAATTACTATTTCCTGCTATTTACATTCTTCTTTTAATTGAATCTGCCAATTCTTTACAAGCTTCTACGCATCTTTTACATTCTTCTACGCAATCACGGCAGGCAGAAGAACATTCCTTGCAGTCGCGAGAACATTCGTTACAAGAACTTGTACATCGTTTGCATTCTTGAGTACACTTTTTGCAGTCGCTGCTACATTCTTTACAATCAGAAGAACAGGTTTCGCAAGCCTTTGTACATTTTTTGCAAACTTCAGTGCATTCTTGCATAGCTTTTTCTAAACGATTATATGAAGCTTCTTGAGCTTGCATTAATGATGGAACAAAAAAAATAGATAATGCTAATGAGTAAGCGAAATTGTTGATATTCATTTTTTCCTCTTTTGTTTTATTACTTTTTATTATTAGATTTTGAGCAACCACAAAAAAAGTATCATGGGGGGGGGGGTAGTCAATAGTTTTATCGTATACTTTTTCAAGTATATTAAACAAAGGTGCGCTTACTTATTCAATTCTTTTGATAAAAGCACCAATACATATGCGCCTACTGCCATAACAATATCGCGTACAACAACATCATAGTGTCTCATAATATGATCATAGCCTTCATGCGTATGCGATCCCATTGAAATTAAATTAATGCAAATTATGAGTAGCCATGCTGCAATTATATATCCGCCAATGCGTGGTCTAATAAAAACCACTAATCCCATTATAATTTCTATAACTCCGATAGTATGCATAAATGCTTCTGGAGTTATATTTAATAATCTGGGGATGGCAAGATTTAAGTAGATATACCAATCAGCTAAAAAATCAAAGTACTTATCTAATCCAGTAATAATGGGTAAAAATCCATAGGTATAATAGAGTAAATACCATGCTCTTATTATATTTGATCTTTTGTTATCTATAACCATCCCTTACTCTATCAATTATGCATTAATACAAGATATTTCATGATTAGCGAACTCATATGGTTCTATATTTTTACCATATGCTCTTTCAAGCTTATTAAAAGCAATATGAAGATTGTAATATTTTTCTATCAATTCTTGCTCGGCCTTGTAAAGAGTTAATTGAGATTCCAATGCGGTAAGCATGTTAAGCTGCATGGTATTGGCATAGGTATAGGTATAATCGATAGCCTTTTCATATGATGGGATAATAAATGTATTGTAATAGGCTATTTCTCTTTTTTCTTTATGTACCGCGGTGAGCTCTTTACGCAACTCTTCTTGAATTATTATTTTTCTATAGCGCAATTTCTTTTTTGCGCGCTCGAATTCAAATTCTGCTTTAGCAATTTGGGCATAATTTGTATCAAATAAAGGAATTTCGAAATTAATTGCCGGTCCCCACCCGCGGAATGGCTTATCAAAATCTTGCTTGAACCCTATGCCAATATTAACATCTTTCCATACACTCGCTTTTTCAAAGCGTATTGTATCTTCATAGCGTTTGATTTTATAACGAGCAATCTGCATTTCTGGCCGATATTCAAGCGCATATGATTCAAGATCAGATAAAGAAGGTATTGTTATCGAATCTAAAATAGTATCAGTAAGAATAATTTCTTTGCTCGAGGGAGTTATGCCTAATAATTGCGTCAAATGAAGATAGGCTCTTTTTCGTTCTTTTTCATATTCTGTAATAGCTGTTTGCACTATTGCTACTTGTGCGTCCACATTATATTTATCAAGATCGTTAGAATACCCAAAGCCTTGTCGATAATAGATTTCTTCTCGGAGTTCTTTAGTAAATGATAAGATGATTTTTTCATTTTCAAGTTGTAGATCAACTTTTACACATGCATCATAGGCGGATTTGGTATTTTCTACAATATCAAGAATACCGGTAAGTATGCGAAGAGTAATGATTTCTAATTCATCTTCAAATATTCTTTTGCGCAAGGGAACTTGCCATAAATCAGAAAGCTTGCCCGTTGTTATGCTTTCAATATTAGTCTGAGCGGTTCCGGGGCCCTGGCTTGCGGTCGGAAATCTAAAAACATTTTGAGTTTGGGGATTGGTATACAATCCTGCCTGAATCAAATCGGCTTTGGCTATGCCTAATTTTGCAAAATCTGCTTGCAACGAAGGATTGTTCATTAAAGCCGTTTTTACTGCTTCATTACGGCTTAATCCATTAGTAATGGTAGCTCTAATAGTGCATTCCATATCGGGATATTTGTTATAACTATCATAAATAATTTCTGAGCCGGTAATTTCTTTGGTGGTCCTTTTTAAACGATTAAATTCTTGCGCGATCGGCACTTTATAACAACCGGGTAGCAATAGAATAAAAAATAGTAAAAGAGCAATCATTGTTTTGATTTCCTCCTACCATCAGTATCCCTTACAAGATCTAATTCATCCTGCTTTGGATGTCGCCATGGTGCATTGGGATCTTTGGGCTCAACATACACAATGGTGAACATGCCACCATGCCCCATAATCGGCAGAGGAACATCACCATGATCATTCATAATATGGTGCAATTTATGGCAATGGAGCCGCCATAGCCCAGGATTCCACGCGACAAATTCAACATCACGAGTAGTTCCGGGAGCAACATTAATGGTATTGCCCGGCCATTGTGCTGATTGAGGAATGGGGCCACCCTCAGTTCCCACTACTTTCCATGTATAGCCATGGATGTGAATGGGATGGCTCATCATGATAACATTTGCAAATCGAATTCGTACGCGCTCTCCTTGCTTAACCTTAATCATAGGAATGCTCGGCGCTGCAAATCCATTAAAAGTAAACCAATTAAAATCCATGCTCACCAGATCAGGATCTTCATTGCCCGGCCGAATCCTCCATTGCTGCAAAAATATTGCAATGTCGCGGTCAATTTTATACTCATAATTTTTGGGATGGATTATTAGCATTCCATGCAATCCATAATCATCTTGCTTCATCACATTAAACCCCGAGTGATACATCAGCGTTCCTGATTGATACAAGGTAAACTCATAAATAAATGTTTCACCCGGCAATACCGGCCTATTAGTTTCAGGGGTTGCACCATCTTGATCATTGGGAATCTCTAATCCATGCCAATGAATAGAAGTTGGCTCAGGAAGTTCGTTTTTAAAAATAATGCGAACTCTATCTCCCTCATTCACTTCAATGGTAGGGCCCGGCGTGGATCCGTTATAGCCCCAGGCTCTTATTTTCTGCACAATAGGACTATGATGATGGGCATGCTCTAATTTATTTTTTTTTGGTATCAAAGCATCATATTCTGCCGGTTTGCGTTCATCAACAATTGTTTTTTCAACCGGCTGCGCAATGAGATGGAATACTTTAACGTTTCCATCCATTTCATATCCTAAAGGTGGAATCCCGAGTGTCTGGACAACGCCCATTTGCTTGCCCATTAATGGCGGGGGCGGAGAAAACTTTATTTTTGGATCAGCCCAAGAATACGCAAGCTTAGGCGGTCTTTTTTTTGTTTCTCTTTTTTTTAACCCGCATGGTGATAGTACTTGTTGTTTTTTTTGAAAAGAGGTTTGGGGATAAGAAAGTTGATGGGGAATAATTAATGCCGGCTTTTGTTGATGATGCTGAGCCCTAATCAAGCATGAAGAAAATAGTAAAGAAATAAAAAGTAAGTGATTCATATACTCTGATTTTTTTTATTGATATTCGTTATTCAAATTATGTTAGCATGGTTGTGTATTATAACAAGTAGAAAAAAAGAGTAGTTTATTTAGCTTAAGGATTAACGTATGAAATATAGTAACCTGTTTCTTATGGCAGCATTATCTTTTATATCGATGTATATACTCATGTATATAATGGTGAATGAATTTGCCAATGTGTATTCAAATTTAAATCAGCTGTATATGGCAGGAATAATGACAATCCCAATGATATTCATCGAGTTGCTTCTCATGCGATCGATGTATGATAACAAGAAATTAAATGCTGTTATTAGTATAACGAGCATGACCATATTTATTGCATTAATACTATTTATCAGAAAACAAACAGCTATAACAGATAGCCAATTTTTAAAATCAATGATCCCGCATCATGCCTCAGCTTTATTAATGTGCGAACAATCTTCATTGCAAGATCCTGAAATCAAAAAGCTTTGCAAATCAATCAGTTCTTCGCAACAATCTGAAATTGATTTTATGAAAGCAAAATTAAAGGCTTTAGAAGCTAAATAATCAGCTTTAAAATAAAATCTTCCAGTCACCCAACTGTAACGCCACCCCCCGGTGCCGTTACAATTATTACACGATTAATGCATAAAAAATGTTTTCTTACCAATAAACGGAATCTGCTCAAGCGCGGTGCAAAAAAGAAAGAATCTCTTAATTGCAACATGCTACTTTTAGCAATGCTTTTCAAGAATCCATAAAGGGCAAATGCGCCGTTTATTTTTTCTCGCATTCAGAAGTGTGTGATCTTATTTCTTTGGATCCAGCATTCCCATTTTTGGGGATTTTTTTATCTATGCTTTTTCATGGTTATGCAATTTAAAATATTTTGGGATTCCGTTTGATGGCCGTGCCCGGCCCTTCGACTACGCTCAGGATAAACTCCGCTTTTGGCCCGGCCACGTCCGGCGAAGCCAAGGCGAAGACGGAATAGGCGTAGACTGGTTCGAAAAGAGCATCGAAGTGATAATCGTTTATTGGTTAGGTGAATAATTCAGTTAACTCGATCCAAAAGAGCTTATCGTTAATTTTGCAGCAGCTGCTGCAAAATTGGAAAAGCCGACATATAATAGATCAGTAGTATTGAAAAAAAACGCAGCAACCTTATTAGTCAATCTAAGATTGCTGCAAACAATATAAACGTGAGTTCATGGTATGAAAAGAGTCGTAAAAAAGCAAGATCATAAAAAAAAGAATGTTCCTTCCAAAAAAATATCTATCAAAGATTACGCTGAGACACTTGCAGATATAAAAAATAGAATTCAGAATGCTCAAGTCAAAGCGACTATGTCTGCCAATAGAGAGTTAATCGAGCTCTATTGGGAAATTGGCGAAATAATTAATGAGAAGCAAGAGAAAAATGGATGGGGATCAAGTACTATTGAAAAATTATCCAAAGATATTCAAAATTTATTCCCTGGAATGAGAGGCTTTTCAAGAGCAAATCTTTTTTATATGAAAGCATTTTGTCTTGCTTATCAAAAAGTCCAGAAGGCTTCTGGACAATTAGAAGACCTTCCTATTTTTAATATCCCATGGTGGCATAACGTAATTCTGTTAACCAAGCTGAAAGATAACGCTGAACGATTTTGGTATGCCCAAAAAGCCATTGAAAATGGTTGGTCAGGCAATGTATTAGAAATGAGAATTCAATCAAAAATATATCAACGAGAAGGAAAGGCTATCACCAATTTTAGCCAAACATTGTCAAAGCCTCATTCTGACATGGCTCATCGCTCGCTCAAAGATCCCTATCTTTTTGACTTCTTAGAACATACTGATGAACATCTTGAAAAATAAATTGAACGGGGGCTCATTGATCATATTCAAAAATTTCTCCTCGAACTAGGGCAAGGATTTGCATTCGTTGGTAGGCAGGTCCATTTATATGTAGGCGACACAGATTATTATATTGATCTTCTTTTTTATCTTCAAGTTACCGTGTTTTATTGTTGTTGAGCTAAAAGCAGGAAAATTTGATCCACGCGATGCGGGTCAAATTAATTTCTATCTACCAATCGGTTATTTGGTAAATATAGCCGATCGTTAATTTGCCGACTTGAAATTTTTCTTGAGCGAATGGTTGAGGAAATAGGTCATCTTTTTCTACATGTTCATAACGACCAAATATAATATGTTTTTCTGCACCGTTAAGCGTCGTTTCACGCAAAAAAGCATTGCTAGCAGACCCAGGATGTTTCTGATTTCTTCCCCAACAGCCGGTCCATTGCCATTTTATCGACCGCCAGACGATGTTGTAAGAAAGAGACGCAGTTGTTCTGGTGATGTTAATTGTCGGTTCAAGCTGTTCAGGAGATTTTAAAAAACCTGTACTTATCTGCGACGAAATATTTGGCGTTGCATTATAGGTGGCTCGTACCGAATAAGAATCAAAACGAGGACGCTCAATATCATAACGGTGTTGATCCGGTTCGCGACCGGTAAAGATTGAGGTATCTATTTTAAGATTTTGCCAAATATAGCCAGCGGTAAAAACACCAAATTGAACATGCGTCGAATCGAGCCAATGATGCGAGATTGGTGCTTCAGGATTATAGGTTCCGCTATAACGCATTAGATAAATCGGCGGACCTAGGGCTGGTTGTCCCGGCAATCCAAAATAGAAAAAAACCGAATGCTTTTGATTAATTTCAAACGTATTGACGATTGCAAGCTCATCAAATAAATCGTGCGGATGTTGGCGATCTATGAGCGGCGTTTCTCCGTTTCCCGGTTCTCCCGTTTGCAGTAATAGGCGGTAGCCTTTAGGGCCCATGAGCGGATCTAAAGAAAACATAGCGCGCAGCGCAAACGTATATCGATTTCCAAAATCGCGCTGTGCAGTTGCCATGAACATGCTGGTACTAAATAATTGGCTGCCCCCTCGCGGCCCTGTTTGGTGTGTATAGGCTGCGTTTAAAAAATCATGGGTCATAAAAAGCCATTTATGCGCTTCGAATTGTAACCCGTCAAGCGGAATGGACTCTGGTTGCCAATCGGTTCCTGAAATATCTCGCTCCATCGGATAGTAACCGTACATGCCATGCATTCGATGGTTCGCTTCAAACATATGCTGTTTCATCTTACGCAATGGGATGTAGGTTTCATGATGAGATGAATATGCATTCATTGAGAACATGAAAATAAAAAGAAACAAGTGCGCGATATAATTCATATCAATCTTTACGGTAAGAAATTATTATTCGTTATTTGCAGAACGATGATTATGAGTAAACAAAATACATATCAAAATTATTTATTTCCATCATTGAACCTATTACGTTGACTTTATTGAATAAAAAAAGAAAAAGGAAAAACTGAATGAATCTTAATAATTCGGACGCGCGTTCTTTGAGCACCATAAAAACGTTTACGCCTTTAATACTAATTCTGAGTATTATTATGTTTTTTACAATTATGCGTCGCTTTATCTATGGGTGGGATGCTATTGCAGCGATGAATGATTTTATGGGGAGTTTCTTTATTGTTTTTAGTCTTTTTAAAATCTACAATTTGCACGGTTTTGTTGAGGCATTCTCTATGTACGATCTTATTGCAAAACGATCGACCATGTATGCGTATGCGTATCCATTTATAGAATTATGTTTAGGAATCGCCTATCTTAATGGTCTTTTTCCGATCGCTACCAATTTGGCAACTCTTTTTTTCATGATAGTGGGAAGTATCGGTGTTGCTTACGAACTTGCGCAGAATAAAGAAATAGTTTGTGCATGCCTTGGCGCAGTTTTTAAATTACCGATGACCTACGTTACGCTCATAGAAAATATTTCAATGGCGATCATGGCGCTTTGTATGCTCCTTTACTTCTACCGATAAACTTTACAGCAATTTCTTGAATCGTTACGAGCTGCTTGAGTAGATTGGGAAAAAACAAAAGGAGTTAATATGAGAAAGTTTTTTTCTATAATTGTACTATGTGCGATCCTCACCTCGATGAATGTTTTTGGGATGGAGAACCCACAACCATCCGAAAACCCAACGCAAGGCCCACAAGTTCCTGCACCTGAACCAAAGCTTGAAGCGGAACCGATGCCAACAAAATGCCAGCTTTTAAAACAATTTGACTGCGTTGTTACGTCAAGGATGCCGATCCGTCCTGGACTAACAGAATTATTTCGTATTGCTCAATGGCCAGAATTTGGAAGTGATACCTTTGTACTCAGAGATCAAACTGATAATGCTGAACTTGACCGAAAAAAGCTTTATAGAGATGTGAGGCCGCATAAAAATAGTTTGATCCGAATTGCCGATTGTGCGGTTGACTTGCAAGTGGCATTAGATCAAGAAATAAGAGAACTTAATGAAAAGCCGTATGCAGTAAAAGGTAAGTATATCGCGAAGGGTTTTGCGCAAGCAGCATTTGGGTTGGGCTTCTTAGCATTTCTTGCTTATGATATTAAAAATTGTATAAACGGTGGATTAATAAGTCGCGAAGCATTATTTACTCAACAAACAGCGCATAACGGAGCAATCAAGACAGCGGCGTATGCGACACTTATAGGTGGCTCTATTTGGGGATTGAAAAATGGGTTTTCTAATCTCTACAAAGGTATAAACCTAGAGGAAGAACTTGCTCAAGCAAAAAATAATACTGACGATAATTTAGTTTGTTTAAAAACACTGATCGATTATAGAAAGCTTGTTCGATCTGAATTGCCAGAGAATGAAAAAACGCCTAAGGCAAAAAAACGAGTTAGGCTAACTACAAATAAGGGCAAAGAAGAAAAAGATAAGCCAAGTAGCAACCAATAACGAATTATGGGCCATTCTTTTGGGGATGGCCCATTACTCTTTTGGAGGTAATCATGCGTTTTTTTTTAGCGATTTTTTTTTCGGCCACAGCTTATCTTAATGCTTATGCAATGGAACAGCCCGTCCTGCCAACAAAGGCCAAAAAGCCTTTCAATGCTACAATCGAATCTTTAAAAATCGTAACGGATCTTGCAAAGAATCGATCCATTGTAAAGCCACTTGCGCAACTCATGCGTGTCGATGAGAATTCTTTAAGAAAATCTACAGTCGATGAGCTTCTGAAAATTAAAGACGCGCATGTTATAAAAACTGCTTACGCGAATCATGAAGGATTGATGGAGCTTCTAAAGAAAGAGACTCCAAATAAAGAAGAGCAAATTAATGCAAAAATGGATTATGAATTAAAACAAAAAGGTCGCTATGTGAGATGGCGTTTTTTGAAAGGTAGCATTCAATTTCTTGGCGCATTAGGCATTGGAGCGGTTTTATTTTATGATATTAAAAATTTTGGGCAAAGCTTGATCGCTCGCGAATTAAAACCCATGGATGCGGCAAAAATGGGATTTTGCTTTGCAGGTTTGGGCTTTGCATCGCTTTCTCTTTGTACGTCCGGATTAAATCGTATTAATAAAGCACTTTCGCATGAGAACTATTGCATACAGCAAAAAAGAATTGCCCTTGAAAACAGAGAAATCGTATATAAATTAGAAGATTTTAATTTTACCCGAAGCAATCCAGATACGCCACATCTTGGGGAAATTGAGTCAAGCAGCAACAGTGAATATGGAAGTAGCACGGAGGTTTACCCAAGTAATAAAGATACAACCAAAGATAAAACGAATTAACCTACTGCAAATTTTTTCGCTTTTTGAGCAGAACTGGAATCAGGGTGAGTAGACCCAGGCAAAGCAGCGCTGCAAAAAGATGCGGGGATAAAATATCTCGGGGTGAATTGATAGTGCATAATTGGCGGCCTGCAAAAGTGTAAATAACGGTTCCCGGAATAATGCCAATGGCAGTAGTCCACACAAAAGTGCTGAAGGGAATCTTCGTAAGCCCAGCAATGATATTAATCAAAAAAAATGGAAAAATAGGTATAATGCGCACCATCAGAAGATAATAACTCCCGTATTTCTTTAGTTCATCGTTAAATTTTTTTAGTTGAACAGAATAGCTGTTTTGCATCTGACGCCCCAATAAATAGCGTGTTGCAACAAAGGCGATCGACCCACTTATTGTTGCACTGATAATAATAAAGGATGTCGCTTTTAGGACTCCAAATAAAAAACCGCCAGCAAGAGCAAACATGGCAGCGCTCGGGGTGAGCATCGCAACAATAATATAAAGCAAGATATAGATGAGGCTTGCTTTGGTTTGGCTATTTTGCACTTGAATAAGCAGTTCTTCTTTACCTTCATTAAAGCATGCAAAGCTTAAATATGATGAATGTTGTGCGTAGTAGATTGCAAAGCTCATCAAAAAGAGAATAAGAAAAAGAGTGATTTTTTTTTGTTTTGAAATGATCATATTCTTTTCAAGATTTAGAATTTAAATTCACAAGTAAAGGCAGCTCGAAAATCAAATAGCGGTTGCAAGCCGTACCTATTCTGTGCAATAGGCACTTGAAAGCTTCCTTCCATTAAGAAATTTGCTCGCGTCCAACTCAAGAGCGGTCCAAAAAAAATAACTGCCTGGCCCGTATTTTTTAGTTTCTTTTTAAACAAAATATCCTGCTCATTTATAAGTGTAACAAACTGCATAATATAGTAAAAAGATTACAATGATTCTTCATCAAAATGCATGCGTCTACCAAATCCAAGCTCAAGATTTACTTCATTTCCGTTTTTAAATCCACGTTTGGTGGTCGTCGTAGCATGCCATGCAAGCCGCTGGCCCATGTACCAATCATGAGAACTATGAACCAGGGTAAATTGTCCGGTGAATCCGTATGCTCCCGTGCCGAGGTTGGGAATTTTTTTTACATTTCCAAGAGGAGCCGAAAAGCCAGCCATCACGTTTACTAAATAGGTTTTTTCCATAAAAATGTTTGCGGAAAGCTCTACGCGCAAATCACCGCTGCCGCTCGATTGACGTCCTAGCTTTTGGTAAAGGAAAATAATTGGCAGATTAAATCGAATTCCAATTCTGTCTGTAAACCCGTAGGAAACTGTTGTATCAAGAAATGCTAAAAGATCTTCTTTTGCTCGGTAATAAAATATTGTTTCTCGCACATCGGTGACTCCTGCTTGGCGCGGAATGGTTTTACCTATATCAGGAAGTATATCTTCCCTAATAGATCCGCCACTTGCGCAATTGGAGTGCCAATGAACGGTTGCGGCAAAAAAAAGTGCCACAAAGAATCTTTTGATAACTAGTTTACCAGCCGACCTCATATTAATTATTCAATTATTTCATCGCAACATTCTGCAGCTTCGTCGCATTTTGCTATGCAATCAAGAGTTGCATTCATGCAGCCTTCATTGCCAGTGCGGCATTCTTCAATGCATTTTTTACAACTATCAACTACTTCGTGGCAAAGCTGCATGCAATTATCATAAAGCGAGCGGCCAGCAAACGAGCCATCTTTGAGTTCTTGTTTGCACCATGCGATTGTTTGATTGCACGTTTCAATAGTAATCGACCATTGTTTAACAGCTTTTCCAACTGCCTCAGCGCATTCTGGTCCGTTACTCGTGCTGCACATATCCACGAGATCTTGGCAAGCTGTGATACAATTTTCACACTCAACAATTGTATTATTTAAGATTTCTTTGGATTGTTCCGTAAGTTTAGGCATTGATCTACTCCTTTTTTGTTTACCATAATTCAAGAACGCTTCATTCGTCAATCACTTGGATGCGCTGCGCATCTTGTATTTTGAGTAGGCTCTGAGGTACAGTGAAATCGATTACAATTAAAAGGAGAAGGCGATGAAGAAGCTGATAAAAATCGCGCTGTTAAATTCGTTTTTTTTTATAACCACTTTATCTTATGGAGATTTTCAACCTCTGTGGACTATTGTTGGTGCAGGGCCAGCGGGCCTAGCAGTGCTGGGGTTGCTTATGGATCTGGGAGTTGATCCTGATAAAATTGCTTGGATCGATCCTGAATTTGATGTTGGTCGGCTCGGCCAGTATTATTACACGGTGCCTGGAAACGCGACCACAAAAATGTACATCGATTATTTGAGCGCATGCAATACATTTCAGCAGTGCGCGCCAGAAGCACTTGATGAATTGAAAAAGCTTGAGCTGACGGCCGCATATCCGCTGCATGTGATTATCGATCCTCTCAGAAAAATTACCGAATGTTTAAAAACAAAAGTTCATGCAATTCATGACAAAATTAAATCGCTTCATTTTGATAATGAAACATGGCATGTAGCGACAGAAAATAATCATTTTGACTCGCATTATGTAGTGCTTGCTACCGGTTCGCATCCGAAGGAATTTGATTATCCAGTTGCGCATAAAATTCCTTTAGATCTTGCACTTAATAAATCTTTTTTGGCGCAGCATGTACGAAGTACCGATACGATTGCGGTAGTAGGAAGTGCTCATTCTGCAATGCTCATTTTAAAATTTCTTTCTGAGTTGCCGGTTGGCAGAATTGTGAATTTTTATAAGAATCCGCTCGTCTATGTTATTGATCATGGTACGTGGGCGCAGCACCAACAAGCGGGATTGAAAGGTACAACTGCAGAGTGGGCAAAAAATGTGCTCGAAAAGAATCCACCTGCAAATTTAGTCAGAATTTTTAATACGCCGGAATCTCTGGAAGCTTGGTTGCCGATATGCAATAAAATTATTTACGCTGTTGGTTATGAGCCGAATCAATTACCCCCAATCAATGGTAAAACAGAACTCATCTATGATGATGTCTCCGGAATCATAGCGCCTCGCTTATTTGGAATAGGGATCGCATTTCCTGAAAAATATTCGTATCCAGATGGAAGTACGGAATATCGAGTTGGGCTACGTTTCTTTATGGAATACGCGCAACGCGTTGTTCCAGAATGGATGACGAAAAAAGCGGCTCTAAATAGATTCGCTTCGTTTGAATCGCTCTTCATGATCGATGTGCTTTAATTAAATTTGCATAAACGAACGAGGCGTTGCAAAAAGGCAACGCCTCGTAGTACTTAAAAACAGGAGGATCCATGCTGGATGGGCTTAAACGATTTTTGTATACCTATGGCCTCTTGCTGAGAGGATCGCTTCGAACAACGATTCAAGTTATTTACGGAGTTTGGAAAATATCAAAGTTACCACAACCAATAGTCACAGTTTTTGGGGGATCTCGCCTTGCGCAAGATACCATTTATGCGCGCCAAGCGCATCTTTTAGCACATAAATTAATCGAACATGAATTATCGGTTATTACAGGAGGCGGCCCTGGTATTATGCAGGCAGCAACTTGCGGAGTTCGAGCCGAAACTTCAAAGGCGAGAACGCTTGGAGTGCTAGTACGAGGATTATCGGATGCTGAGCCAGGGAATGCATGTTTAATGGATGATTATATTACCACTGATTATTTTTTTGCGCGTAAATATTTACTAATTAATTACTCGGTTGCATTTGCCGTTTTTCCGGGCGGATTTGGGACGATGGAAGAATTAACTGAAATATTAACCTTAATGGAAACAAAAAATTTATCAGTTGCTCCGATTGTTTTGATTGGTACCGAATACTGGAAACCGTTTGTGGCTTGGCTTAAAGACTATAGTTTAAAAGAAAAATTGATTACGCAAGAAGAGCTTAATTTTATTAGAATGACCGATGATCTGGACGAGGCGCTTAAGTTTCTACAGCATGCGAGTCATGAGAACACAGATTTGCTGAAAAAAAAGAAGAGAATTCGTGAAAAATAAAGAAATTCCTAATTGGAGGCCGGTTGTAACTTGGTGTAACCAGGCGTGTAATCAGCAGTACACGGTTTCAAATGAGCCGATGTGCTGATGATTACAGATAATGTGCCTCAAAAAGTTAGCCTCGCTTACGAAGTGCGGCTCAATAGATGAGGTAAGCTAATTTCCTCATATCCTTCAATGATCTGATGAGCTTGCTCAAGTTGGGATCTGCGTTTTGCGGTATTAATACCAATGCAGAACATGCCAGCGGTTTTTGCTGCAGCAAGTCCATGCGCCGAATCCTCAATAGCGATGCAGTCTTCCGGGTTCATGCCGAGCTTTTCCGCCGCATGCAGGTAGATCGCAGGATCGGGTTTTCCTTTATTGCTTACGCGCGATATTGGATAAATATGCTCACCAAAAAGTTTGGAAAGGCCAAGTGCTCGATCGGTGATCGCTACAGTTTCATCGTGTGCGTTAGTCGCAACGCCGGTCTTTAAGTTATGCTTAATCACGTCGCCGTGAAAACTTAAAAAACCTTGAACGAACCGAACTTCGTGCACATACAGTTGATTGGCGCGTAGCGCTTTTTCTTCTATAAGTACTGCGAGTGCATCTGGTAAATCAAAATGATTCTTCAAAAAAGTACAGCTTTGATTGAGTGCCAAGCCGTTCAATTTTTCTTGCAACAAAAGCTCGATTTCTGACGAAACCGCTATGCCGCGATGGTTGAGCAATTCCTTAGTTGCTCGTTTCCAAATATGTTCGGTATCAACGATTGTGCCATCTAAATCAAAGATGACGGCTTTATACCGATTTATCATGAGTTCCCTTTCGGTGTTGTCCCGTAGCAGTCTTGTGTATATACTACGTTTATGTGTTTTAAATGTTTCATTGTTTATTTTACCTCAGGGGTAGTTAATGGTTCGCCCTTCATCAAAAGCGCTTTTCGGGCTCGCTCTTAGTTTTATTTTACTTCAAATAGTCAGCCTTTTTAAAGTAAACGCTATTTTGGGTTCCCAATATGGGTTTTTTTCGTTGAGTAATTCGATGCTACCTTTAATTGGTATCTGGTGCGGATTGCCGTTGGCGATCGGCGGATTAGTAATAAGGGGATTGCTGAGAGGCTTGTTAATTACTGGTACTATCTTCACACCACTAGCATACCAGATTCCAACCATTTGTGCATCCGCTTATTGGACGGTAGAAAACAGGGCAATTAAAATTCTTATTCCACTTATTTGTATAGCACTTTTTCTTGCGCATTCGGTTGGAGCTCAAGCATGGTGGTATAGCTTGTATTGGTTTATTCCAATGATTATTCAGTTGCTTCCGGTTCGGTCTCTTTTCCTGACGGCTCTCGGGAGTACTTTTACTGCGCACGCAGTTGGTTCTGTTTTATGGATTTACTGCCTACCAATGACCGTGCCGATGTTTGCAGCTTTGATGCCGGTTGTTATCATTGAACGATTAATTTACGCTTCTGGCATGGTGCTTATGTATCATTTAGTAAATTGGCTCGGTGGAAAATTAATCAAGATTAAAGGTTTTGCAATTGGTTTAAAAGGATCGATGGCATGATGAAGCATTTGGCAATTATTATGGATGGTAATCGGCGCTGGGCTCGATCAAAAGGTCTGGGTTCTCTTATCGGTCATTCAAACGGTTTTGAAGCAGCAAAGCGAGCGGTGGAATTCTGTTTAAAGAAGAAAATTGCCTATCTTTCGCTTTATACGTTTTCGATTGAAAATTTTAAACGATCAGAACATGAGCGCAGTTACCTTTTTGATTTGCTTGCTTCAAAAGCGCCTCAACTTGTCGACGATTTTCTTAAATATGGTGTGCGTGCCCGATTTATTGGCGATCGATCACTTTTTCCTGCGCAATTACTTTCAACAATTGAGAATCTAGAATCTCAAACGAACCAAGGGCATAACCTGCAAGTAAACTTTCTTTTTTGCTACGGTGCTCGGCAGGAAATTATACAAGGCGTTAAATCTATAATTCAGAAAATAAAAAACGGTGAACTTTCGGAAAATGATATTACTGATGAAACACTCAATAATTCATTGTGGACTGCCGGTATTCCTGAGCCAGATATGATTATTCGTACTGGTGGTACCAAACGGATGAGTAATTTCCTTCTCTATCAAGCGGCTTACAGTGAATTTTATTTTCTCGATTGTTTTTGGCCAGAAATTACCGAAGATCATCTGCAAGCTGCTTGTTTAAATTTTGAAGAAAGTAAAAGGAATTTTGGTACATGAAGCACGTGGCACTTCTTGGTGAGGGGAATTGGGGAACAGCAATTGCAACATTGCTTGCCCATAATGGATTCAATGTTCATTTGTGGTGCCATGATAAAGAAGTTGCTCAAGAAATTCGAACAAAAAAAACTAATTCCCGCTATCTGCCCGGTATTATTCTTTCAGATCGTATTACGCCGACCACAGATTTAGAAGAATTATTTAATACTTCTTCTATAATATTTGAAGCAATTCCGGTTCAATATTTACGTTCAACGTTAGAAAATTGCAAAAAATATGTGAAACCAGATCAAAAATGGGTTGTTCTTTCTAAGGGTATTGAAAACAAAACATTATTATTGCCAACGCAAATGCTTGATGATGTTCTTGGCCCGGTTGCACACAAAGCGGCACTGGTCGGCCCAAGTTTTGCGCAGGATGTCGCAACTCAGCAAATCACAGCAGTAACTTTAGCTACCACCGATTGTGATTTCGGTTTAGAATTGCAAAAAATGTTGAGCAACGATTTTTTTAGATCCTATTTATCGCTCGATCTTATTGGTGTGCAAATAGGCGGTGCACTCAAAAATGTTATTGCGCTGGCAATCGGGATGCTTGATGGGGCAGGTTATTCAGATAATGTAAAATCTTTTATTCTCACGCGCGGGCTTCATGAAATGATGCTTATTTGCCAATTGCGTGGTGGACGAGCGGAAACGGTCTTCGGGCTTTCTGGGGTGGGAGATTTAGTGCTTACTGCGATGGGAGAGCGCAGTCGCAATCGCGAAGTTGGAAAGCGAATTGGAAAAGGACAAACAATTGAGCACATTCTTGCGCAAACAGGATACATTCCCGAGGGTGTAAATACCGCAGCTTCCGTAAATCAATTGATCGCCGAGCTTTCACTTGATTTGCCTGTATGCAAGGGTGTTTACGAAATAATTGTTGGAATAAAAAAAATTGATGATTTGCTTAATGAGCTCATGAAAAGACCACTCGAACAAGAATGCGTTATTATAAATTAATATAAAAGAGGCATAAAGCATGCCTCTTTATTTTTACTATCACTTATTATTTTTTTGTAACTTCAAACTTAGGAAAGAAGTGCTCTTTCATGAGATCTCTTGTTTGATTGAGAAATAAGGTGAATTCTGCAAGCCTTTGATTATTATATTCTTCGATCGCTGCAATTTTTTCAGTATCGGTATTATTTTTTTTGAAAATTTCAATCAGCTGCTTTTCTTTGCGGTGCTGCAGATTCAAAAACATGAGCGCTTGCATTGCAGTTGAATTGATCATTAATTCTATCGCTGAAAGTTGTTCAGCATCTGGAACGAGATCAATCTCTTTCAAATAGTTTACATAAGCACTGAGTAATTTTTCAGAAGCAGCTTTATTTCCGTTGATTTTAGAAATGAGCGCCAATCCCTTTTTTTGAGCCTCGCTTGGCACCACCAAATTTCCTTTGATTGTTCCATCCTGTACCGAAATTATTTCACTTTGTGAAGCGATCCCTTGGAAAATTTGTAACCCAGGAATAATTGCTACTGTTTGAAAGTTCTGCTGCAAAGTATCTTCTGAATAAATGATGAAACTTTGTGCAATGATTAAAATAACGAGTATATTTTTTAACTTCATTTATCTCCTAAAAAAAATAAGGGACAGCGAATGCCGTCCCTTAAGATAGTTGTTTTTTAAAAGCTATTAAGCAGTCATTTGCATATCAGTAGATGCACAATTTTCTGCACAAGCATCTTTTTCGCATACTTGTTCGCAACACACTTCTTCGTTCTTTACTGCTGGGCAAACGCCATCTTGGCATTCTGATTCGCAGGTGTTGCAGGTTTCGTCCATTGGCATTTGGCGTGTGGTTTCTTCTGAATCAGCAAAAGCGCCGATAGACAAATTACCTTCGAGGTTTTTATCCATCTTGCAGCAATCAGCGATTTGGCACATTACGCTTGAAACTTCAGGCATAATATTTGTTTGATCAGCTTGATTTTGGCACATCATAATGCAATCACTTGCCATGCCAACAATGCGATTCCAATTTGCTTCGTCGCATCCAGGTTTTCTGCTTACAGAAAATCTGAACTCGATTCCTTCAATTTTGTTTGCCATTTCTCTCATTGAAGTAGATTCAGCAGCAGGGCATGTTGAGCAATCTGCTTGCGCAAGAGATGAAACAAATGCAAAAGCATAAAGTGAGATTTGTTTTTTCATAAATTCTCCTTGAGAAAAAAACATATGGAATTCGAGTTCAGTATAACAAAGGATTTTGCTTATTCAACCAAGAGCTGAACCGAGAGATAGTTTTTTTGATTAATAATTGTGCCGGCAAGCGGACGTTGTTCGCGGATGGTGCATTTTGAACAATCGTGTGCGAAGGTTTTCTCACGATTATGCACGATTTCTATTTTAAAATTATTCTCATCAATAAAAGAAATCAGATCCGAAACTTTTTTGCCACAGATATCTGGAAAAATAAATTCTTTGTTTGCGGGTGCCGTGATATATACCATTAGTTTTCGGTTTATTAAATCTGTGTTTGCTGCGGGAATTTGGCCGATGCAGGCGCCAGATGGTTGCAAGCTCGGAACTTCATAAACGCTCAAACGCAATGAATTCTTCTTTGCTAGTTGATCGATTTCATAAATAGATTTTCCTATGAAATCAGGCGCTTGCATAAGTGTTGATTTTTTTGAGACAACACAAAAAACTGGTTGATTAATACGTGTTAATTGGCCAGCTTGCGGTGTTTGATTTACGATGGTGCCTTCTGGCAAATCGTTATCTTCTTTTTGTGCAAGGAGGCGCAAATTAAGTTGATTTTCTGCAAGAAGAAGTGATGCATTGTGCACAGTGCTGCCAATAAGTGGCGGAACTGGTATTTGTTGCTGAGCGTAGCGAACATAAAGAATGCTGTAGCCAGCAATACAACTTATAAATGGAAGTATCCAAAAGAATGAACTAATTTTCAAGGTCGTTGTGCTGTTAAGAAAAAGGTTAAAGGCAATCAGTAAGCCAGATTCTGTTTTCGCTTGCGCGAATGACAATCATTTATCTATGCGACGTACCCGCACGTAAAAACCGGAACGAATACCGTCCGTGCCTATTGTGTCTTGCTCCAAGCAGGGTTTGCCTCGCTATGCTATCACTAGAATAACGCGTGCGCTCTTACCGCACGTTTTCACCCTTACCTTTTTTATACAAAAAGGCGGTTATTTTCTGTGGCACTTTCCATGGGCTTACGCCCCCCTTAGTTTCTAAGGTGCTTTTTCGTTAGGAGTCCGGACTTTCCTCTTTCCCTGTTTTATAGGGGAAAGCGATTGTCTAGATTGCCTCTAATTCTTATATTTCAAAAGTATGCGAATCAGTATTAGATTAACAAAAATCTGAAGAATGGTACAGGATATCTCGCTTCGCGTGAGTATCCAAGATGGATTTTGCAAAAAATGGGCCATAATGAGTGAAAAACCCAAAAATATATACGAAAAAAGATCTATCCTGTAATTCAAAAAAGGCAGAAGAGGCACGATCCATAAGGTGGCGTATGCAATAACGGTAACACTTTCCTGCGCACATGAAATATAAGAAAAATATTCAAGATAAAGAAAGCCGAGCAGTGCGCACAGCGTTGGTAGAGAATTGGTAGCAAAAAGTGCCACAGAAAAAAGTGACCATAATAATTGCAAATAAGGATAGGAGAAAAAATAGGCTACAGAAAGATCAGCAAAAAAAAATACGGGCAGAATTACATATATATTGGGTGCGCAAATAATATTCAATTTGGGTCCTCCGTTAAAAAATTGACTCCATCGAGATATTATATTGACAAACCACCTTATTCAAGTAACTTTTATACGAAATAATAAGGATACCATTATTTTTAGGAGTTGATCTTATGAAAAAAAATCTATTATTCGGGGCGGCACTTGCTAGCTTAGTACTTGTAAATGTTTCTAATATTTCTGCAGAAGTTGAGGTTAAGTCAGTTGACAATACTTCAGTTATTGCGCGTATTAAAGAAGTTGGATCATCTGTTGTAGCACACGTTCGTTCTCATCCAATTAAATATGGCGTGGGCGCAGCTCTTATTGCTGGTGTTTTGGTTGTTTACAAAATTGTTTCTAGCCAAGAAGAACAAACATCAGATGATATGACAAAGCTTGCTGCACGTAATTAAGTGTGAGCTCGAATTAGTCATTGATTAATTTGAATTTAAAAAAGGCCGTTTAAAAAAGCGGCCTTTTTTTATCCTTTTTATGAACATATATTCACGTGTGTTGACACTTTTCCTTATTTTTTTTGGTTCTTTTTTAGGACTGCTTTTTGGCTGTTTTGTTTTTATTGCAGCATATCCCTGGATTGATGTTTCAGCTTTGCATCGGGATAGTGCTGTTCGCCCTTCAATTATTCTTGATGATGAAGGGGTTGAATGGGCACGCTTTCAAGTAGACCGTAAAGAGCCAATAACTATTTCAGCCGTCCCTGAGCATGTAATCCAAGCATTTGTCGCGGCAGAAGACCGTTCTTTTTTTAAACATACCGGCATTTCTTGGCGCGGTATTATTCGTTCTTTATTTGTTAATATTTATCACCGAAAAAAAATGCAGGGTGCGAGCACTATCACGCAGCAGCTCGTGCGAATGCTTTATTTTGATCCACAAAAAACATTCATTCGCAAAATTAAAGAACAAATTGTTTCATTGATGTTGGAACAGCAATTAAGCAAACATCAAATTCTAGAACTTTATCTAAATAACGTTTATTTTGGTTGTGGTATTTATGGCATTCAAGCAGCGAGCCAACGTTTTTGGAATTGCTCGGTGCAAGATGTAACGATTGATCAAGCTGCGGTTCTTGCATCGATCATGAAATCGCCGGGGCATTATTGCCCGCTCTTGTTTCCGCTTTCTTGCCAAGAGCGCAGAAATATTATTTTGCATTCGATGCTTCAATGCGAATTTATTAAAAGAGACGATTACGAAAATTTGATAAAAAAACCGCTTGAGCTTGCAAAGCCCACAGCGATGCACGCACCACATGCAAAAGAATGGATTCGTGCATTTGCAGAACAAGCAATTGGGCGCGATCTATTGTACAAGGGCGGCCTGATTATTCAATCGACAATAAATCTGCAGATGCAAAAGGACGCTGAAGAAGAATTTGAAAAAAAAATTAGCCAACTACGTATTAAGATGATGCCAGAAATAGATGGAAGCGTTATCGTTATGGAAGGTGCGACGGGCGAAATCAAAGCGCTTGTGGGCGGATACAATTTTGCTGCATCGAAATTTGATCGAGCGCACGGAGCGCATCGGCAATTTGGTTCAATATTAAAACCGCTCGTGTTTGCAGCCGCGGTAGAAAAAGGAATTAGATTTGATGAAGTTGAGATTGATGAGCCGCTAGAAATTCCTTCGGGAAATAATGTTTGGAAGCCAGAAAATTTTTCGAATCAGTTTGATGGGCCGATGACGCTTGCCTATGCGCTTTCTCATTCAAATAATATCGTGACGATCAAAACATTATTGCGCATCGGTGCCGCGCGCGTAGCACAACTCGCGCGTGACTGCCAAATAAAATGTCAAATCCACGAATATCCTTCGCTTGCACTTGGCTGCATTGATGGAACGCTTAAAGAAGCGGTAGGAATGTTCAACATTTTTTCTCAACACGGAGCGTATGTGGAGCCACATCTTGTTTCATGGGTAAAAGATCAATGGGGAACTAAAATTTGGAAAGCACAGCCGCTAAAAAAACAAGTGATCGCCCCTGCAGTTAGTGGACAAGTTGCACACATTCTTGGCTTGAGCATCGAGCGATTAAAAAAAAGGCACCCAGATTTATTGCAAAGTGAAGCGATAGGAAAAACGGGAACAGAAAATACGTGCCGCACCTGTTGGTTCATTGGCTCAACGCCAACGCACACGACCGGCGTCTATATAGGTTGCGACGACAATCGATCATTGGGGAGATATATTTTTGGATCAGCGACAGCATTTCCTTTATGGTTATCAATGCAGAAATATATTTCATGCGGGCAAAAAAAATTCACCTATGACCCTTCTTTAAAAGCTATAATTATCGACGAAAAAACCGGAAAGCGTTGCACTTTGGCCGATTCTCGCGCAACGAGAATTCTCGTTGCCGAATGAAATGGGGCTTGCTGGGCACACATACAATGCTTGCTAATCGCATAATCAGGTTAGTAGTATAGCAATGTTTTTAAGAAGCAAGGAGAAACGGATGAGCATAATCGGCAATCCATTTTATTGGGTGATAATTTTTCTTTCTCTCATAACGCCTCATTTGGGCCACGCTAGCCAGAACGATCAATCAAATAAAAACGAAAATATTGACCAAAAGTGGGACGATTTAAAAAATAAGTTTGTAAATACGGCGCAAAATGCTAGTGATGGCGCGAGTGGTTTCCTTAACGGTATAGGCCAAAGTGTTGGTATCGTCACGGCAGATTATCATTATAGCTTTCAAGTATGGAACGATACGGCAAATGCAGTACTTGCTGCCACGCAAAGAATTGTTCCGGCAATGGGGATGAGCATTTCAGAAGATTATGATTATGCTCAAATCGTTGAGCCGTTTACTAATAGTGGCCAATCGTTTGTAAATCAACAACTTTATTTTAGTGTGGCTCTTTTTGCGGATCCAAAAAATAGTTTTGCTCAGTTGCTTGGTAAAGCGTCTGTGCAAGATTTACAAAAAGTAGCGGGTGCATCTGCTCAATATCAAATTTTGTCTCGTGATATTTATCCTTGGCCAAAAGATGATAATAATATGTATTTCTATCGCGTTTATAGAGCAAAAACTAATTTTGCTGCAGAATATTTGGGGATAAAAACGGCGACAACCGATTTTCTAGGAATGTTCTATAATAATAGTGCAAAAGATGTGACGCTCGAATTTGTTAAAGATAGCCAGGATTATAAAATAACTCTTGAAGCAGGCACATTCAATTCATTGCAATCTACCTCAACAAATTTTCCTTTTTCTATTCGGCCGCAGCCGGGCAAAAAAGCTGCATTTAATTTTTCAGCGGGAAACAATCCATTTGCAACGATGCCGATTGCGCAGCAGGGCATAGGAAACGTTTCATATAATGAAACCACCAAAACTTACGATCCAGCTGGCCCTATGCTTTACACGTATGAAGTATATTCTAAAGATAGCGGTGCGCTGGATGTAACAATTCAGGGTTTATCGATCGGAAATTTTGATCAGCCAATTTCCGGAAAACTACGTGATATCAATCCAGTTCAATGTCATGTATGGCGGCAATCGGCGCAGCAGGCCCAAATCGAACGCACTAAGGCAGCTACAAAAGAATCGACTGACGATACTACTTCTATTGCGTACGACGCGCCTGAAACATTTTGGGTTGCGTATAAAACTCAGGATTATAGTATTGCAAAAAAAGTGGAAGCGGGAAAAGTTTTAGATTTTACGATTATTCGTCCACAAATAAAAGAAAAAGAGGCGTGGCTGTATGGTGTCACTCTCTTAACTAATGATGACACAAAAGCGAAAAAATTTCTCGATCGTTTGAGTGAAGGCAAAATTGGGCAGGGCGCAGTGTATACCAAAGCTGGCTTGATTGGTGGCGAGTTAGATCTCTCTAAAATGAGCGCAAATACGAATGGATTAATTGCTGACACCGATCCAAAAGATGGAAACCGTTCAGGAGTTATTGGGTATGTTATTTTTGCCGATTCGTTTCTACCTACGGGCGTTGATAGTTCAGCGAATTTTTATTATTTTGCGCCACCGCCAGATTTGCGCATTGATCAATTATTGGGACTCATTTATTTTTCCGACGATTCGTATACTAAAGATCAAAATGGCGCAATTGTTTTAAAGCCTTCGATCGCTCAAGCTGCCCAGAAAAACTTTCTTTCTTGGCTTGCGCAGTATCCAAAGAATAAAGCGAATGTTCAAAGCGAGGTGAAAAAATATATTCAGGAAAATGGAAATGCGGTGCTCTTTGTTAATGGTTCAGGAGCCAGCGGTGAGCGTGTTCTTACGCAACAAGGGCAACATATGGTTGATATGATTTTGGACGGCCCTATAAGTATTGCAAACTATCCACTTTTGCGAAAAGCAGGGATTAACTATTATGTATTTACGCTGGGTGGTAGGCCCGATTCTTGGCCTTCGTAGTTCAACGCAATACGAACCGCGTAATCAAAAAGTTCTGGGTCGGTTACCAAATCGTTTTGGCGCAAAATATACACGAGTTCGGGATAACGCTCAGCAAATGCCGATGCATTTGCATTTTGGTGGTTGTCTGCACAATTTTCAAGCGGAATGGTAATGCAAGGTTTTTGAAAAAAAAGAGTTTCAAATAGTGAGCCGGCGCCCGCGCGGCATACAACTAAATCTGCTTGTTGATAATAGGCGTCAAGCGCATTATCGTAATCAAAAACATGCGCTGTAACGCGATTGGCTGTATAAAATTCCATAAGTTCGGCTCTATGTTGAGCACCGGTTTGGTGAATAATATGCAACGATGGCGCGAGTGGACTTTCTTTAATCCAATTTTTAATAAACGAATTAATAAATGCAGATCCTTGAGATCCACCAAGCACTAAGATTGTCTTGTGTTCTTTTGGTTGCGCAAGTGCCAATGGTTCGCGTTTTGCAGTTTTGAAACGCACTGGGTAGGGAGTAAGTATGCATTTTGATGTGGGCAACTTATCGAGCGCTTGCTCGAAGCAAATGTAAATGCGTTGAGCAAAATATGAAAGTAAGCGTACTGCTTTTCCTGGAATCGCATTGAGCTCATAAAGCTCAATTGGAATACCAAGGAGCGCTCCACTCAAGCAAACAGGAATAGAAATTGCGCCACCAAAGCTGATAATTTTGGATGGCTTATTTTTTTTTAATACTGAAAATGCTGCGGAGCAACTTTTGGCAAACGACACTATAAACGAAGGATAAAGCCAGAAGCGCCAGCCAGGAAACTTTTTGAGGCGGAGTTTTTCAGGATTTTCTATGAATGAATAATTTTTCAAAATAGAATGCTCAAGTGCGCGATCTGAAGTAAAAAAAAGGAACGGTGCATTTGTGCGCTCGCGATATTCTTGCGCGATGGTGGCACAAGGAACTACATGGCCCCCCGATCCGCCAGCAACAAAACAAATAGGGCTATTCATAGGAAATAAAACCTTTACGCTAATGAAAGTTCTTTGTGTTTTTTGTTCAACTTCTGAACATATTTTAGTTTAGGTAATTTCTTTGTGCTCTGATAGCTACTGACTTGAATTAAATCTGGTGCTTTATAGAATTTTCTTTCTTTATACCAAATTTTTGCTTGAGTATTGAGAAAAAGATGATTGTTTGGATCTTTTTTAAGTGCTGCATCGATATGTAATTGCGCCGCTTTGAAATTTTTATCTTTTACTAAATAATAGTCGGCAAGGAGATGGCTCAGGGGAGCAAAGTCTGGATTAATTTTAAATGCTACATTAAGGGTCTCAAGCATCGATGGCCATTGATGCCGCTCATAATAAATAATCGCAATTTGATAGAGAAGTTGTGTTTTAATCAGTACATCTTTTGATGAAGCAATCGCTTGATTAAGATAATATAATGCCTCTGAAAGCGTATTTTTCTTGAGCGCAATATCGATCAAATAAAAAAAAGGATAGGTAATCGAGGGATTTAAATGCGCATAATGCTTTAATGTCGCTATAACAGCTCGTTGTTCGGTCTTGTTAAGATACATAAGATGCAAAATTCGATACAAGGAAGGGTTATTCGGATTTTCGTCGATCCAGTTCTTTAAAAGAGCGATCGCCTCTTTTGACCTTTTAAGACAGCCGAGAAGCTCAATTTTAAAGAGTCTTGCAGACTCTTCATAGGGATGAATCAATAAATGATCGTTTATGAGTTCCAATGCTGTAATAAATTCTTTTTGGTGATATAAGTCGAGTGCTCGATCTAGGAGAGAATCATTCAGCGGCATGAGTTTGCTGTTTTCTTTCTTAAGCATCAGATTCAATATTTGGCGTTCGACGTTGGGATCATGCCCGACTATAGAGAGAAAGTTGCGATAACTTAACATTGCTTTATCTACATTTCCACTGAGTTCATTGATCAAACCGGAAAGAAGCCATCCTTGCTCAAAATTTGGATTTAATTCGACGCATTTGCCGATGTTAGAAACGGCCGACTCTTTTTGCATGAGCTGAAAAAAAATCTGGGCTTTTAAGAAATAGAAAATAAAGCTCGAGCTTTTTTCACCCCGAATTTTTAAATAACGATCCATGATTGCGACTGCTTCTTCAGGATGCCGTGCACGAACATGCGCCGCTGCAGCATAATAAACGAGTTCTGCATCTTCTGGATGTGAGTTTGCTAGCGCCATGATTCGTTTATCAGCTTGTGATTGCTTGCCACTCAATTCAAGAGCTTTAATAATGATCATCTGGAGATCAAGCTGCTGCGAAAAATTTGCTTCGATCTGCGGAATCATCGAAATTATTTTTTCGTATTGTTTAGTATTAAAGAGATTGTGAATGTAGCCTGGATAGCTGTAAAGGGATCCGCCTGATCGCATGATCGTATCAAAACATTTTTTAGCTACGTTATGTTGTGCTGATAAATCATTATAATATCCCCATATATAAAGATGAAAATGATTAGTAGGGCCATCATCTAGATGGGGCGGGGGAGTTGGCATTAAGGATAAAGTCGTTTGTATTAAAATGAAGAGAAAACTGCCTGAAAGGCTTAATTGCTTCATGTTACTCTTTCTCCCTATTGCAGCGTTGTAAAAACTGAAATAAAACGATGCGCAGTTCTGGATCATTTATCTTGCTAAGCGCCGCTTCTTGTTCCTTTGATAACGATAGTGGGGCGACGGCAGTAATCCGCTTAAAAGAAGGAGCGTTTCCACCTTTTTTTTTCTGCGCTATCTGTTTAAATCGTATATTTTTTATTCTGGGCTGGTCGAGACTTTTGTTAATTGTTTCCAGAATGACCGGGGAGAGGAGATACATTTCCTGAAGCCAGCTTGAGTTAAAGACCCCTAAGGTTATCGTGTCTTCCGCGATTTTAAGAAGCGTAACATGTGCCTTTAGGTTCCCAACAATCGTTTGCCACTGTGCAAGGAGTGTCACTTTCCACGATTGATCTGCAGGTAGCAAGTGTGGCAGGAGTTCTTTTATATGCATTGGCATCGATAGGAAATCCTTAAAAAGTAGTTCAACGTTCATGTAGTGTAGATACTTATTGCCTCCAGATCAATGATTGTGCAAAAGTGTTGGGTTGAACATCCAGCAGAATTACCTTATAATGATTGGCATACTTTTCATTTCAATAAATTATTAATTTTTCAAAAGGGCATAATTTTGAAACTAAGATTATTAACTGCTATAATGCTCATTGCATGGACCGCCATTGGTACTTCGTGTCCTATCGACTCGGGAACAAACCAAACGCAGCCCACTGTTTCTATAGTCATTGGCTACGCTATAACTTCCCAACAAACGGGCCAGTATTGGGCAGACTTTCCAGGAATTAGTTACGGCGCACAAAATTTTCAAAATTCTCCCCAAGTTCTAAATCCGTTACAACAGCAAAATCCAAGCGCAGCAACAAATAATAATAGTGCCGCTCCCAAGGTTTCGAGTACTGGTAGTTTTTAAGATTTGCTGTAAAAGTTTTTATAGCGAAATATACTACAGATTATCTCCAATACGAAGTATAATGAGCGATCATTCACCTTGCATCTGCTTTTATAATAAAGGATCTTCGATGAAATATAATCTCTTGGGAATAATGTTTTTAGGCTCAGTAATTGTAAATGCCGTGGGCCCTGTTGGCACCGAATCTCAAAACCGCAATTTCCAAGCGGTCTGCCTAGGATATAAGATTGTCTCTTGCACCCCAAACCCTGAGTTCGATTTTGGTAGCGCCTCGCGCGGCGCGTATTACTGTGAGTATGTTCTGGAAAATAATCCATCCCAAAACAGTAAAGTCGATATTGCGCATGCGAAAAATAAAGATGACAATGCAGATATGAAAACCGATACAAATAAGCATTGTCTCATTTCTTAGTGGTGGTTTTGTGAAAGAGGGGAGTAAGCGAAGTGCAAAAAAAATTTGAGGTTGAATCCCATACCGCCGATTTGAAAATTCGCGTTTTTGGCTCGACACAGGAAGAACTATTTATAAATGCGCTTATCGGCATGTTTCAATCAATTGGTCCGTCGGCGGTCAATTGCATTAAAAAAAAAGATTATCTTGTTTGCCAAGATCTTATAGTCACACGCAATTCAAAAGTTTCTGGAGAAAAACTAGAAGATCTTCTAGTAAATTTTTTATCAGATGCATTGTATCTTTCAGATGTTCATAACGAAGCCTATCTTGACGCGGTCATTCACCAGTTGGGCACCAATGTTTTAAAAGCTACGCTCCGAGGAGTGCCTGTTTTGCGTTTTGAAATAGAAATAAAAGCGGTAACCTATCATGAATGTCATATTACGAAAACAGCTGACGGCCTGTGGACTACGGAACTTGTTTTTGATATTTAACGGTGATCTCTCTATACGATGATCTAACTGCTGCGCACAAAAAAAAGGAAGCTATGGCAGAAAAAATAACTCAAGCAGATTTAATTAAAATCGAAAAATACCTTTATGAGATTCCGCGGACATTTCGCTCTGATATGCGAGTTCCGGCACGCATCTTTGCAACTGAAAAAATGCTCAAAGATATCGGCATTGACCGTTCCCTTTGGCAGTTAGTGAACGTTGCCACGTTGCCTGGTATCGTTAATTATGCGCTTGCGATGCCAGATATTCACGAAGGATACGGGTTTCCAATCGGCGGCGTTGCAGCGACCGCTATTGATCATGGAGGTGTCATATCGCCCGGCGGAATAGGTTACGATATTAATTGTGGTGTGCGTCTATTGGCTTCAAATGTTACTGCGAAAGAAATTGCACAAGATCTTGAACGATTAGCGACAGCACTTTTTAACGCAGTGCCATCAGGCGTTGGGCGGGGCGGCAACGTCGTGATGAAAGGAAAAGATCTTAATAATGTTCTGGCTCGCGGTGCACCTTTTATGCTCGAAAAGGGATTTGGGGAACCTGCTGATATTGAATATTGTGAAGAGCGCGGATGCATGAGCGGTGCAAATCCAGATCTCGTTTCCGATAAAGCAAAAGAACGGGGAGCTGATCAATTAGGAACGCTCGGTTCTGGTAATCATTTTCTTGAAGTGCAAAAAGTTGATGAGATTTTAGATCCTGAAACGGCACAGATTTTTGGTTTGCGCAAAGATCAAGTGACGGTGATGATCCATTGCGGCTCCCGCGGTTTGGGCCATCAAACATGCACAGATTATGTACGGCAATTTATGCCCTTATTGCCAAAATGGAACATACAACTGCCCGATAAGGAGTTGGTATGCGCGCCTTTTAAATCACCTGAAGGCCAAGAATATTTTGCAGCAATGCAAGCATCAGCAAACTTTGCGTGGGCAAATAGACATTTGATTGGCCATTGGGTGCGGCAAGCATGGCAAGAGGTGCTCGGAGATAATGCACATCTTAATTTAGTGTACGACGTTTCGCACAACATGGGAAAAAAGGAGAAGCACGAAGTTGATGGCTCGATGCTTGATCTCTTAGTGCATAGAAAAGGCGCAACACGTTCTTTTGGCGCAGAAAGATCGGAGGTTCCGGTAAAATACCGCGCAGTTGGGCAGCCTGTTTTAATTCCTGGCACGATGGGAACCGCTTCTTATGTACTTGTGGGCACGAATAAAGGAATGGAGTTATCATTTGGTTCCTCATGCCACGGTGCAGGAAGAAAAATGTCTCGCTTCGCGGCGAAAAAATCGGTTCGCGGATCTGCGCTTCGCGGGCAATTGGAATCAAAAGGGATTATTGTGCGATGCGATTCGGATGTTGGCCTTGCAGAAGAAGCGCCGAGCGCTTACAAAGATGTCGAAGAAGTAGTAAACGTTGTGCATGATGCGGGTATTGCAAAAAAGGTAGCGCGCTTAGTGCCGATTGCGGTGATTAAGGGCGGATAATAATGGGTGGTCGACTTTTTTGTAAGCATCGAAATTCCTGAGAAGCTGCCGGTTTACAAAAAAAAGGAATTAGAAAAAAATAAATTTTTTGAAGGTTATTGGGTGGGCAGGGCGCATAGTTGTTGCGCTTAGGTAAGACAAGTTTCCTAGCTCAAGCCCAAAAAACAGTAGTTAGTGAGCCAGCATATATTCAACAGCCTATTCAGGCATATTTTATAAAATAATATTCTCAAAATATATTTTTACTCTTAATGTAAAAATAATTAATTATAAGCCCAAATTTTTTATTTATTTTCAAATAAGATTTAATATATACTCTATGATAAATACAGTAAACCAATTCAATTCTCGCAAGGTGGCTGAGGTAAATATGAAAATAATTAATACATTCAGAGCGATATCCATATTATTCATTTGCACGAATCTTGCTTACGCCAGTTGTCCCCCGAGCGGTATGGAGGAAGAGGAATATCTGCCAGCGACAGGGATACAACAGACATCAGCCCCCCAATTTCCGTTTATTGTGCAAGACGATACTGGTAATATTGAAGTAACCGTGCCTGCTATAAATTCTGAGGCATATCAATTACTAAAAAAAGTAGTAGCAAGCTCTGTCACGTTGAAAAATATGGCGGAGGATGATCAGGCAGTACTGCAAGCAGGGAGTGTAATAACCCTTCCTAAACTCTCGCTTGGGGCAGTTCAAGCTATTTTTTCATTGGCAAACAGTGGCGTACTTGATGATGCAAAGTTAATAGAAAAATCATTAGAAAATTTTACTTTCACAGAAATTGCATACGTAGCTCAAGCTGCCAATTATTTAGACATTGAAAAACTATTAAAAGCATCAGTTAACGCTCTAGTAAAACGATTGCAATCCTCGAACGCTTTGGCGGAGCTTAATGCAAGACAGGGAATCTTCAACCAAATAAATGCTTTGCTTCCACAAGATCTTCAAAAAATGGTAACGAACAATCTTATAAGCGCTTTGGGCTTGCCATTCAGTCAATCAGAATCATTAACTGAACTCAGTGAAATTGACTCGGTAGCATTCAGTCCAGATGGTGGAAAAATCGCGTATGGGTCTCGTAGGGCAAATAAAGCTACAATCATAGTTTGGGACCTTGTTCTAAAAAAAGATTTTGCATTAATCCAAGTTGAGACTCGCCCTGAAAACGTTTTGTTTAGTCCGGATGGCAAAAAACTTGTTGCAGGATCAATCACCCGAGACCTTTCTCTATTTGATTTTCCTAGCGGTAAACAACTTAAAGCGATACCTGTTAATACAAGATCTATTGCATTCAGCCCCAATAGCTTAAAGTTGGCCTTGGCTGAGGCGTTTGGCCCCAACGTCATTATATGGGATATTATGCAAGAAAAGCAAATTCAGACCCTGCAAGGCCACACAGCTTCTGCTCACTCGGTAAAATTCAGCCCGGATGGAAAAATGGTAGCCTCAGGCGGGCAAGATTTTTCGGTAATTATATGGGATCTTGCAACTGGAAATAAGCTTAAAACATTAACTGGTCATTCACATATCATAAACTCTGTAGCTTTTAGTCCAGATGGTACAAAGCTTGCTTCGGGAGGAAACGATGGCTTTATAGTATGGGATCTTGCTACAGGAAACAAATTGCAAAGTAACGATAACGAAAAGAGGCTGGTAACTTCAGTCGCATTCAATGAACATGGCACGAAACTAGCCGTTGGCGGCCAAGACTCAATTACAATTTGGGATGCGCTTACCGGCAAAAAACTTCAAACTCTAGAGGCGAAGGGGGTGCAAAACGTGGTATTCAACTCAAATGGAAAACTTGCATCAGCGCAGGGCGTAGGTGGTATCAAAGGATCGGTTATTATCTGGGAATCTGATGAGCTCAAATTAAAATCGCTTTCGCTCAAGCAGCTCATTATATTCTTAATTGCAAAAGAAGCAGGCGTCAATGCGCTTAATAAAGAATTCGCAGATGAATATAAAAAGTTACCAGCAGAAGTGAAGGCATTGCTAGAAAAAAAGTAATTTCTCTAGGCGCGATTAACTAATTCTGCCGGATAATTTTTTTGCCTTGAGATACATATTTTTCCAAAAGAGCTTACTGCTTCCTGGCATAGGCGGATGCAGTAAAGCTTCTTTTAACAAATCAACCATGATGCAAGCCGTGGTCTGGTTCTTTTCAGATTCTTTGTAAGCAGCAGATTTTTTTTGCAACCAGTAAGCAAGAAGTTGATCTGTCAGCTCTAGCGTTTGCCGATCATGCAAATCATGCTCATCAAGAAGTTTCAGCAAAACATCAGGATGTTTAAAATTCAGAGAAACGAAAAGTGATGCTATCGGATGGGTAACTGCAGTTGCTGCGATCGATTTAAGATCGGTAACCAAACAGCGGGATCGAATAGTTACAAGCAGGCCATCAGTTCGTTCTGCTAATAAAATAAAATGATAACCCCGAGGCGGTTCTTCAAGGATTTTTAACATTCGATTTGCGCATGCGGCCGATAAAAAATCGGTTTTTTTCAAAATTAAAAAGAAATGTTCATTTTCCTGTAGCGAAAGAAGTGTTTTTTCAAGAAGCTCATCAATCTGAGCAAGCGTATAATTCGGATCTGGAAAAGCCCAATAAACGCCATGATGCTGATTTTCTTTTAATTGGATGCAGGCGATGCACGAGCCACATCCTTTTTTTGTGCACCAATAGTTTTTAAGGGCATGCATTGCCGCTTCTTTTGCATCATACTCGTTGCCCACCACCAAGTGAGCGGGGTGTAGCGTTAAAACTTCGCTGAGTCGGTGATGCGGTGATTGGAGGTGAGCCATACATTAATCTGGTTAAAGGTGAACGTTGCCAATTCATGTGGCGAGAAAGTACCATCCACTATGATAACATTTTTTGTGTTTGCATAAAGAGTTTCAAATCCATCGATCAAACGTTGGGTAAATTCGCTTGCTTCTTTTTCGAACGATGTTAGCTTTTTGCCGCGAGCAAGCAACCGTTCGCGGGCCGTTTGTGCATCAATGCGGACGTAAATAACCAAATCAGGCTTTATTGATTGCATTGCCCATTCATTTACTTGCGCGATCATTGTGCGATCCACTCCTTTGCCAAATCCTTGATAAACGAGTGATGAATCGCTCAGGCGATCTGAAATTACAAGCTTTTTTTCATTAAGCGCAGGAACAACAACTTCTTTAAAATGCTGAGCGCGATCTGCAGCGAAAAGCAAAAATTCGGCGATCGGTGAGAGCGGCTTTTCCTGATGCTGCAAAATGGTGCGCAGCGACTTTCCTAATTGGCTGCCGCCCGGTTCGCGGGTTAAAATTGTTGTAATATTCTGTCCTTCAAATTGTTCAGCAAGGGTTCGCGCGAGCGTTGATTTACCAGAACCGTCAATTCCTTCGATAGCGACGAGAAGCCCACGCTTTAATTTTGTAATCATGATTCTTCCTTTTCGTCGTACGCTGCGGCCAATTTATCCAATTCAGAGGAAACGCTTTGGGTCTTTGCAAATGATGGGGTTTGCTTCTGTCGTTCCTTCAAAACGTTGTGGCAAAATAATTGAGTTGTCTTGGGAAAGTTTTTCAAAACGTCCGCTAGCGCTTCCGCGATGGAGACCGTTGTTTCATACTCACCCCCACATGTATTGCTGCAAGCAAAAAACCAAGGCACGAGGTGCTGTCGCGATTTAAATTTCGCATCCAAAACGAGTTTGATCGATGTTAGGGTTCCTTCTTGAAGTTGCTTTTCCAAAATTTTTAAAGCGGAAGGTGTTCCAAGATGGGCCGCAGCTAGCATTTGCTTGGATATAAGGTCATTGAGCCTGGAATTCTTGAATTTTATGTTTGGGGCCCGTCGCAAAATAAAATAGTTATTGAACGAATCGTCAGACCCTAGATTCTTAACTATTTTGTTTAAGGATGTGCAGCAAAGCGCTATGTTGCGCATCTCATTTTTGACAGTGCATTTATCTTTTCCCGAATCTTGTTCATAAGTTGTATCAATAATCGTGCGGAAAATAAGTTGCCATGCAAGTTCATTAAAAATGATTGGGGCTGCCGTTTTTTTAGTTAGCTCCATTGTGTTCGTTTGAAAAAATGCGCTGCACAAAACGAATAAGAAAAACTTTCTCACAGTTTATCCTCGGTTGAGTACCAAAAGATCTACATAGACAGATTTTTAAAATGACAGTATTGCAAAGTATAACAAAAACCTTAAACAGTTCGATTACTTTTGCGGCGAGCCACGAGTTTTTTGATAAATGTTGAAAAAAACTTTATGGTAAATAATAAAAAGCCATTGTCGTGGCCTGATTATCCGAAGGAATATTTGTGAAAAAAGTTATTATTCAACCCGGATGCATTACCTGCGGTGCGTGTGAATTTATTACGCCTGAGGTTTTTGAGGTTACCGATATCTGTCGTGTAAAAAAAGAAGCTAATTTTAACGCGCACAAAGAGCAGATTAAAGAAGCTGCGCTTGCATGTCCTGTTGCCGTTATCAAGTATGAGGAATAATTAGTATGCAGGTGCGCCATTCTCGGGCCGAAATTGGCCGATTCAATCATTTAAAGTCTGAATTTTCTCATAACGGTTCATTTATTTTTGCGGGGCATTTACTAAAAAGGGCGGCAATGAAATTTGCCGATATGCCGGCGCTTATTGCCGATGAGGAAATCGTTACCTATAAAAAGCTTTATGAACGAGCGACAGCGGTTACTCTCGCGTTAAGGCAAATGGGCGTAAAAGCTGGCGATCGCGTGTGCGTACTTTTTGAAAATTCGATCGACTTTTACATTGCCTATTACGGCGCTTGGCAAACCGGAGCGGTGGTTGCCCCACTCAACACGTATTTGCATGAAAAAGAACTTGATCATATTATTAGCGATGCGCAACCGAAAGCACTCCTTGCAGGTGCGCAGCTTGCTGAAAAAATAAAACAAATTGCCCGAGAACTCCCACCATTAATTTCTGCAGAGCAAATGGCGCAGTTTGCCCTACCGACCGACGATCAGCTGAAAAATCTGGAAATTCCTGAGCGGGAAGAGGATGAAATTGCGGTACTCCTTTATACTTCAGGAACAACAGGTGTTCCGAAAGGCGTAATGTTGAGCACAAAATGCATTTTGACCAATATCATGCAAGGCTTAGCGATTTTAGATGTTCATCCCGAGGATCGCGTGTTGGGTGTTTTGCCGTTCTTTCACAGCTTTGCACAGTTTGCATGTGTTTGGGGAAATCTAGTGGTTGGTGCAAGCGTTATCATTGTGCCCAAAATTGACCGCAAATACATTCTTCATGGCTTGAGCCATAAACCCACTGCTGTGATTGGGGTTCCTGCAATGTATGGCCTATTTTGTTTGATGCGCACCATAGATTTTAGTTCCGTTCGATATTTTGTTTCGGGTGGCGACGCGATGCCGGATAAAATTCGAACCGGTTTTGAAATTATTTATCGCCGCAAAATTAGCAATGGCTATGGAATGACCGAAACTTCGCCGTTGATCGCGATCAACTTTGACGAGGAACTGTGTGACCCAAATACGGTAGGTCGCCCAGCGATTGGCATTGATTGTTCGATCCGTGATGAAGATAATAAAGAAGTTCCGTACGGTAAAAAAGGGTTACTTTGGGTGAAGGGCGATAACGTGATGCTTGGGTATTATAACGCGCCGGAGCAAACAGCTGCTGTGATGCAGGATGGTTGGCTCAATACGGGAGATTGCGCCTATTTTGATGATCAAGGCCGCATAGTGATTTATGGACGCGAGCGGGACATTATCAAAAACAAAGGGCTCATTATTTATCCGCAAGAGATCGAAAATATTATTATGGGTCATCCAGCGGTGATCAAAGTGGCTGTCGTAGGAAAAAAAGATGAAGCAATAGGTGAGATTCCGGTAGCGTTTCTGGCGCTGAAAGAAAAAGTTACCGATATTGAAAAGCAGCTAAAAGAATTATGTGCACGTAATTTAGCTCTTTATAAAATTCCGCGAAAATTTATCGTGATGGATGATTTGCCGATGACCGCTTTGGGCAAAATAGATAAAAAGAAGCTTCGTGTTGAGTTAGCAAATCACACGATCAGAGATTAAAAAAATGGGGAGCGCAGTTAAAGTAATTCATATCATTTCAAGCCTTAAAATGGGCGGCGCAGAGAGTTTGCTTTATGATCTGACTGAGCGGCTTCAAGAAAAAAACATTCAGCAAGCAGTGGTTTATTTTCATGAAGGCCCTTTTGTCGCGCGCATTAATGAACTTGGCATAAAAACCTATCACGTTAAAGGCTATTTTTGTCTATTCGATCCGTTTTTTTGGATTGCGCTTTATCGAGCAATCGATTCAGAAAAACCGAGTTGTATTCACGCATCACTTTGGGCGGCAAATGTGGCCAGCCGAATAGTAGGGAAACTGAAAGGTATTCCCGTCATTTGTGCGCTTCATAATAATCACGATCAAAACGGTTTCGTGCGGAATGCGATCGATTCGCTTTCCCTTTGGTTGGCAGATGAGATTATCGCTGTTTCAGAGGGGATTTGCCGCACCATGAACGATTATCGCTTTATGCCAGCGCAACGCGTTCACATTATTAAAAATGGCATTGATGCCGATCGAATACGCAGCAAGAGTGAAAAAAATCTTATAACTAGAGAGAGTTTAGGCCTTACTGAAGATAATTTTGTGTTTGGCTCGGTTGGCCGTTTCGTGCCACTTAAAAATTACTCATTCTTAATCGAAGTTTTTGCAAAAATTCATAAGAATTATCCCTCAACCCGCTTAGTTTTGGTTGGCGGCGGGCCCCAGGAGGCCTATTTGCGTTCACTGGCGGAGAAATTGGATATAAAAGACGCGGTTATTTTTATCGTTGGGAAGAATGCGATCGGCTATTATCCTATTTTTGATTGCTTCGTTCAATCTTCTGTAAAAGAGGGGATTTCAATGGCACTTTTAGAGGCGATGAGTATCGGAATTCCCTGTGTGGTTACCAATGCCGAGCTTGAGCACGATGTCATTCAGCATAAAAAAAATGGGCTTTTATTGCCCGCAAATAACGGCCCTATTTTTTATGATAATTTATGCGCTATAATGACCGATAGCCCATTTGCGGCCGCTCTCGGGAAAGAGGGGATGGCTACAATAGCGAATGAATTTAGATTTGACCGAATGGCAGATTCCTACCGGGAGCTTTATGAAAGACTTTCTGGGAAAAAATAGGAAATATTTGCATTTTGAAATAATATTTTGATATGTTTTTTCTTGATGATGCAGTTGCAAGCGCGATCGGAATAAAATTTGATTTTTGTGTGTGCTTGATGTATCATCAACACAGAATAATTTATTATTCGATTTAATTAGATAACCTCCATTTCCCCTGTCCACGACGTTCTGTCTGGATAGGGGTTTTTTTTGCCCTGACTAATATTTAGTCACCTAATAACCCAAATATCCCGAATATTAATAAAACGCTGCCTGCAACATATGAGCACCCGCTTTGGTAGTAAAGCTTTTTCAGCGCTGCGGCAGTTTCTGGCGAGCTTGCTGCAATCTCATAAAACTGGGGCATATCAGGAACGTAGTAGCGGGTGAGACTTGGTGTCCAGAATCCGTATTTTTTATTCATATACTCGACATTGTTTTTAAGCTCAGCCAAGAGTCTATTATAATCTGGAATAGTCGCGCGGGCAGTTTGTTCGAGTTTCTGTTCCAGTTTATATCCCAATGAGAGCAATAGAATTCCTCCAATGCTAGCAACAATCGATTTTGTTACGCTTGCGCGTACCGGCTCATGGAAATCATGATAGAAATACACACGCTCCGCATTCATGCCTTTAAAAAAGATCAACATGATGAAAAATAGTCCTAGAGATTTTAATTTCATAATAATTTCCTTGAATTTATGATTACGGGTTAGAGCGATCAAAAAGTGTAAAAAAAAGAGCTGTTTGCTTTCTCAAAATTCCTTAAATAAAATAACTTCGAGATGAAATTCTTAGCGCCTCAGTAGAATGTCCAAATATATGGATATGAGTATGAATACTGATATGGGTATCTATATTGATATAGATGGGTTGGGGGAATATAGATTGGATTGTAATAAGGATTGTAACTAAAAATAATCGAGTTTAAAATCCACATTACGCAAAGCATTGGCAAAATTATTTTTAAGCGCTTCAGCTGTTGCTCCTCGATCTTTTTCTTGTATAAACGCGAATCTGCGGTTTCTTGAGCTAATTTTTTTTGTGGCTTTGGTGATAGTATTGATTTATAAAGGTAATAGCAGTATGCCAATGCCATCGATCCTAAAAGAGCAGCGCAGCAATTTTTGGAAGTTAGAAAAGAAACGGTATCGTTAGAATGTGCTTTATTTGAATCATTAGAACAGCGTGCCTCATCTGCGGAAAAAAATAACAGAATACTGAGCAGTGCGTAATATTTCATATTTTAGGCCTTATTAAGAGGACAATATAGTATAGTTTCTATCGTTGGATTTTCCATTGAATGATCCAATTTAATAATAATTTCGGCTGGTCGTTTTTTTTCTGCTTCCAAATATAATTTTGTAACCTGAAGCAACGTTTCAGGTGTTATTTCTAACCGTACAGGATCTTTCTTGTCTGGAAATAATATAGTAATACACAAATTTCCATTTTTTAATGTATATAGTGATGTTTTATTGCCCGACGTACAGTCTTGTAATTTATCAATGACAATTGAGCGTAAAATCTCAATTCCAATTTCAGATCCAAAGTCTTCTAAGAAAAAGCCCAGAAGCTTTAATGGCTCAGACGTCGCGTATGCAATATGATAATAAGGGGTAAGTTTTATTTTTACTAAATGCATAAATCCTTAAATGATGGATAGGCCGTTGAAATTAAACCTCCACTTTCAAGATGTAATTCAATATAGATTTGTTCTTGCGTAATTCCTTTTATTATTAATTTACTGCTTATTGTATTTACGTTAATAATATTCTTTAATGCTTCAAAAATTTTATCAACAATCATGAATTCATTCCAGCTATCGGGGAAAAAGGTTGAAGGTTTAGTGATGCAATTGAGCTGAACTTTCCCATGGCTTGTATTGAATTTGCAAGGGCGGACGCTTGCCGTAACTATTCGTTCAGGATTCCAGCGTTTTGAATGTAATCCGACTGGGTTTTTGCCTCTCGATTCTGTAAACATGATGTGTTTCATATTAATATCTTTAACGTGAATCGTTGGTTCATAATTTAAATTATTTTCTTTGAGCTTTTTCTTTATCGCCTCAACGATTTCAGCTTCATATTTCGCAATTTGTTCCCGGAAATAATCATTTGCTTTTCTTGCTAATTCTATTTGTTCTAAAAGTGATAATTTTGTCGGCGCTTCATTGCAATCGTCTTCTTTTGCCTTTTGAGCAGCATCAGCCTGTCCGCCAGAAATGGCAACAGGTTGGCCGCCTTGATTTAAATAGTCAAAATACTCATGAATTGCGTCTGCATCGTTTGCACATTGCGGGCACGCACTAGCGGCATCTGTTTGCGTCTGTGAATAATTAGCTGAAGGTGCTGGCGCGAAAGAATTTCCAGAAAAAGCCTGCTGCAATGCTCGAGCTCCCACGGCGGCCGCAAAACCGTTTGCAAAACTATTTTTAGAAGGGGCAGCTTCTTGAGTTTTGGGAGATTGAATATTGAAAAATGATGTTTTTAAATCAGCGGATATCGGTTTTATAAAGCTCGTTTTTTCTTGCTGCCAAAAACTGCTTGATTCAATATCGAGCGATCCTAAGGTTTTGTTGGTTAGGTGTTCTGAAAGATAATAATCTCCATTCAAGCGTGCGATTCCAGCATCGTTTAGTTGCGCCAATGCAGCATTCAGCTCTTGCATGTCAGCAAGCTGAACATTCGTATTATTCTTAGCGGTAATTATTTCGGATCCAAGTTTAAGAAGGCGCATATCATATTTACTAAAATCGCCGCAGGAAATAATTTTTTGGTCGTAATCAGGATTTGAGAGCGCATTGGCAATGTCTTGCGCGAACGTCATATGTTGCGTAGCTAGGGAAGGATTTTTGCATGATTGGTTTAGGTGATTTAGGGCGCTTGAAAAAGCCTCTAACTGTTGCTTGGTTGTACACGGAATCTGTATAAGATCATTTAAGAAGATTCGTGTGTGAGTATTGCGTTCATGGTGAATCGATTCATGAAAAGAAAGATGCGCAAAGTTAGATTTATCATAATTTAAGAGCTTAAAGATCCCGTTGCCATCAAAAAAATGATGATACGCTCCAGAAATTGTTTTGGCTGCGCTATCTTTGCACAGAACAGCTAAATCGCTCACCATCTGCTTTGGAGTTGCGTTATTTCCGCATTGATCAACTAGATGCCACATTAAAGAATTGCTGAACGCGTCAGCGTTGTTAGGGATAGCGCATGTTTGCTTAATGGCATTGAACATATCGTGGCGTGATTTAAAAACATCATTGAGGCCTGCGCTGGGTACGCTACTATATTTAAGTTGGGATGAAATTTGCGCAAAAAAAGGATCATTTTCATAACAGCGCTCGATACCAAGTTGATTATAGCTTTGTTTAAAATATTCCCCATAAACACCCAGCAAACTTTGCTTGCTTTCCCCTGACGATTGCTGAATATAAGCATGAGCTAAATGGAATTTTTGGTTTTCGCATAATGTTCGTACGTGCGTTATCTTTTGATTAAAGCTATTTTCAAGAATATGATGCGGATTAAATTCATTTGAACGGAATCCAGTTTTACATCCTGCAAACCATCGACGCGCTCGAGAAAAAATATTTCCATATTTTACTTGCCCGCTGAGTTCAAGGTACCCAGGAATTTTTTGTTCGCATCCCATTTTTACAAAATCGGCTGCTGCTTGAGCGCCGAAGCTTCGTTGTATAAATGATTGACAATGAGCTGCTATATAAAATGAATCAACTTTCGAAAGGTTTTGTTTTATGGTATCTGCTTTATCAAAAGCAAACATTTTTATGCATGTTTTAAAATCATTAAGATAATGCTGGGCGAGTGGCAAAGGTGCTTGCAATTCAGAAAATTTATTGCGCGCGATAACGCCTTGAGGATCTGATCGCGAGAGATCCAATAAGATTGATTGAAATTTTGCAACGTTCTGTTCTAGCACATGGAACATGCCATTTTGCTGGTATTGGTTGATGAGGGATTGCTGTTCGACGGTAGCTCGATGCAGATCGGAGACTGCGCCATATGTGCGATAATCAATATCATGTGGAACGACTGTTATTGTTAATTTATCGATAAAAGATTCCCAAGCGCTTTTAGGTTTTACATACTGCAAATCTGGCCTGACTTGAGGCAATTTTAGGAGCGATGATGCAGTTTTCGTTTTATAAATTTCGCTTTTGCCACGAGCTGAGGGCAGGTGACCCAATCGTAGTTTTGGCGTTGCGGTCGAAGCGGGGTTTTTGAGAAGCGCTGTAGGTAAATTCTGTTGCAATTTACAATGAAGCGCTCTGCTGTAGGTTTCGATTGGCGATTTTATGCATAATGATCTAATTGGGGCGATCGAGGATTGCCTAACGCTTAAAATTAGAGGCGCGCGAGTAATTGGTATTTGTTGAGCTGGAGATGGAATGCTATGGCGCTGTGTGTTTAAGAGTTTATTAACTAAAGCTCCGCATCCGTAGCTTAAATTTGCAAGAGTCGGTGCAATGGTTTGCCACGGTATTGCCATAGATTGCAATGTTGAAAAGCTGAATGAAACGAATGCAGCGAATAAGATTTTCTTAGAGAGTTTTTTTCGTGCTTTGGAAAAAATCACATCTTGCTCCAATTCTGATCAAATGCATCAGCAGCCATCAATGCTCCACTACCACCAATTACGTAAGCTACTGGCCAAAGGGGTGGGAATGATGCAGCTAATGTAAATGCTCCTGTAACTATACCCGCGCCGGCACCAGTTTTTTGTATGAACGCAGACTGGTTTGCTTTTTTTTCTTTGTTTCCCTGTTCGATAGTAAATTGCTCATTTTGCACTTTTACTTGATGATCGAGAAATTTTTTATTTTGGTCTATTTGCGCGTTTTGCGCAACTAACTGAAGGGAAATTTGTCGCTGCATCGACCAGTATTGCATTGCGAGCCCAACAAGGCTTACACCTATACCAATAATCGTGGCGATAGTTGTGGCGTTATCTTTTAAAAATTGCTTATGTTTTTCCCAGCCCAACAATGCCAATGAACTTTGATTTTCATTCATATCCTTCAAAGCGCGCTCAAAATCTTTTTTTCTAATCATCGGAATTTCTTCTCGATCTAAAGCGTACGTAATCGCATCAGAAACTAGTTGCTCAAGATTGCGACCCGAAAGTTGATTCGTTTGTTTTGCCAGAGTTGTAAAATATGATCTGTCGAATGTGTAAGAGATGTTGTGTAAATAATATTTAATAATATTAGTTCGCTGTTCAAGATTTGGCAGTGGTATTTCAATGATCCCGTTTGCAAATCTTGTTTTGAGCGGTTCTGGAAGTTTTACAGCATCATTGGTGGTACCAATAAAAAGAACTTGTGGATTTTTGGCGCATTCATCGAGAATCGACCATAATGCTTCTGCAGTTCCTGGATCTGCATTGTGGTCTTTTTTATAATTTTCAGTGAGCGCATGCAGTTCATCCACGATGATTACATAAGGTTGCCCGCTTTGTAAAATAGGTATTATTTCGCGCGCTAAATTTTGCGGCCCAGAATTTTTATATTCATTTGTGAGTAACGATGCTCGAAGAAATATATAGGGGCGATTAATGAGTGAAGCAATTCCTTTTGCAATAGTAGTTTTGCCAACTCCAGGAGGGCCAACGAGCAAAAGTTTAGTAGGGATTGTTCTGCCATAGCGGAGAGGATTTTGTAAACGGAAAACCAATTGCTTCAGTTTGGGGCACGTAGCAAGCAATTGCTCAAGAAGCTCTGGGCGAATCTCATCCTGCGCGAATTCTTGAGCATAGGAAACAATTTCTGGTGCAGGTTGCGGTTCCATTGCCGATATACAGTAAAATTTCGTCACTACTATTATTGAGAGGATATGTTTTTTGAGGCCGTGCATTAGTTGTCTCCCTAAAATAAAATTTCACTTTAGTGTATAGAAAATAGATGAGAATGCTAAAAATAATCTAAAATGAGAACGTTTTTTCTAATTTTTTGAACCAAAAATTATTTGGTGAATGTTTTTCTTGGTTTGCGCTCAGCCGTAAAACAGGTAGGATAGTTAACGAAGCTCATATTTTCTACTCTTGGAACAAAGGAAGAGTTATGAAATTGCAGTATGTCGCTGTATTAATATTTTTAAATAGTGAAGCAACGCAATATTTGCCGCTACCAAAGCCAATCGTTGTTAAAGTTGAGGTTAAAAAAGTTATAGAACAACCTCAAAATGAACAAGTTCTTCCATCCTGCCGTTCATATGATTCTGAGCAGCCGCAAGCTATGATTATGGAAAAAACAGAAGAGAATGAAGAAACCGGTTTGCGAAACCGCAGAAAGAAATCCCATTTTGAACCGAAACCGCAAGAAATAAGCAAAGTACGCTCGCAGCAAATAAATAGAACTCATTCTTTAGGCCTTTTCTCTTTGTTTTCTTGCTCTAATCAAATAGGCGAGTAATTAGCTTTTTTTATAGGGCGCTATAAAAAAATATCACTTTTCCGCACCTTAATTAATTACTGATTGAAAATTTTGCAAAATCAGTTATACTAATAGTTGAATTAAAAGAGGTTGGAAAAGATGAAAAAATTATTATTCCTTAGTTTATTATCACTTTTAAGCGTAGAAGCTTTTGCAGGAATATTTGGTACTGCTTCTAGCCGTATACAGTTTAAAAAGCCTGCACAGCCAATACGCAAAACGAAGCAATCCCCTACAATTAGGCCGGTGCAAACGAAAACTGTGACGCCTGCATTTTCAGGAGCAAGCATAACTCCAGCGATTGAGCCAGAAAAATCAGCTCAGCCTACCTATCTTCAAAGATTTACCCAAACAATTAAGTCATTCCAATTTACTAAACCCCTTTTTCCTGTCTATTCTGCACCTCTAGAAAAACCCGTAGAGCAAGAGATTGAGCCAGCGCCTTCTCAAAGAACAATATTAACTCCCGCTCAAATGGCACAAAAAATAAAAAGCCAAGCTGAAAAACAGGCAACGATTAAAAAAACTGAGTCGGTAAAAAAAGAATATCCGGCAATTGAATATCCGATGTACCAAGAGCTTTCTCTTATAGAACCGGAGCTGGAGCAAGAAGAATTTGTTCCTGCACTAAGCGAAATAGAAGGGCAAGAGATTGCTCAGCAACGTTTTGAGCAACGAGCACTTACCCGGCCGCAAATAGAACAAAGGAAAATTGAATTGATACTTGCGGGTTTTGATACGATTGCGCAGCACGTTTTAGAGCAATTGCCGCAAGAAGAATCAAAAGAAATGATTCCGTTTGAAGGATATGGATCTCAATCTGTCGCTCAAATTGCAATGCGCATTGGCTCATTGAAAGGGCTAGCAATTCCTCAGGTACAGCAATTGATTAAAAAATTAGTAGTTGATATGGCCCGTTTAAGCGGTTACAACTCAAGGCAAGATGTTATTCAACTTCCGGATGACGCAATACTAAGAAATTTATTTGGCACAACGGTTGAGCGACTTAATGCTCTTGCGATTAATGCAGAGCGTGAACAACAGCGCCCGCAAATTAGTGAGCAAAAATATCGTGCGCTTACCGAACCGGTGAACTTTGGCCAATCAAACTACATTATACCGGTAGTTTCTCCTGCACAAATCATTCCCCCTATTCCGTTCGTAGCTGAACCAATCGTTCAAATCGCGCCGGAACCGGAAACAATTATAGAAAAGAATATTCAAGAGCCAGTTAGCAAGGCAGTAGAAAAAGTGGAACCTCGAGTTCCTGCGCAATCGATTGAGCAAATAGGCAAAGAGTTAGAAATTAGCATGCCAAAATCGCAAGAAAACAAAGAAGAGCAAAATAGTATTGTTAAAGAATCCGCGGCTCTAAAAGAAGGGGCCACTCAAGAAATTGCGCGCGAGAAGGCTTTGATAGAATTAAAACCAGGAACTCTTGAGCTGCAACAAGCGATCGTCTCAGGCGAAAATTTACCGCCCGAAGAGCAAGAGAGTATCATTAAAGAATCTGCCGCTCTCAAAGAAGGGGTTTTTCAAGATGTTGCACGCCAACAAGCTTTGATAGAACTAAAACCAGGAACTCTTCAGTTGCAACAAGCGATTGTAGCAGGCGGGAATTTACCACCGACAATTAAGCGCCCAAGAATTGGTGATGTTGCAGGAGATGATGAAAATGCTTTCAAGAAAATTAAAAAAGCTGATAGTCAAAAAGATGCAAAGAAAGCAATAAGCGAAAAAGAGCAGATAATTCTTTCTCCAGAAATATCAGCAGTTCCGGAAAAAATAGTTGATAAGAAAGATGAAATGCTGCGTATTGAAAAAGATTCAAAATTGCCTAGTTCTGAAAAAAAACAGTTCGAGGGTAAATTACCAGAAATTAAAAAAGCGTACGACAAGATTGAATTTACTCCTTGGTCACGAATACAGCCGGGCAGATCAAGAATAATACCTTCATCAAGCAATCGCGCGAGATCAACTGACAATGCCCCATACGAGTCTACAGGAACTTTGCCAATAAGAGAGTTCAATCAATCGTTTGCGCCCGGAGATCGTTATAGAAATTCATCCGTAACTCGCAATTCCGCAGCTTATCCGTCCATACCCGGTTTCTTTGATACGGGCGAGCGAAATCAACTTCCTTACGGAGGTTATTCAATTCCCGCTACGCCATCAGAAAAAGCGAGCCAAACGCAAGAACAAAAACCTTTAGCTCAGCCATTTGGTTATGCAAAAGAAGGCATGCCAACTGCTCCGTTCTCTCCCTATCGAGAAATCGACCCCTATCAAGGGCCAATGGAAGAAGGAACGAAAGGGAATGTTTCTGGCAAACGAATGCAACCTGAAGAAAAAAAGAATTATGCAGCTTCGCATTCCTTAACGAGCGGAATCTTCATGCTAATATTCTTTATTGCTCTCATCGGCGCTACAATTATCTGGCGCGAATACCAAAAAAGAAAAAAACCTTTTTAAAAGAATAATTATTTTTAAAGGTTGTCGGTTTTGCGCAAGCCTTTATTATTTGCAAAAAATTGGTATCTTTAGTGCGAGAAAAATTTAATTTTTACTTGCAGGCTCTATGATCAAACGTTTTTTTATTTTGCAATTACTTATGGTTTTTTCCATCAATGCAGAAGAGCACCCCAACAAAATTAAGATTTTATTTAGTAAGAATTACAAAGACATAGTATATCAAGACCGGATTCGGAACATTTCGATGGGTGAAATCATTGATATCAGCGGACGATCTAACAGAAGAAGTGAGAAAATCGTTCAAACCATTTGTTTGGATAAGAATGGTAAAAAATTAGTATCCTTTTATGACTCGGTGCCTTTTTTTGATCAATGGTACAAAAAGAAACCATCGGAGCGTCTTGATGCAAATTATCAGTTGAATATCTCTTCTTATGCAGTGTTCAAGAGAAGTGGAACTCATTTAAAAAAAATTTATGAAAGAAAATTGGAGTCTAATAATTCACAAAATAGTTATCACCCATTGATAGATAGTAAGCCGTATCATTTTTTTGGAGCGCAAATAGTTGTAGCATGTGCTTTATGTTGTGTTGATTCTTATGTATTCGGAAGCTGTAAATGAATTTTATAACAACTATTTTTTCGGTGATACTTTTTAATCTAACACTTATTACACATGCTTGCTTACCGCGCTGGGTATTGAGTGTTGAGCAAAAGTATGCTCATCCTGCACGCATTGAAATGGATCCAAAAGACGAACCGGCTCAAACAGGCGAAGTGCGCATTTTTATTAAATCGGATGAATTTGATGATCAAGAAACATTTTCGCAGATTCCGATAAATCAATTTGAGGAAAGAAAAAAAGTTGTTCGCGTTGAGACGCGTAACCCCAGAAATTTATTAAAATATCATTCTTATTATGAAGCGAATTCTTTTGCTCACCATTTTGGAAAAAAAGAAGACGTTGAGCACATTGGAGAATCGTTCATTTTAGGCAAAAAAGACCTTATCAGGCAAGCGGATATTAGGTCATATGCCTTGTACGAAAAACAAGGGACACAGCTTCACCGTTTGAGCGAATGGCCGCGCGTATATGATCCTTTTTCGAGAGCTTATATTGCCCATCTTACTATTTTGGTTGTAACTGGTGCTGTTAGCGCGGGCATCGTGAGGAACTTTACGAAATGTCTCGGGTATTATTAATAAAAATCTTTTGTTAAATACGCTCTTCCCGAATCACCAAAAAACCATCACGTCAATTCAAACTGATGTATATCTGTTAAAATGGCTATAAATTTGGCCAATTTTATTCAACTTGAAAAAAATATCAAATTTGATACTATAATAAAGTAATCAATTATGGGATATTTTATGAATAAAATGAAAATAATTATTTGCCTTTTTTTATACAATTTTGCCTCGGCATCGTATGCCGATTTTCAAGGTTTGCAAAAATTCGCCAATAAACAAACAATTTCTAGGCAAGCTAACACGCCTCAGCCAGCAGCTTTGGGAATTGGTATTGCAGAAAAATTTAATGAAAAAGCATTATTGAACACAGTTTGGCAAAAAGATAACCCAACTACGATCGATAGTTATTTTCGCTCTTATCGAGAGCGCGTCACCCAGAAAGTAAATCCTCAAGAAAGTTTTGTTCGCGCTATTCATGCAAATAATCAGACGGTGACGAAGTTTGTGCACAAATTTTTGGATAAGCGCACTGAGCGAATTTTTGATGAAATACAGCAAAAAGATTTTGGTGATAAATTTAATGCCCCTGGCGAATTATATTCTGCGGTTTCTAAATATTGCCAGGAAAAAAAAGAAAAATTTTGTAAAGAACCTGGGATTATTTATTCAAAATTAGTTAAAATATCGCTTTTTAAACCATTGCGAGAGAAATTAGAAGAAATTGTCTCTTGCGATGATGATCTTAAAAAAATGAAAATTTATGTTGAGGTTAGCAATGACTTTCCCAATAGTTCTTGGATCGGCTACTGTGATTTCCGTTCAAGAAAAGATGGGGTACGTCTTGTTTTTACTCCGCGTTGTGCACTAATGAACACAGATAAGCAAATAGCATTATTGATGCATGAATTAGGGCATGCAAAAAAGTTACATTCATTTCAGTATACGTGGGAAATAGGAGGAAAAACCATACCAGAAGCAGATAGATTGTCTTTATGGAGGCACCAGGAATATCAAGCAGACCAGCATTTTGCATCTCTTAATAGCAAGAATGCCAAGAGTGCCCAGACCGATCTTAGACTGGTTTCCCAACCAGAGGCCTTGTTGTTAACTGGTATTGCAGCAGGGATCCCAAGTGCTTTGTTTGCGAGGGGTTATATCGAATTGAGTAATAAAAAGGATGAAGATAATGTTTTTAAAGTAATAGGTCTCGCTGGTATCATAAGTATTCCTCTAATCTATAAATGTATGCAATTTTGTTTAAAGAAAGCTGTAGAGAATGATGATAAAAAGAGAGATCAGATGACGCGTGTGCAATATGCTGAGAAATTTCGTGAATTTGCTGATAAAGAAGAGCATGCGTTTGCCCCCTATGGCTATGATAATGCACGCCGCATTAGCGAGCTTCTTAAAACAGAAGCAAAATTATTTGGTGCTCAATCTAAACTTGAAGAGCTCGATTAATATTAATAAAAATCTTTCGTCAAATAAGCTCTTCCAGAATCGCCAAAAATCATAACGCCAACATCGGTCGCTTTGAGTTTTTTGCTATATTCGCATGCAGCATAAGCCACTGCACCGCTGCTTGGCCCAATGAGCAAGCCATGATGGCGTGCCATTGTTTTGAGCATACCAAGCCCATCTTCATCGCTTACGCCGACAAATTCATCAATGACTGAATAATCAAGAACAGGCGATGCAAAATCTACGCCGATTCCTTCAATTTTATACGGCTTTGGATTTCCGTTTGTGGAGCGCCATGAATTAATTGAATCGAGCGCAATTACTTTTACGTTCGGATTTTTTTCTTTTAAATATTTGCCTAATCCGCTCATATGGCCACCGGTTCCCACTGCCGCAAAAACGTGAGTTACCATGCCGTCCGTTTGATTCCAGATTTCAGGGCCGAGGGAATAATAATGCGCCCACGCATTTGATTTATTGAAATATTGGTTTGGCATAAATGAGTTGGGTGTATTTTTATGAATTTCTACCGCTTTGCTGTGATAGGAATTGGGATCTTCAAGGTATGAAGTAGCGGGGCACATTACAACCTGCGCGCCGTATGCTTTAATTGTTTGCAATTTTTCTTTGCTGATTTTTTCAGAAACGGTGATGATAACGTTGTATCCTTTAACCGCACCGATCATTGCGCTGGCGATTCCTTGATTTCCAGAAGATGCATCAATAATCGTTCCGCCAGGTTTTAAGAGGCCAAGACGTTCTGCTTCTTCAATCATATAAAGTGCTGATCTATCTTTTATGCTGCCGCCTGGATTGAGATAATCCAGTTTTGCAAGCATCAAGGGTGCCGTTCCAAAATCCACTTTAACTAACGGTGTATTGCCGATCGATTCAATAACGTTTTTATATTCTTTAGGAATTAGTTTTTGAATCGACGTTTTTTTTTCGACTTGATTTTGTGTCATAGTTTTCCCCTCACCTCAAAGCGCAATTACGTATGATAACGTAATGCAACGATCGGAAAAAGTCACTAAAATGAACGATAAAGCTGCAAGTGTTGATTGATCATTACATTCTGATCAAATGATGAAAGATCATCTTTGAATTGCGAAAGTTTTTTATGCAATAATCGATTGCTGCTTACCGAAAGCATACCTTGCGCAAGTTCTTGCCAATATTTTGGTTTGTATAATAATCCATTTTCGCCGTTAAATATCACGTCATGCACACCGCCCGTATCATAAGAAAGCACGGGAAGTTTTAAAAGTCGCGCTTCAACTATTGCACACGGCAATCCTTCCCAGAGGGAACTTAAAAGAAATGCGTTCCATGTTGCCATAATTGGTGCGACGTTCTCTTGCCAGCCATGTAATTTAACAACGTCTTGCAAATTACGCTGAGCAATCCATGCTTCAAGCGAGGGGCGCATTGCGCCGTCTCCGATAATCTCAAGGCGTATTAAATTATTTTTTTCATATCCATAAGAGAATGCTTGAAGCATATCAAAAAGATTTTTTTGTTTTTTAAAACACGATACGGTCCCAAAAGTGAATAAATCATTTTTGGTTTCGAACGTTGTTTTTCGTGAAGCGTGAAAAAACGGTTCGGGATCAACCGCAGCGCGAATAATTGAATGTTTTTTTGCAAAGCGCGGAAATAAGTTAATAGCTTTTCGCACATCGTACGAAGAAACGCAAACATAATGCGTTGTGATAAAACTTGTCAGAAGCTCAAGAACATAGATTAAAAACCAAAGTGGCCATGATTGATGATCATGAAATGCAAAACCATGAATCGTATGAACGCGCCGAGAAGCGCCGGCAAAAAATGCGGCCCATCTTCCTATAATGCCAGCCTTTGTGCTGTGAGTATGCACGATTAAGTTCGGGAAATTAATTCTAATTTTTCTTATGTGTGCGACAAGATCTTTAAATGCTTTCAATTCGGCCCAAATCGATGCGAAATTCGCTTCTCGTTTTAGTGAATTTAATAAAAAAACATTTTTATTGTGTGCAACCGATTGAGATAAAATGCCGCCATCGCCTGCAATTAAAAAACTCGTGTGGCCTTGTTCTTGCGCTCCATTTAAAAGAGCTAAACATACTTTCTGCGCGCCGCCCAATTCCAGTTTTGTAATAATATACAAAACGTGCACTTCTTTTTTTTTCATACTTTCCTTAAATATTTTTTGACAGAAACAAAAACTGTTACGTTTTTCTTCTGGGGTCCCCACAAACGACCGCGCAGCGGTCTGTGGGGCTACTTATTTAAGAAATACTATAAACAGGGCGGTCAGTAAAGCATAGACGGCAGCCGCGTCGATTATTCCTTGAGCAAACATACTCACTTGCGAAACACGCGAATAGCTTGTTTGGTGAAATGCCATTTGCTCGCATGCGGCACTTGCGGTTTTGCTTGAACTTATACCGGGCATGAACGTGCCAACGCCGATGCAAAGCGCTGCACAAATCGAACGGATTCCAATAAAAGCATCGGCGCTTGAAATATTGCCAAGCAAAATGAGAGAAACGAGAAAAGCAAAAATAAGAGGCGTTTCAATAAACGCTCCGCTCATGAGCGTGAACGGCAAAATATAACTATATGCTTTTTTATTGATGCCGACGCTTCTACACGCGGTTTCGGCAAATCTTCCTAAACCAATTGATGGACCGACAGATCCAAGCCCCATACAAATTCCGGCCGACATTAAAATAATTCCCGATTTGAGTGTAAGTTCAGGAGTGCTTTGAAATGTTACAAAAAGTGAAATAAGAAATACAAAAATCAATGGCGTTTGAATAATTGTTTGGGTAATGATCATAAGATTCATCAACTGTTGCGAAAAAAAAGGTTGGCGCGCAATTGCAAAACATGTTTGTACAACAGGGGCCGCTGAAACCAATCCGCTAATAAATCCTGTTATGCCCATTCCTGCAGCAATGCCAAGCTCTGCGTAGGCCATTGCGGGAGTTGGCAATCCTTTAATTTTGAATAATAAAAGTAAAATTAAAATAAGTGCCAAAATTGCAGCAGTTTCGATTAAGGCGAGTCCAACAATCGTAACCTTTGTGATCTCTGCTTTTGATGCTGGTTGGATATTTATTGCTTCAACCGCCGCCTTACTTGCGCGCGCACCGCCCAAACTTGCTCCCAAGCTGGTGAGTGCAATAACGCTTGCTAAGCTCGAGTAATGTATAATTGATGGATTAAGCATTAGTTACTTTCGCCGTGATGATCTTTTTGCACCGCTAAACCAATATAAGTAAGGGTGAGCATTGAGAAAACAAATGCTTGAATGAGCCCTTCAAAGAGCCCAAAGAAAAGAACGACAACGATATTAAGCCCAGAAAGAAGGCCAAGCAGTTCCGTAAGCCAAAATGTAGAAATAACGTGCGTGTACAAATCCATGATAATTGAGCTGCCAAAAATATTGCCAAAAAGACGAAACGAAAGAGAGATGATTTTTGAAAAATGGCCGATTACATTGATGGGCGCCATAATAAAAAACGGTTCTAGAAATTCTTCTAAATAACCCCACCATCCACGAGCGCGTATGCAGGCAATTTCTTTATAGAAAAATGCTATTACAGCGAGCGCAAGTGTTGTATTAATGTCGGTAGTAGGTTCTTTTGTCCATGGTAAAAGAATCACCCAATTGCAGCCAAGAATGAAGAGGAAAAGTGCAGCAACCATCAAAAAGTGGGAATAAATAAATTTTCCCATGTTTTGCTCTATCAAATCGATAAGACTTTGTACCGATTTCTTTATGAGGTGCGCTAAAATTGTACTTTTTGCGATAAAGATACGAGCGAGAATCAAGAGGGTTATAAGAACAAAAAGAACAATCCAGGTATTGATAATAGTCGAACCGTTTAACTTTAACAGTTCGTTTTCTATTCCCAACCAACCAAGTGGATTCCAAAGTGATTGTCCATTTTCAAACGCTTCCATGAGCGCATGCCCTTAGATTGATCCCTCAATAAGCGCGTAGTTCTTAACGCTGCCGGGAGTGCTTAATAATGACGAACCAGAATGCCGAAAAAAAGCTAACTATTAGGAGTATAGAATGAGAAATGGAGCTACGCAATACATAAAATAAAAAAATTGCTAAACCCGTAAGGCGGAGAAAGGTTAAAATGGGGGTAAAATGAGGTTTAATAAGGCAAAGGGCCTTTGCTCGCAAGAACAAAAGCCCATAAATTGCTCCACCAATAATTCCCGCAGCAATTGCAAAAATGCTTTGAGAAAAAGTAATCATTGGTTAGATTTTTTTAATTCCCTTGTGATGCCAATATTCTGCAATAATCGATGGCGAACCGGTAATAACCACGAGACCGTGTCTTTCATCAACCGATTTTTTAGCAGCATCGAATGCTTCTTCAAAGTTTTTTGCAGAACGAGCTTTAATTTTCAAGCTTTTAACATCATTAGTAATTTGCTCGACATCCCATGATTCGGTTTGAATACCAGGAACCGCATGAGATATTGGGCAGAAAATAACGTTTGCTGAGTTTTTCTTTGAAAAATAACGAAGCAAACGCAAGAACTCATCAACATGAAGTCTGTTTTTATCACAGCCAAAAACAAAGGTGAGCCCTTTGAGCGGACGTTGATAATGCAACAAGCGAATACCAAGAAGCAAGTTTTTTAATGCATCGATATTTCGTGCATTATCAAGCAAGATGGTTGGCTTTTCTTTATCAAGCAGTTCAAAGTGAGCAGGAAGTGTTGTATTTGTTTCTTTCCAGAATTGTTCGATAGTACGTTTTGGATTCAATTCATCAAAACGTTTCTTTTCCAATGTTGGACGGCCACGTTGACCTTTTTGCTTAGCTAGTAAGCTATTTTCAGGAATGAGTGAATCTTTATTGGCAAAGTGATCGATATGAATTTGTGCAATGCGTTCAGCAAGTGCTGCGCAGCGACCAAAAAGCTGCTCAAATGGGTAGCGAAGTGGTGCGAGCTTACGAATTGGCATCGACCAGCGGCCGCCAATACGCTTTGTTTCATCAAGCATTAATTGTAGATGAGCTTTGCTTTGATCTGCTGAAACGACGTAGGTTGTTTCTTTAGCAAATTTCATTAAGTTTAAAACTTCTTGTTCAAGCGTTTTTTCATCAACGATTGTTGAGCTATCTTGCGTAACGCGCGTAATCGCAACGACTTGTGGCGTTGTTAGAGAGAGTGGGTGGTTCACAGAACTGTCAGATAACTCGCATAAAGCAAGGTCGACTTTCTGTTGTTTAAAATAAAGAAGTGCCATCATATTGAGGATATCGAGCGAATCAGCTTTGATATCATTGATTGCGGCAGCATTAATAACTTCGTTAGCAACTTCAGTAAAAGCTTTGTTTGAAATTGTTTCGTTATTCAATGAGATGCGTTCGTTATACGTGAGAACGTGCGGGCTATAAAGACCGCCTACTTTTAAACCTTCTTCTTTGAGCAAACTCGTTGCAAAGTTGATCGTGAGCCCTTTACCATTGGTTCCGGCAACAAGAACAGTAGAAACGTTTTTGCTGGGATGTCCTAAAGCTTTATCGAGCGCTTTGACCGCTGCCAGGTTCTTTTCTGTTCGTTGTTCTGACCAACGAGCATCCAAAAACTCCACAACTTCGTTGTAGTTTCTCTGAGACCCAGATATTGCACCCTTAGGCGCCTGCGTCTGCTTATTTTGGTTTATCATAAGATTTCTCCACTCGACGGTAGTTAAATTGCCGCACTCTAGTTTAATACAATTTTACAGACAGATTTTATAGCCTAAAATCTCAAACTGAAATTTCAGGCTTTCCTTATATGCATATAGAATATATTATTCCCGAAAAATGTCAAATTACGAATTAAAGCGGAAATATGGGTATTTTATTTACAAAAAAGTAAAAAAATGGCAAAAGTTACAGTTTTTTAGCTAAAAGAAAGGTTATTTCTTAGAAATATAGAATTTGATGCAGAGAACGCTCAGCGTACCGAACGCGGTGTGTCCTGCTGCTCCATAGAAATAATCTTTAGCGGTAGTAAATCGATGATCAGATAAGCTTTGATAGGCCAATTCGCATCCGATGCCAAATATTGGTAGGCCTGTTGCTAACCGAACAATTTCCTCAGTGGGTGAGTTGTTTTTATTCGTATCAATAAGAAAAGCGGAGATAAGAACCAAGCCTGCCCCGAGAGTAAATTGAGCCATTTGTGATTTGCGTGATATTTTCTCGAATTGTCTTTTGGGCTGTTCAACTGACGTTTTTTCTACCGGTATATTGTTCAATACGCCAGCGTTTGCTGAAAATATGAGAAAGGCCAAGGCGAGAGCCGGGCTCTTTGTAGAAATTTTCATGGCATCCATTTCGCTTAATGACAACTACTTTAGATTATCATAACAGCTTTTTTTAAAATCGCCATTAGCAATAGTCTTTTTCCGGTATGCCGATTATTTATTTAAAAAACGAGCAAGAGGAACAGCAGTTATGAGCATGCTGTATTTCACGGCTTTCTTAAAATGATCTTCCCAATGATGGATTATTGAACGCGGCTCAAGAGCAACGTTTGTTTCTTGATGGTAGTTACTCAGGCCACTTTCAAAAAGCGTAAAACCGGTGCCTGCTAAAATTCCACTTCTTACAAGAGTAGAAAATGATTCAAATCGATTCGCAGAAAAAAAAGGAACCGGTATGCCAAACTGTGCGCCGCCGTAAAACATAATCAATGAACCGATCGACATTTTAATAAGGCCGGTTTGTTTAAGACTAAATTTTGGAATGTTATCTAGATAGTTTTGGCAGAGAAGCGAGTTCGTTATTATTGCCGCTATAATGAGCTTAAAAAAAAAATTCATAAATGCACCTCACATTTTCATTTTATACCAACTATACGCAAACGACAGATTAAATGTAAATTATTCAAATTGGATTAGCACGGGTATTTTTCTAAAAATGGTGCAGTTATTAATGGTGGCAGCCCCACGCTCATTCGACCCAAAAATTTATCTGACAATCATTGACTTAATAGTTCGTTCCCTGCGTAAAATGTAACAGATGAATGAGGGGCTAGGGGGGAGAACAAGTCTATGAAAAAGATCACGCAAAAGTGTCGCGGATTTACTTTAATTGAATTAATGATCGTTGTGGCGATCGTCGCGTTTCTATCGATGGTTTCTATGCCAAGCTTTTTTAGATTTTTAGCAAAAGCAAAACGGACCGAAGCATATATGAATTTAGGAACGCTTTATTTAGCAGAAAAAGCGTATTGGGCAGAAAACGGAAAATATACAACGCAACTTATTGGCAAAGACGGCGCAGGATGGCAGCCGGAGGGATATTCAGGCGGCGGCGCAAACGAACGGTTTTATTATACCTATGGATTTAGTGGCCAAGAAGGTCATTGTTGTTTTACTGGAAAATTGGGCGCGAGTGGTTCAAGCCTTGGCGACACCAAAGCTGATGCCAATACTTTTCTAGCTGCAGCAATTGGTGATATTGATGGGGATGGTACCGACGATCGACTCACCGTTGATCATCGCAATGAAATAAAAATTACGCATGACGATTTGGCGTGAAAATTATTTCGTTTGCATTTTTATCGTAGTTGTTTATCTACTCTCGATTATTTTGAATGTCTTATTGCAAGAATCCAAATTGGGCAACGGGCATTCAATCTCTCATTATGAATATGCCCAATTTTTAGGATCTTGGAGATTAATGGCTTCCGATTTTTATTGGTTTCAGTTTTTGCAAAAAGATTTTGCTCGCTGCGGTGCAAACGAAATTGTAAATGGAATGATGCTTATGAAAAAACTCGATCCGCATTTTACCAGTGCGTTTCGCCTTGCAGCGATGAGTTTACTTACGTATCACAAGAAGCCATTGGAAGCATTAGATCTTATAGCCAATGCACTCACATCTGAAGTTAATCGTACAGATTGGCGACTCTATGGATATTCGTTAATTGCTAAGAATATGCTGACAATCCAAGAAAAATCAAAACATTTTTTTAAATATGAACGAGTTCTTGCCGCACCAAAGCTGCTTGCATTAGAAATACCGCCGATTCCAAATTACTTACTAAGAAAATTAGAAGCCTAGAAATAGTTTCATTAAAGAGTGTGCATAGAATACATAGCACAATGCGCCCAGAGCAAGAAACGGTCCGAAGGGAAGCTTGATTTTTTCAGTTTTACTTGCAGAAATCGCAAAGAGAATGATTGCACCGGAAAATGAACCGACAAGAGATGCGAGCATAAGCGAAGCCCACCAGCCTTGAGCGCCTAAGAAAGCGCCAATCATACCGATGAGTTCGACATCGCCTTGCCCCATGCCAACGCGGTGAGTAAATTTATAATAGAGCCAGCCAATCCCGTATAAAAAAACATACGCTGAGATTGCCCCAATACAACTTTGCACAAAAGTTATGGGCAATAGATCGAAAATACTTAACAAAAATCCTACCGGAATGAGAAATGCGCTTACAAATCTTGATATAAGCATTGTTTCAATATCGGTACGAATAGTAATAATTAATGCAGAAAAGAAAATCGAATACGCGATCCAATAAGTGGATGATAATTGAGTTACCATTCTATAAAATATAAAGGCTGTCAGCAATTCAATGAATGGATAAAGCCAAGAAATCGGTTTTTTGCAATGTAAGCATTTTCCGCGCAGCGCAAACCACGAAACAACAGGAATGAGTTCTGGCCAAGAAAGAATGTGATGGCAATGTGGGCATGAAGAGCGGCCAAAAATGATTGATCCGCCGTGAATGAGTCTATAAGCGGCAACGTTAAGGAATGAACCCCAGCATAAAAAAATTGGCAGAAGAAGTAATGGCTCGATGAGCTATTCCTCAGTTTTTTTTATCTCGTCAAAAAGCCGTTCTATTTTTTCTTGTTTTTCGTAGTGTTCATCGAACATAAAAACAAGATCTGGCGTATAACGAGCTTTAATTTTTGCTGCTATAGCTTTACGCAAAGATGGTTTGTAGAGCTTCAAAATATCAAGCTTCTCTTTAAAGCCCTCAATGCCCTTTGGCGTGTAAAAGTAAATGTAACACATACTTTTATCAGCTGAAAGCTCGACACGGTTTACGTGAATATCTCTGATGCGATTATCATCAAGCGTCATTTGCAAAAAAAGTTGCGATATTTCACGAAAAAACAATTTTTCTTTTTGTGCTTTTTTTATATCGCGTACACGTTTGGATTCAAAGTTGGCCATGACTTATGAGATCAAATCAACTTTTGAGAGGCCATGCGGATATAGTTTTGCTTAATAGCGCGCAATAAGCGTTTACGTCTTTTTTGGCTTAGCGGCTCAAAGTAACCTAATCGCTTCATATCTCGGACAACACCTTCGCGCTCAATTTTCTTTTTAAGCTGCTTAAGTGATTTTTCTACGTTTGCATTTACGTTGATAACGATATTTGCTTTTCTCTTACTCATAGAGAAACACAATCCTTTCAAGCTGCAGCGCAGCCGGGGTAAATAATAGGTTTATAGAACTGCCTTTAACTATATCCCTTTTTGCCAGGCGTGTCTAGTAAGGCCGGCTCTTTTGCAGGCAGCCACAGGTATTATTTAAACATCACATCAGAAGGTTGCAATGAGCGAACCGGCAAGAGTAGTTGATCGGTACGCGTTTCTTTGTGTGATTGGCCATTGCGCCGCAAGGCCAAGCGTTAAATTAGGTGAAATTTCATAATTAAACGCTGTATTGAGCACTTGAACTCGCCATTTTGAAAGGCATTCTTGCTGCCGCGGAATAAACGGGTTATTAGCCGGCGGATTTTCGATTGTTATTTTATCCTCAGTATGATGAATGGTGTCGTATTCGACCCAGCACGAGAGGCGTTCAAGGAAACGATATGCATGGAAAAGTACGCCAAATATGCTGTTGTGCCCCGGTTGTACCTTCGCGGTGGTAGAAAAAGGAAAGACGCCAGATTGTACGGGGCTCGTTGGTAATCTGTAAAGATCAATGGTTCTGGATGAAAAAGCTGTGTAACCGCCAAAAAACCCAATCTCGATTGTTTCTTTAAAGTCTAGATGGAAGCCTGCGGTAAACCCAACCGAAGAGTGGCCATCGTTACCAAAAGGTAGCGCGAACGCTTTTCGTCGATTTTGTGTTTTGGCTATAGGAGCAGTTGCTTCAATCTGAACAAACGGAATAAACAGAAAATAAGGATAAGTACAGTTGTTCGCATTTACTTCAAATACATGGCGCCACCAAACAAAGAACCGCATATCTTCGACAGAGTCTTCTTCAAAGTCGCATGTTTCAAGCCCGATTTGGCTGAAGGTGAGAGTCGCGGCGGTGCAAGACATTAAAAGCGATTCAATAACAGGCACAGCTGCAGCAGGGAAAATACTATCATCTAAACTTACCGTGGGGGTAAGATCGATAAAGCCACAGCATGGGCAGGTTTGTGTTTGTTTTATATCCGCGAGTCCCGCTTGAATGGTGAATCCAAAGTCTTCAAAAGGTTGGACGTCAAGTTCAAAGCGAACACCGGTTTTTCGATATTTGAGTGGTACTGCAAAATAGCCAATATGACAACCTGTATCGGTCAATACGTTTTCTACTGGGACGGTATCATTAGGCCCTAGTGGAGGAAAAATTTGTTGTTTTGCAAATCCGATTTGAGTGCCTGCTAAACTTTGGCCAGTTGGCACTGCGCCATAAAGAAGCCCGAGCATGTTCCAGCGGCCTTCAAGATCTCCTAGAAATCTTATGCAACCTTCAAAATCTCTGCCCCTGCTAGCTTTTTGATGAAAGGGGGTAACATGGAATGAGACGCGATCAATTTTAACGCAGTCGGTGATATCTTTAAAGTAATTAGTTACACCAAAAAGGAGATAGTGGTACGGATAGGCTGTAGTATAAAGTGGGTAAGGATCGTTTTTGGTGAGCATCGTGATGCCCATACTGGTGCGATGCCATACAGCTAAGGCGAGGGCAGCCAAAAGCACCGGTATAAATTTTTTCTTCATCACTATCCTTTCAATCAAAGCTTCTTTTTCCTTTATAGCACCTTTAGATAACGTTCGTCAATCAGCTGGATGATGTGTGCATGAGCGGTGCATTTATGCTATACTAAACGATCATTAGGAAACAAGGTTGTGATTTTTTTTCTCCTAAACAGGTGTTTGCATGGCGTACTGTTTTTACTATCAAGCTCATATAGAGCGCTCGCGAGTTTGGATGTTTGCCGCGATTTTGCGCAGTTACGAACATTTGGTTTTTGAACGCACGATTGATAAACAAGAAAGTATTTTTGAATTTTTTGTTCCAGTGGCGAACGAAGTACCATTTCTCGAGTTGATGGAATTATTTAAAGAAAAAGAGATCGTACGTAATTTAAAAAAATTACCTAATCGATTGATGCAAGCAGATGCTGTTGTTTGAAATCATCGCGTCGCGCATCCTTCGATACAATTTCTCGCTACGCTCGAAACCACTCAGGACGAGCGCGAGAGAAATTTTTCAAATTTTGAAGGGAACAATTTTTATTTTATCAACGATTCTGGAGCTAATTTAAAACTGAGACCTACTGCGCTCGCCCTGAGTGATTTTTAACTACGTTAAAAATTGTATCGAAGGGTGCGCAATTTTTAATGCACTATATTTTTACCGACAACCGTTTCGTAATTTCATCGGCGCCAAGAAGTGTAATCATATCGTGAAGCGATGCGCCATGCGCCGATCCAGCGATCAGTAAACGCAAGGTAGCAAAGAGCGCTTTAGTTGGCACATTTTTAGTTGCAGCAGCTTGCTTTACTTCCTTGATAAAATCTTCCGGTTTGCTCAGCAACTTTTTTTTCTCTTGAATTATTGTTAAACAAATTTCTAAATTTTCTGGCGAAATATGTTCAAGCAATTTTTCTTTTGTGATTAAAGGTGATTCAAAGAAATAGTGGAGAGCAGTAGATGCATCTTTGAGTGTGTGAATTTCTTTACTAATTGATGAAACTAGCTTTTCAATAGTTATACGATCAAGATTTGCAGCCTGCGGATAAGAGGCAATCAAAAAAGGCAAAATTGCATCGGTGAGCGTTGGGATATCCATGCGCATAATCCATTGATGATTCATCCAGCGAAGTTTTTCAAGATCATATTTTATCGTGCTTGCCGTATGAATATGTTTAAAATCAATCGCCTTTGAAAGCTCTTGAAGAGTCATTACTTCTTGCTCAAATGAACCGCCGATGATTGCTAAATAATTGCATACTGCTTCAGGCAAAAATCCTGCTTGCCGTAAATCGCGCAAGGAAAATCCAAAATCTCTTTTTGAAAGTTTCTTTCCTTCAGGATTGCAAATAATCGGCATATGCCAAAAAAGTGGCACTTCTTTATCAAATGCACGATAGAGTACAACTTGATTTGCAGTATTTGAAAGATGATCCTCGCCGCGAATGACGTGAGAAATTTTCATTAAAATATCGTCAACGCAGTTAACAAACAAAAAAGTGAAACTGCCATCTTCTCGTGTAAGCGGAAAATCTGAAAAGTTAGACAGATCAAATGAAACGTTTCCGCGAGAAAGATCAGTAATTTGTATAGTGCCGGCGGGTATTTGATAGCGCCAAATAAAAGGGACGTTATTTAAAAGATTTTCATCTAGTTGCTTTTGCGTCAATTTTAAGCACGTTCTATCGTAGCGTGGTGGCTGCTTGCTTGCTATTTGCCGAGTTCTTTTGCGATCTAATTCTTCAACGGTGCAAAAACAACGATAGACCGAATTTTTCTGAATAAGTTCTGTTAATTTTTCTTGATAAAGGGCGCCGCGTTTTGATTGTTCATACGGTGCATCGGGCCCGCCAACAATAGGGCCTTCTTGATAAGAAAGTCCAAGCCATCCCAGATCTTCCATAATGATCGCGCCACCTGGATCAAAATTCCGCTCAAGATCGGTATCTTCGATACGCAAAATAAAGGTACCGTTATAATGGCGAGCAAACAGAAAATTAAAAAGTGCAATGCGAACGCTTCCAAGATGCATAAGGCCGGTAGGAGAAGGTGCAAAACGCACTCGCACTGTTGATGGTTTCATTGATATTCCTTGAGTATACGTATCTTTGTCAATAGTGTACCGTTCTTGGTGTTTCGAGTCCAGTATTGCTACTTAGCAGCAATTTACTTTGACATTCGAAATTCTCTTTTGTTAGGTTCCTCTCAAATTTATTGCCCTCAAGGCTTGCGAGTTCTGGGTGCCGACGAGATGCGAAAAAAATAGACCGAGCATTAGCGGTTGATTGCTCTGGAAAAAGGAGACGATAATGAAGCAATGTTTACATATTACGTTTGTCTTAAAAGTCCCCAAGGGATTTTTGCAGGCAACAGTGGCGCATCGAGCTCGAGAATTGTCGATCGAGGGAACTGCGCATTTAGTGGGCGCTACGGAGCCTACGATCACGGTCATCGCGTGCGGGCAAAAAGATGATTTGCAAGATTTAATAGACACCTTGCACAAAGAAGCGGCAAATAAAAGTATCGATCGAATTCAAATTGAGCCGTTCATTAAGTCGAAGGATTATCGAGGAGTTTTCAGGATCATCGAATAAATTTAAATGGCAGGCTTTCCTAGCCTGCCAAATCCAATGCTTTTCTAATAACAAGAGTTCTCTTTTTTTCAGTTCGGCGATGAGCGAACCTCTTTTTTTATCTACATTCTCAGAAAATTCGTTTTCAAATTGTTTTTCGTAAGCTAGCAAATAGTATCGCAGAGAGTTACCTACCAATCGTAGCCCATTATGATAAGCTAATTGCATCAAGGAAAAGCTCTAGGAAAGCTGTGTTATACTGCCGCGTTTTGTTTTTTAATTCTATTATCTTTTTATTAATATCATTTTCTGCTCAATCGGATTTTGATGTTACCGTCGTTCGATCTGGGGATTTAGTAATTCAAGAACTCGAAGAAAAATTTCCTGAAGAATTAAAAATAGAATCGGTCTCATACGAATCTGATGTTTTCTTTAGTCAGAACGAGTTCAATTATTTAGTTGATATTAAACCTGGAGTGAAACTTTCCTTCGCGCAGCTTGAGTGCGCACTTTCCTATCTAAAGAAAAAAAATAAATTCGAAACAATCCAACTTTTTTTTAGTAATAGTAATCAAACGAGCTATCGAATCCATTTCAAACTTGTTGGGTTCTGGACGTTTCACAAAGTTAAATTCGATGGTGTTTTTTTTGGAAAAGAAGCATATCGCCATCTTTATAGCATGGAGCAAGGTGAACAATTTGATATTGAGCGCCATTATCATTTTATAAAGATTATTAAAGAAGCGTTAGTCGCTGAAGGTTTTATTAATGCAAGTGTCAGCAGTTATAATACTTATGATCACCGATCAAAATTAGTGACACCAACCGTATCGATTGTGCCCGGCGCACCATTTACGATCGATGCAGTATCGATCAAGTTTGATCAAGAAGTGGTAGATGATGAGCATCGAATGATGGCTCACAAGATTGAAGAACGCTGTTCAAAAAAACTTTTACGTTCGGTGTGCAGCCAGCATCTTCTTAATAATGAAACACAAAAGATCAGAGAATATTTAGCAAAAAAAGGATATTTAAATCCGCGCATTGAATTACGCAAAACTATCGAAAGTGATCGATGCACGGTCAATTTGGCGTTTCATTTAAATGTGGCGCACCAGCGGAGATTTATTTTTTTTGGAAATCAGTTTTTTTCAAAAAAAGAGTTGATAGATCATTGCGTTAGTTTTGGTAGGGCAGCTGATATGGTGCCGCTTTCGATTATATCTGAGGAAATAATTGAGCGATATCATTCAAAAGGCTTTTGGGAAGTTCGCATAGAAATTGAGCAGGAAAAAAACAACCATTTTTTTTTAGTTAATGAGGGGCTTCGGGCTCACGCATGCTCAATTACTCTGCGAGGCTTAAAATCAATGGATGAAAAATGGCTTTGTAAAAAATTTTTCAAAGCTTATAAAAAAAAGAAGCCTATTGATCTAGATGTTTTGAAAAATCAGATTGCTCAATTAATAAAATGGTATCACCAACAAGGATTTGTGGATGCAAAAATCGAGAAAGAGCTATTTGTACCCACAATAAATCCACACGAATATATGTTGGAGCTGACAATATATGAAGGAAGTCGTAAAACAATTGAAAAAATATCGGTTGAGGGCGCATGCAGCGATGATGAAAAATGCGCTGCGATTCTTTTGCGTAAAGAGAGAACGGATGATCTTTTTACATTCGATACATTAAATAACCATAAAAAAACTCTTCTCAATTATTTTCAATCGCGCGGTTACCTTTATGCTCAATTGAAAGCAGAAATTGTGCATCGAGATCAATGTGTCGAGATTATTTGGCATGTTACTCCAGGAAAGCGATTCAAGTTTGGCAAAACTATTTTGCAAGGGGCGACACGATTACCATTTTCGCTCATAGAAAAAAATCTGAGCTATCGCGAGGGAGATTGGTGGAACAAAGAACTTGTGCGGGAATCTTTTTTAAAATTACGAGATTTAGATGTTTTCGAGACCATTTATGCGCATGGCGATAGTTCGCAAGAATTTGATAGCCAAAAAGCGGTACTCTTAAAATTAGTACACGATGATCCTTATGAAGTTCGTGTTCGTGCAGGATTTCAGCAGGTCAGCAGAAATTTCGCATTTCGCAACGGCACCACTTATAAACTTGGCGGATCGTTGTTGATTAAAAATCCGTTTAATTATGCAGATAGTATGCGGTTGGATATTGATGTTACTCGTTTCTATCGAAATGTTTCGGGCATTTATAAGCGGCCATGGTTTTTAGGATTTCCGATCAATTTGATTTTGAAGGGATACAATAGCACCTATATGCAGCCGATTATTTTGGGATCTGCAAAACCACTTTACCAAGCACGCCAACAAGGCGGATTACTTGGGTTAAGTTATAAAGCTGATAAAAGGGAATGGGGCATAAATGCTGGCATTGAGCTTCTTGAAACAAATCATTTATCGGTAGAATTAGCTCGCGCCATTAATTTTGAGCCTGTTTTAATTGATAAAAAAGCTCCGTATGCCTATATCGAACCAAATCTTTTTATTGATAAGCTCGATAATAAAGCAAATCCACGTTTTGGATCGCTCACCGTTATTTCGTGCAAGAGCATGGCCCCCTTCAATAAAAATGGCGTACCGTTTTTAAAAATATTGCTGGATCAATCGCTCTTCTTTCCGGTGTGGCGCACGATTTTTGGTTTGCATGTTCGCGTGGGAAATATTTTTGCTCATCATTTTGCAACGATCATGCCGATCGACCGTTTTTATTTGGGTGGCGAAATGTCCCTCAGGGGCTATTTGCCAGATTTTGCGCCGCCCCTTGGCGTTTTTATTGATGAAAAAGGAAAAGAGTGTTTAGTGCCGCAGGGGGGGCGTTTTGTTTTTAACGCAAATCTGGAAATACGATTTCCAATCCCGATTATGGATCGGCTTTGGGGCGCGGTTTTTGAAGATATTGGCATTTTAGTATCTGATGCACCGCTAACGGCGATCGATAGCAATTCTCTTTTGGGATCAACCGGTTTTGGCTTGCGGTATTTAACCCCTATGGGCCCCTTGCGTTTTGATATTGGCTGGAAATGGCGCAAGCAAGACCCTGAAGAAAACTCTTACGCGGCTTGGTTTACACTGGGCCATGCTTTTTGAGATTTAGTTTTTCTTTCTAGGGGGCTATAAGAATGGCCTATTTGTAATAATTTCTATTTGACAAGTTATTTAATTTTGGGCATTCTATAAGTGATTATTGAATCTATGAAACTATGGATGTGATTTATGAAGAAAATACAAAAATTGTTATTAGCAATGGCACTTATACCATTCGGTTCCGCATTTGGGATGAATGAAAATAAGAGTACTGAATTAGCAGAGAAACTAAAAAAAGAAAATATAGAGCGACTGGAATACGTTAATGGCGTTAACGGAGGGCTAAACGTAATAAATGGGGGCCTACTTAGGTTTTCCCAAGCCATTAGCGAAGGTCGAAAACTAAATGAAAAATATAATACCCTACCCGCGCACCTAAGCATGCCGTTTGAGAGATCGCCACACAATAAGCATGTATATATTCGTCTAGAATATAATAAAGATGGCATAATTGGTGATGCAGCGCTCATGAATGCGATTGTGGACGCAGGCAGAACTTTCGAAAGTAGATTTGCCAAAGATGGAGCAATAAAACTTTTTCACTCCGAATCTGATAAGTACGGGTATCTAAAATTAGATCGCTTAGATTTCGAAGCTTGCGATCAAGATATTCAAAAAATTAAAAAGCTAGTTCGCGATAGCCTAAGTGATTCTGAGAAAGAAACCGTTGAAAAACTTTCTGAAGAAAATGAAAAACTTGCTAAACTCTATTCGCAAATTTCAAAAGAAAAAGCCGAACTTGAACATTCAGTGAAAAATGGCAATTCTAATGGAAATGAGCTTCAGGAAGAGGTAAAACGACTGAAGCAAAATATTGAATTTTATAAAAAGACAATAGATTGCGGCAATGAAGCATTAGAGCAAAAAGAAGGGGATATTAAAGCCCTCTTGCGCGCAGAGAAAACTAATTCTGCCCATCAACAATGTCAAAAGGATGCTCTTGCTAAATCGCAACAATATCAGCAGGTTGTAAACCAGCTGGAAGAGCAAATAGATTCTCAAAAAACTTTAATTGAGCAAATGGGTAACCAGCCAGTTGGAAACGAAGCCGCAACGATTCAAAATCTTCAATCCCAACTAAAAGCCGAAAAAAACTCTTGGCGAAAATATTTTGTAGGCGGTGCCGTTACGCTTGCTAGCTACGCAGGTTTACAAAAAGCTTATAACTGGTACATGAATAAAGCATAAAAATATAAACCTAATTTAGTAAAAATAAAAAGAGCTCGATGCAATTCGGGCTCTTTTTATTTTAAACCGATCTCCTTTAGAGCTATTCTAAAAATGAATGCTTTCAAAAGGAGTGGGGTATGAAAAAGTTTGGGTTTATCAGTTTGATAATAATAAGTATTTGTTCAAAAGTGCTCTTGGGGATGGAATCCCCTCTTGTGCCTCGAAAAGAAGCACCGTCGGCAGCACGACAATTTATAACAATGATTGAAAAGCTTAAAAGCTCAAAGGAAAGCGTTGATGCGATGCCGCTTTCTCCAAAAAGTATGGGTGAAACTATGAAAAAATACCCAAATCATAAGCTCTTACGCGTTGATGAAAACGGTGGGTTTATCGATTTGCTTGTGAAGGTCGCGTGCGCCTTTGAATCGCTTATGCCGCTCAATTCTGTAAGTGTGGTGCCATTTAATTCGGGTATGTACTTACTCGCCCCAAGAGAAGAACATCGCTTGTTGGTCGATGCAATGATCGTATTGGAGAAAACAGTTTTAGATTACAATAATATAGAAACTTTAAATACACCGTATATGCCCCTTTATAAAGAAAACATATTTAATCAGAGTTTGCGCCGTCACTCTGCAAATAAGAACGAGCAATGTGAAAAGCAGCTTCAGGAATTCATCAAAATCAACGATGAACTTAAGAAACAACATGCTGAAAAGCAAAAAAGCCAGGAAGAGCAGATTAAAAAACTGCAAGTGCAACTTGCATATCAAAACAAGATGGGCGAGCGCTTATTTACCAAAAAAACAGTAATCGCTGCAGGAATCGGTGCAATTGTTAGCGCCTGTGGATTTGCCGCATATCTCAAAAGGTGGCAGAAAAAATAGCCTTATTTTAATACAAAAACTATAAAAAGGGCCTGGTTGAATCTGGGCTCTTTTTTATTATCCAATTTTTGATTAATTCCCAAAAAAGATTTATAGTGTAAGACACAGGCTTTTTATGGCTTTTTTAATTGAAAAATAAAGGTTTAAAATAAAATGGAAGATCATTCAAAAGGATGCGATCTACACGAGCATCATAACGGGACGTTAATGGACGAATTGATGTGCCATTTTCCGTACGCTATTTTTTCGGTAGCGGTGGGGATCTTGGTACTCAGCTTAGTTGAGTTTTTTGGTATTATGCGCGGCGATCCAGCATCGGCTTCGCGTGGGACGCACATGCTTTTTCACAGTTTTCATTTTGTGCACTTAGCGTTTGCTGCATCTGGTGCATTGATTACATTTTCGCGCTATTCAACTAATATGATGCGTGGCTTTGTGGTTGCAATGTGCTCAGCGATCGTTTTCTGTACACTTTCAGATATTTTGCTGCCGTACGTAGCGGGAAGATTATTGGGCGTTTCGATGAGGCTGCATATTTGTTGGGGCTCAGAGCTGCGCAATGTTATTCCTTTTTTGTCGATCGGCCTTATCAACGGTTTAGTGATTAGCAAAAACGGCTCTTCAAAAAAAATCTATTCTTTGATCACGCATATCGGGCACATCTTTTGCAGTTCGTTAGCGGCACTTTTTTATATGGTTTCCGAAGGGTTTACTAATTGGTATCCGTTTATGGGTCCTCTTTTTGTGTTGTTAATTATGGCAGTTGTGATACCATGCACGCTTGCAGATATTATTATCCCAGTCGTGATTGCGCGGTCGGAGAAAGCATGACAAAGAGCATTAAGCTCGAAAATATAAAGAAAACGTATGATGGACAGGCGATTCTTGAGGATTTGAATTTAACAATTCCTTCAGGCCAATTTTTTGCTCTTCTGGGCCCAAGCGGTTGCGGAAAAACAACTATTTTGCGCCTTATTGCCGGCTTTGAATCGGTTGATAACGGGCACATTTTTTTGGGCGATCAAGAAATCACTCACGCTCCGATCAATAAACGCCGCATAAATACCGTATTTCAAAACTATGCTCTTTTCCCCCATTTAAATGTTTTTGATAACGTCGCTTATAGCCAGCGAATAAAAGGTGTTTCGCCAGAAATTATCGAGCAACGCGTTATTAAAATGCTCAATAGCGTGCATCTTGAACAACACATGTTCAAATCTATTCATCAATTGTCGGGTGGGCAAAAACAACGCGTGGCACTTGCCCGCGCCGTGATTAATCAGCCCGACGTTCTGTTGCTAGATGAACCACTTGCAGCTTTGGATTTGAAGTTACGAGAAAAAATGCTTCTTGAATTGATTGATCTTCAAAGTAATTTGCAAACGACGTTTGTGTACGTGACCCATGATCAATTTGAAGCGCTCACCGTAGCAGATCAAATGGCAATTATGAATCACGATGGCGCAATAGAACAAATTGGAACGCCAAAAGAAATTTATGAGTTTCCTGTTTCTACATTTGTTGCAAAATTCGTGGGTACTACAAATCTTTTGCAGGGTAAACTTCAAGAAATTAATGGGCAAGAAATACTTATGGATGTTGATCAATTGGCAACCGTTCGTATGTTTGTTCCTGAAAAAAGAGATTGGATGGTGCCGGGCAAAAAAGTATATATGAGCGTTCGCCCTGAAAAAATTTTAATCGCAAAGCAATTGGTTCAAGGATTTGCAAATCAAGTTAAAGGAATCGTAGAATCGATTGTTTATCATGGCCGCTCAACGCAGTATAACGTTCGCTTAGCAAATGATTATTTGATGCAAGTATTTGAGCAAAACGAAGAGCATTTCGCGCGGGAAGTTATTGATTACGGCCACGAAGTGTTTCTTTATTGGCAAAAAGAAAATGCGGTGCTGCTAGAACGATGAATAAAGCACAAAAAATCAAACAAGCAATTTTGCAAGAGCTACCTTTCTTTTTTTGCCTTCCCGCTTTTATTTGGCAATTATTTTTTTTATGCATTCCACTAGTTGTTATGATTTTAATGAGCGTTGTCGATCGCGCAGGCGTCGCTTCTGCACTCATCGTAACTACCAAAAATTATGTAGCGGTCCTCGATTTTTTGCATTTCAAAATTATCTTAAATTCACTTTTTTTAGCATTATTGGTTGCGTTCAGTTGCTTACTTGTCGCTTATCCAGTTGCTTATTTTTTAGCATTCAAAGCGGGTAGATTTAAACAGCTTTTTCTTTTTTTCTTGCTTGTGCCATTTTGGACTAACCTCCTTATTTTAATTTATGCATGGTTTTTTATTCTTGAGCGCGATGGTTTACTGAATAGGTTTTTAACTTCTTTAGGTTTGATTCACGAGCCGCTTGCACTTTTGCATAATCTTTTTGCTATTTCAATCGTTATGTTTTATTGCTATATGCCTTTTATGATTATGCCGCTCGTGAGCGCTTTAGAAAAAGTGGATGAGAATTTGCTTGAAGCTTCCCAGGATTTGGGTGCAACATACTGGCAAACATTCTTGCGCGTAATTTTGCCTCTCAGTTGGCCAGGTATTAGAACCGGTTTTTTTCTGGTGTATGTTCTGGCATTTGGTGAATTTGCAATTCCACTTTTAATGGGCGGGGATAAATATGTTTTTGTGGGAAATGCGATTTCGCACTATGTACTGAACGCATTGGAAATTGAGCGGGGTGCAGCATTTACATGTATGAGCGGCATATGTTTGCTTCTTTCTATTCTGCTGCTTAATTGGTTACTAAAAAAAATTATCTACCGGGTGTGAGGTTAAGCAATGTGGACTAATGAAGGTTTCTCTCGCTATGTTTTGCCGATCATACTTGCGCTTGTGTATGTCTTTCTCTATTTGCCTATTATTATTTTAATTGTTTTTTCTTTTAATAGCGTAAGTTTTCCGTATACCTGGCATTCGTTCTCATTAAGATGGTACGCGGAGCTTTTTCAATCGCCAGTTATTTGGGATGCGTTTAAAAATTCCCTCATAGTTGCATGCGGCTCAGTTTTTTTGAGTTTAGTACTTGGGCTTTTAGTGGTTTTTTATAGTGTGCAAGCGAAAATGAAAAAATTCCTTGCATCGTTTTATGCAAACTTGATGGTTCCCGAAATTGTTTTATCGGTTGGATTACTAACTTTTTTTACTTTTTTTGGTGTTCCACTTGGTTTGACTACCTTAATCGTCGGCCATACGATCCTCGGGCTTGGCTATGTAGTGCCGCTTCTTTCAAGCAGGTTTGCAGAAATTGATTATAGTCTTATTGAAGCATCGCTTGATCTGGGCGCTACGCTTAACCAGACTTTTATGAAAGTGATTTTTCCTTTGGTAGCTCCAACGCTCGTATCGGCAGGGTTACTAGTTTTTATTATCTCGCTCGATGATTTTTTATTGTCTTTTTTTTGTGCAGGCAGTTCTGCGCAAACATTATCGTTGTATATTTTTGCGACGATTCGCACCGGTATGTCGCCAGTGCTTAATGCATTATCAACCATTCTATTTCTATTGAGCAGCGCCATTATTTTAATACTTGCGACCAGTAGATTTCGTACCAAACTTTTTTAATTCAAGGGGCACTTGATGAGCAATAGGGCATCTTTCAGGTTGTTGGTACGTAGTGGCATGATTATTTTTTGGTGTGCGCTGATTATTATTTTTCTTTATTCACCCCTTATGCGTTGGTTTCAGCCAAAAAAAATTATTACGGTGCTGACCTGGACCGATATGATCGATGCTGAACTGCTTACCAAGTTTGAGAAAAAAACTGGCGTTAAAGTTCGGCTTTCATATTTTGAAAACAATGAAGAACTATTTATTAAATTGCTAGCAGGCAGAGCGCAAGGCTTCGATTTAATTATTCCTTCCGATTATATTATGGAAAAACTCATTGATACTCAGCTCATAATGCCTCTTGATCGCTCGAAGCTGAATTTCTGGAATAGATTAAATCCTGAATTGTTGGGTGTTTATTTCGATCGAAATAATGATTATTCGATTCCGTATCATTGGGCTGTGTATGGGCTTGGTGTTCGCAGTGATGTTTTAGCCGATCGTGAACCGGTATCTTGGAAACTTCTTTTTGATCAAACGCTGCCAGGAAAGATTGCGATGCTTAATAGTGGCAGAGAAGCGGTAGCTATAGCAGCCTATTATTTGTACGGCGCAATCGAAAAACTTACAGTGGCTCAGCAACAAGAAATTTATAAACTTTTAGTTGCGCAGCGTCCGCATGTGCAAGCGTATGTAGATGCTGATATGCGTGCCGATTATTTGCTTCGCTCAGAACAATGTAGCGTTGCGGTTGTTGCGAGCCCTTTTATTATGAATACGCTCAAGCAGAATAATATGATTAATTTTGAGATTCCAAAAGAAGGCGGTTTTCTTGTGCTTGATAGTTTGGTGATTTCACGAACCACCGAAAATGCAGATGCTGTTTATGATTTCATTAATTTTCTTTTTGAACCAGAAATTTTAAAACATCATTTTCACAAATATCCTTTTATTCCGGCAACGATAGAACTTAACGAATGGTTGGAAAGCGCCGGCGCGCCATCTTCTTTAATTGAGGCACATCGACTAGCTATCAACTCTCTTCATTTTTTTAGATTATTGACTTCTGAGCAGCAGCTTAACCATCTTTGGATGGCAATCAAAGTATAATTCATTGATTTTACTTGTTAGAAATGTTTTATTCTCAACTAATAAAAAATCAAAATTATAGCTATTAATTTTAGTAGTATGTTAGAAGATTGATTGTATTTTCAGGAGCAAGAAAAGTAGTAGTATTTTAAAAAAGGCGAGGAGTTTATGAAGAATTCTGCCAATTATTTGGCGAAACGATTATTAATCGTTGCATTGATTTTTACTTCAAAACTATTAGTTGCAGCGCCATGCGCCACAACAGTCAACTGGCATAATCTGAGTGATGGTCCTGGAGGATTTAGCCCAGGCGTTACATCAGATGTTATTGACCAAAATATTGATGTCATAGGAACCAATGCGCTTGTTGATGGTATTCATGTTCAGGCCATAAATTGCGATATCGCAATTACGGTAACGAATGGCGATGCAGTTATTACGGGCTCAGGAAATCGAGCTGATGGTGTTCCAACTAATCCAGCTCGCTTATATTTATATGCTGCAACGGGACATTCGATTACGTTCTCGTTAACCAATGATCTTCTTTTTAGAGGAACGGCAAACGGTTCAACACTTCTTGATCTTCTCGTTACCGTATCAGGCGGTGGTAATGTTAACTTCTTTATTGAAGGCACTAAACATGTCGCATTCAGTTCGATTCCAACAAGTGGTGGAACGAAGTTCTTTGTTGCGATGCAAAATGGTGCAAGCCCAATAGTTCTCTTTAGTAGATTCCAACCACTTGGTTCATTAGGTGCTGGAGATCTTGCAGGTAATGTAGAAGTTCAGGTTGGCCCGCGCTCAATTATGAGCTATATGGCAGTAACGCCCGTTGCTTCAGGTGGCGCCACAGAAACTGCGCTCATTAAGTTTGATCCATCTAATACAGGCGCTGGATTAATGATACTTCGTTTGCTCAATGGTGCAAACGTGGATATCATGGGCCATCAATTAACAGCAGCAGGCGGATTAAATAATCCAAACATTCTCATATCAGATATTAATTTAGCTGTTCCTGCTGGCGGCAATGCACACTTCATTATACAAAATGCAAATAGTGGTGCTGGAACACCTGCTTGTTTAACAGTCATTAACGAAAATAATGTTCTCACGAATTATATGGAAGATCCATTCTGTGATGGCCAGTTCTTTATAACTGGAACACAAACAGGATTTATTCTTGGAACAAATGCAGAGATGGAGTTACAAAACATAACCTATTTGAATTACATAGGTACCACTACGAACGCGGTTCCGTTTGTAACAACACCATTTAGTAATTTACAGCCATTAATACAGGCGGCGATCTTAAACGGTGAAGCATCAAGCGCGCAAGATTTTATTAAATTCCGTAATCCATCAGCATTTGTTGTAGATGGATTCCAAAATGCTAATGCGATTCCTGCGCATATTGTTATGGAAGGCGCATCGGCAATTTATTTCCGTTCGGGTGCCGATAATCTGGGAAGTTTTACCGAATTTGTAACCGTAAACGGCTCGCTCGTTCTTTCATTTACCATTAGCCCATTGGAACGAACACCGGGCGTTGGTAATTTAGTATTTGATGTTGAAGGAATTTTAAATGTCGATGGCGATCCATTAGGAAGCAATGGACTTAATGTCCTTTCATTGGCTGTTACAAAATCTGGATGCCCAGTATTTGTAGAGGGCACTGAAACACAATTTCCAATGCGTACGTTTGCGTTAAACGCAGATGGTTCATACCAACATTATAACAGTGCTGGATGGATTATTAATAACCGTATGAATATTGAAAATGCTTCAATAATGCATACGGACGTAAATCATATTGTGCTCGAGCGTGACAATCTCGGACGTTGTGATTTAAATTCTGAGCCAACCTACATTGGTGGTGAAACATTCGTTCTTTGCAATCCTGTTGGTCAACAGCGTCCAACGATTGCATTATACGATGCGTTCATTCGTTTTAATACAAGCGCAGGATTTACTGGCGTTGATATTCGTGTGCCAAACGATTCGATAAACCCGGGTGGCAACGTAAGTGAATTCCTCTTTTATGCAAACGGACGTGCGATTGATAACGCATATGGTCGCTACGTAATTTTAGGAACCAATCTAGGTTCTTTATCTGCAGCAGGTCAACTCATTGATAAAGATTCACATCTTGATATTTTCCAAGAAAATGCACAGGCTGTAACATCTTTGCAAAAATTGCTTTTAGACGTTAGCTACAACTCATCATGCATTACGCAAGGAATTACGGGAAACATAACTGGTCAGTTCTCTGTTCACACTATTTTCTTGGGCAACAACAGTAATATCTCAATCGGTACCGATGCTGCCGTGGGAACCAGTACGCAAGGAATTCCGTTTGCCTTGGTAACGACTCCATCGCTTGTAATAGTTGGTGATTATCTATCGTTTGAAACGCATGGCGGATCTCTTGGTCTTCCTGAAACAAGTGGTACAACGGGCCAAGGGGCAATATTTGTTGATGCAAATGGAACGATTACGATCGACCGTTTGGCTATCGCTAACTTCTCAACGATGGTTGTCCGCAGTAGAAACGGCGTGATTGATCTTCCCGAAAATCAAGTGAATTTCCGGAACCGTGTCGGCATTACACAGTGGAATATTAATCTCACACCACCTAACTCGCCGATCTTAGTTCCAGCCGGCCAATTCTTATCAGATTTCACCATGGATTGGGGTGCGGTAACAAAGGATTATACAGGCACACCAAGCTTTGTTCCTTATGAACCAGTATTTACACCAAGTGCATGTTTCTGCCCGCCGGTAACCGCGGCAAACTTGCAATCGTTACCAACGGTTCAAGGTACGGTTGATCAGTTCCAAATCAAACGCTCACGTATTGGTGATCAGGCTCATCTATTGGTTGATGGTGGTAATATTCGTGAATTAGTATTCTTGCTTGGCTGCAATACGGCAGAAGCTCCCGTTGCATTCATCGTAGTTCAAAATGAAGGCGTGGTTGGACTTAATACGGTTCACCGTAATCTTGATTCCGATTCTGCTCAGATAGTTCTTGGTATCAACGGCGTAGAATTATGCGCAAATGGCAGCGGCACATTTGAGATTAATGAAGATGTTATCATTAATAACGTATGTCATATAATGCCAGGGCCAAATTTTGGTATAGGATCGCCGCAAACCTTACGCTTCCATTCGCAAGATCCTAAAGAGATTCATGTTCTTAATACTGGTGTGCTTGATCTTTCGCAATTCACACTTCCTACGCAAAATATAGAATTTGCGGGTAACTTAAGCTTGGTATTTGAGCCAGGCGCGCGCATGATTTTAGGCGGCGGTACCGTTGTATTTACCGATAACGCATCGCTTTCGTTAGAGCGCGTGTTCAACCTGGGCGAAGAAGCCGGATTGTCGGTTTCTGATCTTGATCCAATTCGCGTAAAGTTAATCGGTAATGGCACGATCGTCTTTAATGATGCATCAAGCTTCGTCGTGCCAAACGATACATTCTTTGGTGTGGAAACCGATCCAACCTGCACGAACTTCACAAACATTAGTTTGATTTTACAAGATAGATCCCGTTTTGAAATTGGTAACGATAGTATTCAAGGTGGCGCATTCCAAATTGGTAATACACTTAATACTCCAGGTGCACTCGTTAACTTCAACTTAACAATTAATGGCATAGGTGCCGTATTCCAGATCAATCGCCAAGGATTCTTTGGCATGGGCGTCGGCATGGTTGATAAAACGAGCACCTTCCCAAATAACTGGGTTGTGGGTTGCTTGGCAAACGTGGGCAATATCAGCATTACCAACTCTGAAGGGATTTTCCGTCATAATCAAATATTTTCAGGAAACTTCAATCTTGCTTCTCTGTTAGCAATTGGGCCTGCTAATTCCTATACATTCAACTTCGATCCAATAGTTGCCAATATTCTTGGCGGCGGAAACATGATTCTTATGCAGAATTGTTTGACCGCTCCAGAGAGAGTGCAGTTTAATGATGCATTCGTCGGGAAAGCTCATGAGTTCTTCGATAAGTTGATGACAACTGAGCGTGAATCGTTTATGGTGCCTACCGATCAGGTTCGCCCATTAATTATGAAATTAATGGATATCTTGATGCAAGGCGAAACGATTCCAACCGATCATGAATTCTTCAAAACAGGTCGCGCTCTTTTTGACGCATATTCTCCAAAGCGCTCAGGATCATTTGATACGCCAGCCGAACCCTTCATGACCGATTTGCGTACTATTTTGCGCGGGCCAAGTTTGGGTATTACTTTAAATCCAACAGTGACAACATTTAACGGCGTCGTAAATAGCAGCTTAACGGTTGGTATTTTCTCTTCAAAAGATATTCTGAATGATGCTACTCAACCTCCGCAACCTACAGCCGTTACTCCGTTAGCGTTGTATACCTATTTGGCGACAAGAGAAATAGACTCATATGCGTCGCCAAAAGCAAACTGCGCAATGACAAATCTCAATGTATTTACTGTTGCGTATGTTCATAATAATGTTATCAACCGTACACCGTATACGCGCGTTTTAGGCGGTACTTCTGCAGATCCAAGGAGCTATGACTACTCATTAGCACGTGGCGCTGTCCATCTGAACGTTGATGATGCGACAGGTGATATAAACATAGTCACTGAAATACGTGGATCGTAATGACGCTATTTAAGATTGCAAGGTTAGATGATTATATGTTTAAAGGAGTAGAATGAAGAGAAACCAGATGACAAAGCACCTCCTTGCGGGGGTGCTTATTGGGGTGTCAGTATTTGCGGAGATCGGTGCCCGGGAAATTAGAAATCCTTTGCCACTATGGTGGGGATACTGGCATTATCCGCAGCCTCGTCCTAAAGATGTCGAAACCTGCTGGAATATAGATACCTGGGGTGCGGGCTATTATCGATCCGCAAAAAATATGTTCCGCAATAACGAAACGATTAAAACAGAAAATCTTGATGCGGTCATTTTTGGCCTCGAGGATTTTTTAGGAGTTAATGCATTTCCGGCTGGTGAGATCGACCCTTTAAATCCCTTCCTGCAATTCTCAACGTTTAGCCCTCGTATTTCTTATAACGAACGCGGCGCATTTTTTGGCATAACTGTCGATACTGTTTTTGGGTGTGATTGTGAATGGCACATTGGTTTACGCGCTACTATTCCATATCGCGATATTGAAATGGAACTTGATAGTTGCTGTGCAGATTTAGAAGATGGCTCACTTGATAAAGTGTGTAGAATGGAACGCGAGCAAGTGCTTTCAGAAGGAGGTATTTCTCCTCTGGTGCAGGTGATAGAAGATGCTTTTGCGTATCGTTTGGATTTTTTGGCAAGTTTGCGTTTAACCGTAAACGCTCCCCAAGAGCCTCTTATCAAATTTCAGCAGCCTATTCTGATGAACCAGAATAATGTTACGCAAATTAATATGGTTCCGTATCCAGTCAACGTTATAGCAAAAGATGTTGGTACTGTTCCAACTGCTCCTTTTACTATTAACAAAGTAGTAGCTGCAGGGTTGCCGAATCTGGCTGCCGATGGATCAGGCTTGGCGACTAATTCGCGTGCCCACTTTGATAATGGCACAAACTATGCTCCACTCGGTGCTAATCTCGCGAATCAAAGACGTTTGTGGGTATTGCCGACTGCTGCCGTGACTGGAGGGGTCTTTGATATAGCTGATGACGCGAGAAATATTCAAACCGCGATAAAAGCTATTATTAAAGGATTACCAAATAGTTCGGCACTTCAATTCTTCCAAGGATTTGGTTTTGATTTTAATACGCAGCGCACGATAGGCCCAGGCGATCTCAATCTTGAGCTTTATTTTCAGCGCTATTGGTGCGATTTCTTTGGCGAAGGTTTGTTAGGCGTACGTGCACCAACTGGCAAAAAAATTAAAAATCCAAAATTGCTTCTGCAGCAGTCAACTGGAAATAATGGGCACTGGGAGCCCTATCTTGGATTTATCGCAGGATGGGAAGGGCTTGATTGGCTTCATATTAAAGCGGATGGCCGTTACTATTATGTTGCTCCTGCTCGCGAGGAAATTGCAGCGACGTTTAAAGGTTCAACCGTTAAGGGTCTCGGGCCTACAACTGAAGCAGATATTTCATGGCAATATTTTGTCGGCGATATAGATTTTACGTTCTTGCCAGTTTGCAATCCGCGTGTTGGGCTTGATTTAGGCTACCAAGTATATGTAAAAGGTCATGATCACGTTAATTTCGTCATGGGCCAACTTATTGATTTCCTAGGAAATCCTGCATTGCTCGATCCAGCGGTTGCAGAAAATCGTACGAACGTGACAGCGCATAGGATCAGAGCTGAAATTTTCCACCAAAGTGATTATGCAGAAATATTTGGCGGTTGGATGCATACGTTTGCTGGCAAAAATTCTATGAAAGATACCGATTGGTATCTTGGTATGATGATTTATTTCTAAACACTTAGAAAAACTTAACAAACGCCCCGCGATGAAAAGTCGCGGGGTTTTTTTATTGCGCATGGTTCGATACAATTTCTCACTGCGTTCAAAATCACTCACCACGAGCGCAATTAATCAATTTTTTTTCTGAAGCGCTCGTCCCGCGTGAATGCGACCTGCACTGCGAAGCTCGAAGAACGAAGATGGATAGCATTTGTATCGAAGGATGAGCGCAACTGAAACATTTCCTCCCCCCGCTCGCCCTGAGTGATTTTGAGCGTTGCGAAAAATTGTATCGAAGGGTCTTTTTGCCTAAATATTCTTTTTCCATTACGATGATCATAAAAAGAATACTTTTGTTATTAGGTGTTTCTCATGGCGCATCGCGATCGTTTTTATGTTACTACTCCCATTTATTATGTTACTGCAAAGCCTCATTTGGGCTCCCTTTATTCTACCTTGATTGCGGATGTCGCTGCGCGCTGGCAAAAACTGCAAGGTAAAAAAACATTTTTTTTAACCGGCACCGATGAGCACGGGCAAAAAATTGCTCAAGCTGCAGAGGCTGCTGGCAAAGACCCAAAAACATTTGTTGATCATTTTGTACCAGCATATAAAACCGTTTGGGATGAATACGAAATTGCGTACGATTATTTTGTGCGCACAACCGATCATAATCATGTTCTTGCTGTACAAAAATGGATTAGAAAACTGCGTGAGCAGGGAGATATTTATAAATCGGTTTATACCGGTTGGTATTGCACTTCAGATGAAGCGTTTGTTACGGTTGAAGAGAACGAAATTCATACAGGTAGCCCGCTCTGCCCTTCGTGCGGCAGGGAAACAAGTTATATTTCTGAAGAAAGTTACTTTTTTAAGTTATCCGCTTATCAAGATAGATTGCTTGAATATTATAAATCGCACCCTCATTTTATTACGCCCAAAGAACGTTTAAATGAAGTTATTAGTTTTGTGCAATCTGGTTTAAAAGATTTAAGTATTTCGCGCACCACCGTTAAATGGGGCATTCCATTTCCGGATGACGAAAAGCATGTTGTCTATGTTTGGGCCGACGCGCTGAACAATTATATAACCGCTATCGGATGGGGCCAAGGTGAGCAACGCGAAGAACAATTTAATCAATGGTGGCCTGCCGATCTTCAAGTAATGGGAAAAGATATTATTCGTTTCCATGCGGTCTATTGGCCTGCATTTTTAATGGCAAGCGGTTTGCCATTGCCAAAAACATTGCTCGTTCATGGATGGATAAAAGTTGGCGACCAAAAAATGTCCAAATCGCTTGGCAATGTGGTCGACCCCCAAGTGCTTTACCAAAAATATGGAGCGGATCCGGTGCGCTACTATTTGATGCGCCATTTGGCGGTAACGCAAGATTCTCCATTTCATATTGAAGATTTGGAAAAAGCAATCGGAAGTGAACTTGCTAACGATTTGGGAAATTTACTCAATCGCGTTATTGTTCTTGCGCACAAATATCAATTAACTGAAGTTGGCCCGCACGAAGTGCTTGCTGAACAGGCGCTTGCGCTGCGCAATGATTGTTGGGATATGGTTGAAGAATATGGGCAACATATGAACGAATATATGATGCATATTGCGCTGGGCCGTTTATGGCGCTATATCAATCAAGTAAATAGTTATTTCCATGCAAATGAACCTTGGAAATTAGCAAAAACAGACCCTAAATTATTTGAGCAGGTAATTTCTTCAACGTGCCATAGTTTGCATACGATTGCTCTTTTGCTGTGGCCCGTAATGCCAAAAAAAATGGAAGAACTTTTGAGCGCACTCAGCGTTCAATGGCAATTAGCACCGCAGCATAATATTGTTGAGCAGCTCAAAACAAGCCGCTGGAATCATACTTTTATATTGCAACCATCTACAAAAAGTTTATTTGAAAAACCGGAGATTATTGTGAAAGAAGAACCAGCTGAAGAAACGGTGAATAGCCCCGAAAACGGCAAAGAAGCCATTGTTGCGGGGACCCCGAATAATAATATGAATTACATAGCAATTGATGATTTTACAAAAGTTGAGTTAATTGTCGGAACAGTCGTCGAATGTGTGACGGTTGATAAATCTGATAAATTATACCGCTTACAAATTGATTTTGGTGATAAGGGAACGCGCCAGATTTTATCGGGTGTGCGCCAATCATTTTCTCAGGATGAACTTATCGGCAAACAAGGAATTTTTGTATTTAATTTAAAGCCACGCGCAATGGTGGGTTTTGAGTCGAATGGCATGATGCTTTTCGCAAAAGATGAGAACGGTAGAGCGATAATGGCGACCGTTGGCCATCATGTACCGAATGGAACCAAGATTACATGATCGAAAAAATTGGGCGGTACGTAAAGAAAGCATATAAACTCGGCCCAAGAAAATCGGCAGAGCTTCTCGCCGCTCGCGTTGCGCACGGAATATATCAGCGGTCGCAGAAAAAAAAAGCGCTGAATCGTGAGCTTTCTCATTCATGGCAATCGATTGCAAAAAAAAATAATTATGCAGAAACGTTCGAGATTTTTTTTGCACACGCCGCAGCGCACTTGCAATTAGACGATACACAAATCTTTTTAGAGCCGATCCAATTAGAAAATCTAAAAAATTGCGCAAGCAATTTTTCTCATAATTGTTTCGATCTTTTAGGATCTGGAAAACAATGCTTTCCCAAAATTCCGTGGCACAGCGATTTTAGGTGCGCATCTCAAAATCCCAAAGAAGAAAATAGTTTCCCGTTAATTTATTACAAAGACATTTCAATTAAAACTGGCGGGCAACGCCAGTTTATAAAAGATATTAAAGTTCCTTGGGAACTATCGCGCTTTCAGCATTTAGCAACCATCGGAAAAACATACGAATTAACGCGCGATGAAAAGTACGCGCAATCTTTTTGCGATCAAATAAACGATTGGTTGGAAAATAATCCTGTCTTACTTGGCCCCAATTGGGCGTGCCCAATGGATGTTGCTATTCGCGCAATTAATTGGATATGGGCATTTCATTATTTTAAAGATTCAACAACTATTTCGCCAGCGTTTTGGGGAAAATTCATTTGTTCTCTCTATGATCATTTTAATTATCTGGAGCATCATTGGGAAGTGTATGATTCTCGCACTTCGAATCATTATTTTTCAGATTTAGTTGGTTATTTATACCTTTGCTATTTTTTTAAGCCACTTGGCAAAACTGTTCAAAAGAAAGCTGAATGGTGTTTTCAAGAATGTTTGCGCGAATTTGATAAACAAGTTTTTGATGAAGGAACCGATTATGAAGGGTCCACTTTCTATCACAAATTAATTACCGAAATTGTGCATCATATTTTTTTTATTGCGCAAAATTATGGTTTTGAAATTTCAAATGCGCATCAAGAAAAATTTCAACGAATGCTTGAGTTCATCGATTGGTGCAGTTTTGCGCCAAGTCGGTTAATTCAAATTGGTGATAACGACTCAGGAAAAATTGTAACTGGTGAATTACCAAAAATTCACATAAAAAATAATGAGCACATTGCTCATTACAAAAATTTTGGCATTTCGATTTTTAAAAATGAGCGCATTCATCTTTCATTGCGGCATCATGCTTACCAAAATCGGCAACCATCTGGCCATCATCATAATGATGTTGGAAGTTTCACGCTTGCGATCGATGGGATTCCTATTTTTGTCGATCCAGGAAGCTACATCTATACGCCCTCCGCGTATTGGAGAAACAAATTTCGCTCTGCACAGATGCACAACACATTTGGCATCGTAGGAAAAGAGTCTGTTGAGCTTGATAATCGTTTGTTTACGCTCGATTTACCTGAAAATGCGATGCATTTTCACGAAAATGAATTATACACATTTCATGATCTGTATGCGCCGCTGCGTGCGCACAGAAAAATTAGCGTAAATGAAAATGAAATTTTCATAACTGACTGGTGGGAATCACTCAGTGATGCAAGCGGCGAACTAATCCCAACGATATGGAATTTTATCGTGGCTCCAGAAATTGAAATAATGCAGGAACAAAATTCGTTAGTCCTTTACTCCCATAATAAAACTCTTGGGCGTTTTGTGCTCCCCAATTCTTTTACACTACATGATGATTTTTATTCGCCATCATATGGGGCAAAGATTGCTACCAAGCGCATTATGATGCAATCAAATAAAAAAATTAATGAGATTTCTTTATTTACTTTTAGCCTTTCAAGAAATTAATTTTTTTTATCTTCCAATTGTTTTGCATAAAGTTCTAATAACTTTTTTGGATCGTGTGGAATGGTAGATATATTAATCGCGCCATCGAGCCCATTGGTGAAAACACGCATCTGCTTTGAATCAAACGCTAGCAATTCATGGTTTTGTTTCTCAATTTTTTGAAAACATTTTGCTGTTTCCAGATTCCAAATGCGGACTGTTTTATCGTAACTACTGGAAATTAAGCATTGTGCTTCAGGGCATATGATAAGAGAATAAGCATTTCCCGTATGGCCCTCGAAAGTGCTTATAACTGCCTTTTTTCTTTTATCCATAATCATAATTTTCCTGCCAGCAGTGCCAATTATAAAATTTTCATTCGGATGATTTGTTAAGCATTTAAAAGGTGTTGGGATATTCTTAGATTTTGTTCCCCAATAGCTAGTTAGTGTTCCTTCTTTGCTATCCCAAAAATGTAGACCGAGATCATGTGCTATATATATTCCATTGTCTTCAAAGATAAAGGAATTGGGAAAGCCGGCAAGCACGGGAACAGTAGCTTTTTTTTGCCACGTTGTCTGATCCCAAAGGTGAACGAATTTATCGTGGCCACCTGCAGCAAGGGTTTCGCTCGTGCTGTCAATTCCCAATGAAGAAACGCAGCGTCTGGTAGAGTGTTGAACGCTTTTCGCTTTAGAGCCATTTACATTCCAGATATTAATGAGTCCATGATAGCCGGCAGTTATAATCTGTTTCTTTTTTTCATCAAAGAGTGCTGTCTTAACGATCGATTGGTTGTTGATTGGTATATCAGCTTTTCCAGTTTTTGCGTCATGCAACGTTATTTGATCATTGCTACATAAAATTAATTTATCCGTTGAACTGTCGTATGCAAGACTTTTCAAGGTATTATCGTTAATGGTGGGAACTTTATTTAATTCAAACGGTGTTTTTCCAAAAATCTTTGGCATTAAATCGCTGGTTATTTGATCCCGCAATTCAGGGATATGCAGCGGAAATTCTTTTTGCGAAAGAACACCAGAAGGATTTTTTAAGTGTTTTTTTTCTCTGATGATATCTGTCGCGTTTTGCAATAGTTTTTGAGTATTGCCCCTCGAATGCTCGATTGCTTCAGCTGCGTCTACTTCCTGTTTCACTAAGCAAATACTTGCCCGTAATAATGCTTTGTATAGAGCATGTACTTCCCATTGATCAGCTTTATGCAAAATACCCATAATATTTTCATGAATCTGGGGAATGGCGAGGATTTCCTTAAGTAGAGATTCTTCTCTTGAGGCTTCTGGAAATTCACAGAATTTCGCCAAAAGTTCAGCAAACATACGCGCGCTTGCAGGTTCTATATCATCGCAAACTATTTTATCTTCATACGTTTCTTTCATCCCATTTTCTGAGGCTGCACGCAAATATTTAAATTTATCGACGACCGATCTTCTCAGCTCGATTTTAGTGCCATCTTGTAAAATAAGCCAAAATGGCTTACCTAGGATTTGTTGATTTTCCATTGAGTAAGAGAAAGATGCTAACATGCCGGTAATTATCAGTAGAATCACCCTAATTTTCATTGCCGCTCCTTTATGGGTTTCCTCCATTCAGCGGCGAGCATAACAAAGAAAAGTATGGTTAATAAATTAAAAACCATGGCAATAACTATAGCTCATTATAAATAAGTCATAAGTTTATTCAAATTGACAATTTTGATCAATTTGCTATTGTAATTAATAGATTATAATACTCTCTTATTAATACATTTATTAATGTGAAAAAATTATGAAATTAAAAAATTTATTATTGGCACTTCTATACTTTTCTGTTCTCACTCAAGTTGCAAGTGCAATGGAGGGGATCAGGCCCTTTTCTGCGTTCTCCTCGAAGATTCAAAAAGTGGCACAAAATAGTAAACATGTAGTTCCTGCATTTGGAAATTCGCTCTTAAAAAACAAGCCTCTAGATTATTTTACAATTGAGTGTTCTGACAAAAAATTAGCTATTCCATTAACTTTTAAAAATGATAGGCGAATAAAGCGTCTTAAAAAGCAATCCGGAGTAATACAATGTATGATTTCGGATGGTATTGCTGCTGATAAAGAATTAAGTCTACCTTCCATTTCATCGCTGGAGTTGAGCATCATTTTTGCATTATTACTAAGAATCGATCATCGGATAGAATTTGAAGGCAAGCTCAATGATTTATCTAAGATGGATCTTTCAAGCGTCGTAAAAAATGCTAACGCTCTTAATATTCCAATATTATTTGAAAAAGCTTCTATTGCTCTCGCCGCGAAAATAGATAAAAAAATCGAATCAATCGGCAGCCTTTCTGATCTTGAAGTGGCCCTTGGAAAATGGAATGCTTTGGAATTGCCATACGATGTGGACGAAAAAATTGTACCCCACCTTAATTTGATATATCCGCAAAGACAGATCACGGCATGGAAAAATCTTAAAGGGCACACTGATGGGGTAAGAGATGTAGCGCTCAGTGCCGATGGAAAGATCTGTGCTGCGCTCAGTGCCGATGGAAAGATCTGTGCTTCAGCAAGCGATGATAAAACGGTGCGTATTTGGAATACAGAAACTGAATCATCCATTGCAACGTTTGCGCATAATGATTATGTAAAGGGTGTGGCACTTAGTGCTGATGGAAAGACCTGTGCTTCGGCAAGCGATGATAAAACGGTGCGCATTTGGAATACAGAAACCCAAGCGCAAATTACAGTTTTAGATTGGCATACTGATAGGGTAAGGCGTGTTGCGCTTAGTGCTGATGGAAAAACCTGTGCTTCAGTAAGCGATGATATGACTGTGCGTATTTGGAATAAAACACCTAAAGCATACGTTCCAACTTTTGTTGGGGTAAAGGATGTGCAGCTCAGTGCTAACGGAAAGATCTGCGTATCAGTAATTGATAATCAATTGGGTATTTGGAAAACAGAAACCGAAAAAGCCGTTGGATTTTTTGACGCGCATTATAATTGCGTGCGTGCTTTGGCACTCACAGCTGATGGAAAGATCTGCGCCTCGGCAAGTGATGATGGGACGGTACGTATTTGGAACCTGCAATCTCTATTAGAAACTCCCCGAATTGCAGTGGACCAAGCAATGCTTCTTTCTTTTTTATTGAAGCATAGCCAAAAAAATAAACTGATTGACTTGAAAAACTATTCAAAACTTGATGATTTATTTAAATCGTTGCCTGAAGATATTAAGAAAAAATTAGAGTAGATTTTTTTGTGGCTTTTATTGATACGTTTTATTTCTAAAGAGTACATTTCCCCAGCTGCCGTGATAAAAACTTTCTGCAACTACTTCAAATCCATAACTCTCTAACCATTCTTTTAATTCACCATAAAGCGGAGAACCCTTATAGCGCTCAATTAAATTTGCTTCGGTGTGAATTACTTTTATGGTGTGCAAAAGAGAGGTTGCAGCTTTGAGCGCATTTAACTCTCCGCCTTGCAGATCGAGCCACAAGCAATCGATTTTTTGCACATTGTTTTCTTGTGCCCAACTATCTATCGTCGTCGTTGCTACTTCTATTTGGGTAAACTGAATTGGTTTATCATCAAAATAATCGTGCGGCGCCAAAAGTGAACTTGCAGCATCAATTTTTCCGGTGCTTTCATAAAATGTAGAAATTCCAATCTGATCACTCAGTGCTACTTGGTAACAGTGGATTGAAGGAATAGCGCAAACGGCGCTATGCAGTTTTTCATAAAGATGCGGCACCGGCTCAAAAGCGTAAATTGTGCTTAGTGGCCATTGCGCATGGAGAGCGAGTGTGTCTTTTCCTTTATGCGCTCCTGCTTCTAGGATTACAGGATCTTCAGGCAGGAATTGTGCAATAAATTCTTTGGTGATGTACCGAAGTTGGATTGGTTTTTGCATGCTTATCAGCATTTTGGTTAAATGGTATTTAGTTTCCCACGACAGGGTGAATGGGGTAATTTATTCTTTATAGCCGCAATTTTTATCTGAGCAAATAAGGGTTACATTTCCTTGCTTATCTACTTTTTTTACCAAGAACGGCAATTTACATTTCGGGCATGGCGTTTCTTCAATATCGCCAAATACCACGAATTTGCATTTAGGATAGTTGCCGCATCCCCAGAACGGTTTTCCTTGCCAGATTTTTTTAACCACATCGCCTTTATCAAGCGGGCATTTAAAGTTAGCCTTCGTTTGCTTAATATATTTGCATTCAGGATATCCTGAGCATGCGACGAACGGGCCAAATTTTCCGCTCATTTGGCGCAGTGGTTTTCCGCAGTTTGGGCACATTTCATCAAGAAGTTTTGGTGCTTCTTGTTCCATAATTTGAATCGTGCCATCTTCGGTGCGCTTAAAGTTTGCGGTATATTTACATTCCGGATATCCCATACATCCCAAGAACGAGCCGGTTTTACCAACACGTATTGAAAGCTTATGTTTTTTGCATTCTGGGCAAGTGATATCGGTAGGTTCCGCATGCCGTTTCCCGGCGGTTTGCTCTTTAAAGAGTGCCAAATCTTTTTCAAAACTTTTATAGAATTCACGCAATAAGAGATCGCGCTCTAATTTCCCTTTTGCGATACGATCAAGATCTTCCTCCATTAAGGCGGTGAACTTCGTATCCATAATATTGGGCAAATTTTCGGTGAGTAATTTAGTAACAGTCATGCCAAGTTCTGTCGGCAGGAAACGTTTTTTTGTATCAAGCTCTGTGTATTCGCGCGCACGAATTGTATTTAAAATGGTGGCATATGTACTCGGGCGGCCAATGCCTTCTTTTTCAAGGCCCTTAACGAGCGATGCTTCAGTATAGCGCGCCGGTGGCTGAGTAAAATGCTGCTTTGGTAAAATCTTTTTGAGATCGACCGGATCTTTTTCTTTTAATTCTTTAGGGATGAACACTTTCTTTTGATCATCCTCTTCCTCTTCTTCCATATAGACTTTTAAAAATCCATCGAATATGAGGGTAGATCCTGTAACTTTGAAAGTGAAATCTTTGCCTTGAACAACCACTTGGCGTTGTGCATAAATCGCTGGCTTCATTTGGCAGGCAATAAAACGCTTCCAAATAAGTTCATAAAGCGCTGCTTGATCTGCGCTTGCAAATTTACGAACATAATCGGGCGTTACATTTACATCAATAGGGCGAACCGCTTCATGGGCATCCTGCGCTTTACCTTTAACAAACACATTTGATTTTGAAGGCAAATAAGTACCGCCAAACGTGTCGTCGATATAGGTGCGCGCTTGCTTGAGCGCCGTATCTGAAATTCTGAGCGAGTCGGTTCTCATGTAGGTAATAAGTGCAACGGGGGTTGAAGCATCTTCAAGTGCGATACCTTCATAAAGGTTTTGCGCAACTTGCATTGTTTTTTTAACCGAGAAACCGAGTCTATTATACGCAGCTTGCTGCAAGGTACTCGTCATAAATGGAGCGAGTGGTTGGCGCGTGCGCTCTTTATCGGTAATCGATTCGACGATATAAGAATCTTTTTCTACTTGCTCAACTATTTTTTTAGATTCTTTTTCACTCTTTATATCAATTTTTTTCTTATTTTTATGCGTTAAGCTCGCATTAAATTGGCCGCCTTTATGGCCAAACGTGCCATCGATGGTCCAATATTCTTCAGGCTTGAACGCTCGTATCTCAAGTTCGCGATCGCAAATTAAACGAAGCGCTACCGATTGCACGCGGCCAGCAGAAAGGCCCTTGGCAATTTTCGACCATAGAATTGGAGATACTTCGTATCCCACCCAGCGATCAAGAACGCGGCGCGCTTGCTGCGCAGCAACTTTTTGCATATCAATAGTAGATGGGTGATCGATAGCATCAGTAATTGCGGGTTTGGTAATTTCGTTAAAGGTGATGCGATAAATTGCAGCGCCTTTTTTTGCGACTTTTGCAATTTCTTGGCCAATGTGCCATGCAATAATTTCACCCTCACGATCAGGGTCAGGCGCAAGATAGATTTCGTCGCATTTTGCAGCTTCTTTGCAAATGTCTGCAATAACCTTATCTTTATCTTCGATTACTTCATAATCGATTTCGATCGAACCATTAATTGTTACACCGGTTCTTTTTGGAGGAAGATCCTTAATATGCCCAATAGTGGACATGATCCTAAACTCTTTTCCCAAGAACTTAGAAATCGTTTTGATTTTAGCCGGTGATTCTACAATTAATAGTTTCTTCATGCCTACTTACGCGGTTTGAGGTTCACTAGTCACCTAAAATAGGGTATTTTAAACAAAAGTACAAATAATTGCCGCTTGCATTATTCAATCTGTTCTTTATTTATAGTAAATTAATTATTAAATAAAAGTCAAACGTAATAAAAATTGCACTTTAGAATTATTTTTAGGAGTATAACATGAAAAACGGTATTTTGCACTCATGGAAAGAATCGATGCTAATTTTTATACCGCGAAACCTAAAAATATTCTTTTTAGCTACCATAAATGTCTTTCTTAAGGCACTTAAGCCATTCTTTCTCTATTTCTTTCCATTCATTATTCTATGGATAGGGTATGATAGCGTGTGTCGTGTACAAAGTCCAGCATGGTGCTTTCGGCTCTATTATCCGGCATTTTTTATATTCGCTCTCATTAATGCTGGCATGATTGCAGCAATTCGGCCTTCGGTTGCCAAGAAAGATGGCGCCTATTATAAAGGATTATGGTTCCAGTTGATTTGCGCAACTATTTTGGATTTTTTATATACGCTTTCTATGGGAACGCTTGCGCCTTCATTGTATTCTTTTTTGATTTTGCCATTCATTATAATGCCACTGGTTACGATAGCCCTCTTTTTTATACTTGATGCACCTAAGAATATGTTTTCTATCGTAAAATCTTTAAAACGTGCAGCTCTTTTTGTTTTTTATAATTATCCATTTTTCTTCATTTCGATAGTCGGTTACTTTTTATTGTTTGGCTTACTATTCTTGCTGCTTGGATTATTGCTTCAATTTATGAAAGCAGCATTTTTAATGCCGATCATTCAGCTCATTGGTATGTTTATTCTTATGTGTTGGTTCTCAATTATGTATACTAAGCGCGTGTACGAGCAATATGAAATTTATAAGTAATGAACCATGCAATGAATAAATTCTATTTTTTACTGATGCCTTTAATAATAATCAATTTTTTAGCTGTAGCGGTGCAACAAGAAGTAAGTACCGATAAAGCATGCGAGAGCCCCTGCATTTCTCTTTCTCTTAGAGGTCTCTTAAAAGGTCATAGCGGATGGGTTACGAAATTGCCAACTATCAAAGAAAATGAGGAACTTTCTTCAGAAGAAGCTTATGACCAGTTCCTAACTGGAACGCGATTGCAAAAAAAAATCCAAGTAAAATATCTGCAATCTTATTTATTGATAGATGAAGAAAACAGAGGACGCACCCTAAATAGGGATTATTCAAAGAAAAACCGAAACTCCAGAAGTTCTTCGCCAAAATTAGAAAAACGTAGCCCATCGCCTCGTCGTTCTGGTATGGAAAATAGTGGTTATTGAAATCACTAAGGAGAATAGAATGATAAGGAGATCAATGTTGGTAGCAATCTTCATAATTGCGAATATAAACATACAGCTTAATGCGGTGCGCGTTGGTGCGGATTCATCTAGTGCAAAAACTATTGAGCAAGAACAACCGGCGGGAGAGGATATTAAAGGTAAGCTAGAAACGCATGTTCTCAAACATGTATCAACAAAGGTTTTCTTTTCTGCTCCCCAGGCTTCAACTTCTAATATAGAGAAGAAAATCATAATAAAAGAAGAAAAAAAATAGTGAACGCTTCTAAAGGAAATGCAGCTATGGGCGCAAAATCACTTTTCTTATCGATATTTCTCTTAATATTTTCATCCCTCGGAGCGATGGAAAAAGCAAAAACAGAAGACAAAAGCACCAAAAGCAATATGGAGGATTCTTTGATACCTCAAGCGCGAACTATGGATCCATCAATGTCCCGCTATATATTTAAACGAAGAGCTGAAGGTGTTCATATTATTGATCTTCAAAAAACATGGGAAAAATTAGTATTAAATGCAAAACTATTATTACGTGTGGGGGATCCATCTTCGGTTGTCATCGTTGGCCAAAAGATCCGGCCAGTGGTGGATTTAAAAGAAAAGAAACGGTCACAATCATTTTAAGCGTGGGAAAAAATTGAAAAAAACTTTGATTTTAATTTTTTTATTCGCAACTTTTTCTCTTTCCGCTCTTTTTAAACTTACTCCTCAGGAAAACGAAACTATTCATTCAAAAATCGTTGCTGTCAACGGAGGGCAAGTAAATAATTTTTTTGTGTCCGAAAAAGAATGGCAAGGACTTGCAACTTCTTACGTTGGAAAACTCAATCAAGAATTTGTTCAAAAAATGAAAAAGGACAAGCAAAAGGAGCTTGAAATATTACTGAGTCCCGTTTCAACAGAAAAAAAAGTAGAAATAACGCCTAAAGAAAAAATATCTCCCAAAAAAATCAAAAATAACAAGATTCAGCCGCGTCGCTATTTTCAGTAATAATTTTCACTTTGGTGGTTTTGCATAATCGGCCATATCGCGGTACAATCAGAAAAAATAGTTGCGCAAGGAGTCTGATGGGTACTGTTTTTCTCGTGATTCGAGCACTTTTTGGCTATTTTGTGATAGCTCTTATGGGTATTGTATGTTTTATTCCCTGCATTTTTGTTGCTTGCTTGCCTGAAAAATATAGATTCAACAACAAAGTTTATTATTTTTTTTCATGGCTTTTTTATCGCATCATTGTTTGGGGATCATTTTTGCCGTTTACCGTTGAGGGCAAGCATCATATTCCTGAAGAACCAGCAATTTTGATCGCAAATCATCAATCAGCATTAGATATTCCGTTTCTGGGAATGCTTGTTAATTGCCATCCGCATATTTGGCTTTTTTTATCGCGCTACGCAAAAGTGCCGTTTTTTGGATTTGTCACTCGGCGCATGAACGTGGTTGTTGATTATAGCGGTTTGCGAAAATTAACCGGAGCAATTACTGATGCGGCCCGATTAATTAAAGGGCAGAAGCGGCATGTTCTTATGTTTCCCGAAGGTGGGCGTGCGACAGATGGAACAGTACATCGGTTTTATTATGGTTTTGTGATTCTTGCAAAAGAAACAAAGCGGCCGGTAGTTCCAGTAATGATGTTTAATTTAAATAAAGCGTATCCGCCGGGAAGTTTTTTCATTCATCAATATCCAATAAAAATAGTTATTGGAGAACCGTTTCGCTTGGGCGACGATGAAACGGATGAAGCATTTTTGCAGCGTGTCCATAGTTGGTTTGTGCAACAAGTAGAACAAAATAAGTCGTAACTCCTATGAATTTTGCATTTCGATTTGCGTATCCACTAGTTATGTATGCCGGCATTGGCATTATTATTGCTGCGATGTTGCTCCGTCGTTATTGGCCACAATCAACGAGATATCGTTATTCACTCGCCTCTACATTTTCTATGCTCGGCTACCAAGCATCATCGTGGCCAATTTCACTTCAGAATCTTTTGCGCTCCGCTCTTTTGCTTTTTTTGGCAGCACTTGCTGCTCGCCCACAATTAGTTGATGTTCAATCGAAAATCCCTGTTGAAGGGATCGATATTATGATGGTACTTGATGCATCGGGCAGTATGCAGTGTTTTGATGATTTGCAGGATCAACGTTCTCGTTTTGAGGTTGCAAAAACTGAAGCGATTAATTTTATCCAACAGCGCGAGAACGATCAAATTGGATTAGTTATTTTTGGGCGTGATGCGGTTTCGCGCATTCCGCTCACTTTTGATAAAAAAATTAGTACCGAAATTATAAAAAATTTAGAATTGGGGGCGGTGAATCCTGATGGTACGGCGCTTGGCGTTGCAATGGCGATGGCTGCGCGCCGCTTGCAGCAATCGAAAGCAAAGAGCAAAGTAATGATTGTGCTCACCGATGGGGAACCAACTCCGGAGATCGATATTGATCCGCAAACGGCGGTTGATCTAGCAAAAAAATTCGGCATAAAAATTTATACTATTGGTATTGGCGGCGAACACGGCGGCCTCTTTCACGATCCACTTTTTGGCATTCGCTCGATGGGATTTAGATTGAATAGTACACTTTTGCGATCAATTGCTGAGCAAACTTGTGGCTCATATTTTGAGGCACATCGCCCGCATGAACTGCATCAAATTTATGCGCATATCGATGCGCTTGAAAAAACTGCAATTGAGGCAACTATTTTCTCAACGTATCACGAACTATTGATTCCTATAGGATGTGCAGCGGTAGTTGCTGCAGTGCTCGAACTTCTTGCGCGTTTGATTTGGGTGGTGTTATGAAAACTTTTTTTGGCGAAGTTACTTTTGCATTGCTCCGCTACCGTTATTTTTTTCCGTTTGTTGTATTCGCGTGCATTCTGGTTTTTTTTATTGCCTATCGGCGGTACCGAGGCATTTCAAAATTATCGTCAGTTAAACGAAGAAGCTATTTGGTAACTCATTTTTCAATTGCCAAATTATTTTTAAAAACGTTTTTACTCATGGTAGGGTGCGCGAGCCTCTTTATTGTTTTTTTGAGACCGCAATGGGGTGCGATCGAGCAAACGATTGAACAAGAAGGGCGAGATCTTTTTATCGCACTTGATGTTTCGCGCAGTATGCTTGCGCAAGATAAAAAGCCGGATCGTCTGACCTTTGCAAAGCAAAAAATTAAACAATTAGTGGGTACTTTAAAATCTGAACGGGTAGGGTTGGTGATTTTTTCAGGATCGGCATTGGTGCAATGCCCGTTAACAGTTGATTATGGTGCATTTTATCTCTTTTTAAATCAAATCGATGCAGAAACGATCTCTTCTGGAACTACCGCTCTCGATCAAGTAATTAAGAAAATTATCGATATTTTTGCGCGAGCACCGGCTCGAAAAAATAAATTATTGGTTATTCTGACCGACGGCGAAGATTTTTCGAGCAATCTCACCAAAGTTCGAGAACAAGCGCGTGAAGTGGGCGTGCATATATTTACGATGGGTATTGGAACGCCAGAAGGCGCACCGGTTCCTGTAGTGGATGATGAAGGCCGTCAGCACGGGCATCAAAAAAATGAACAAGGAGAAATTGTAATTTCTCGACTGAATGAAGGAATTTTGCGATCATTATCGGCCGAATCTGGCGGCACCTATGTTCGCGCTTCAGAAGGTGATGCGGATATTAATGAGCTTGTGCGGATGGTGCAGCAGTTTGAAAAAGAAAAATTTGAAGACAAAACGGTGCCAACTCTTCAGGAGCGTTACCCGATTTTTGCGGTGATTGCTTTTATTTGTTTTTTACTTGAATGGCTATTATGAAAAAAAACATTTTTCTTTTTGTATCGATTTTTTGCGCGCATTTGGAGGCGTTCGATTATAATCCCTGGGTACTTTTAAAAAAGTTCCAAGCTGCTCGCGCTGATGAGCATCAGAATTATGAAAATGCAAAAAAATTGACGCATGAATTAATTACGCATAATCCACATGACACCGAATCGATTTATAATGCAGGAAAAGCTGCATACGCATTAAATGATTTCAAACAAGCAGAAAATTATTTTGATGCTGTTGCAAAAGAGCATGACGTTTTACCCGATCTGAAAAAACGTGCACTCTTTGATCTTGGTAATAGCCAGGTGCGTCAGCAAGAATTAGAACGCGCTCTTGAAAGTTATAAACAACTTGTGGAAATTGATCCAGCACATGAAAAAGCTGCGGAAATGATTAAGCAAATCGAGGATGAGCTCGAAAAACGAAAGCAACAGCAGCAGCAAGAGAACCAAGATCAGAAAAATAATAACGGTAATAATCAAAAGAAATCGAACGATAAACAAAACGATAAGCAAGAAAAAGATCAGCAGAATCCCGATTCAAAAAAGAACGACGAACAAAATAAACAATCACCTGATCAAAAAAATAATGATGAAAAGAACGATCAGCAATCTGATAAAAAAAATGAGCCAAAACCAAACGACAGTTCATCTGATAAACAAAAAAAAGGTGATCAATCAAAAGAAGAAAAAAAAGATGGAAAGCAAGGATCCGATGAGGGAAATAAGAGTCCCGAAAAAAAGAGCGAAAAAGGCCAAGAGCGCGCTGATGGCAAAGAAAAACAAGAAAGAAACACTGGCAATAATACTCAGCAAAAGGGTGAGCGCGGTGGCGATGAACGACCCGAAAAGCCAGAAGCCGGTGATGGGCAACATAATGAAAAGCAAGAACAAAAAACACCTCCTGAACTAAACAAAAATAAGCCTACACAAGAACCGAAAAATGAACAAGGAGCGCCATCACAGCACGATGCGCAAGCTCCTTTACAAGATGATCGTTTATCTCAAGACGAGCAATTGTTTTTAAAACGTTTGGACGAGCATGATGCGCAAGCGCTCAAAAGAATGTTAAAAGTTGATGTTAAAAAAGGGATGCCGGTGCACCATGGGCAAAAGAATTGGTAAATTATTCGCGATCTATTTAATTGCGTTTCCGGTTTATGCAGGAGAAACAACGCTTTCTTTAGCTATAACCGATCACAATGGAAGGCCAATGCAGCAAGCGCAAGTTGGTATTCCATTTTTCGTTGAAGCGGTAATTGGCGGCCAGGAAATAAATGTTGGAACTCCCAGCATTGAAGGCCTAAAATCGTTTCATATTCAGGATCAAGGTATGGTGAGTACGATGCGAACGACCGTTAACGGCGTCACGACGAATAAAAAAACGCATCGCTATTTGGTTCGCGCTGATAAAGAGGGAAGATTTGCTATCGGTCCGGCGCACGTGAAAACGCAAGCGGGCACATTAACTTCCGGTACTGTTTACGTAACAGTCGGCGCTCAACAAGTAACGACCAATACAGATGAAGCAATCGTACGTTTATTAATAGATAAAACTAAAGCGGTAGTTGGTGAAAAAATCGGATTTATGATTCGATTTTATTATCAAAATGGCGTGAGCCTTACCGGTATTTCAGATCCGCAGCTGAAAGATATTTCATTGCAAGGGCCGTATACCGGCGTTGAATTGGTAAACGGTGTGAGGATGAATTATTTAGAATGGCGTGCCGATTTTTATCCGAGTGCGGCTGGAAAAATAACTGTTGCCCCCGTTCGTGCGACGTATAGAATGCAACGAATGAATCGCTCGGCAGGTTTTGATATTTTTTCGTTATTTGATAATGCATTCGATCAAAAATATATTTATTCAAACGGGTTAGCGATCGATGTCGATTCTTTGCCGCAGACAAATGAAGCTGTTTCGGCCGTAGGCATTTTTGATCGCATCGAACTCACGCTTGATAAAAATGAGGCGGGCGAGGGTGATGGTATTGTGCTCCGCTTGACGGTGCACGGATCGGGCAACACAGAAAAAACGCTTGCACCAAAACTTGTGCTTCCGCCAGGATTGACCTCGTACGACTCACAAGCGAGCTTGCGCGATTTGGGTAGCGGGAAAACCGCAATGATTTTTGAATATATTGTGCAAGGTATAAAGCCAGGATCGTATACTATTCCTGAACAAAAATTTAATTATTTTAATACGCAAGATCGTTCATATAAAACACTCAAAACATCTACTGCTCAACTTACCATTACGCCGGGTACCGGATTTGCTGAGGATCAGAAACAAATGCCGCCTGAAAATGAACCCGCTACAAGCGCTGGATCTGCCCCACAATTAAATGAACAAATTCCTTTGTTGCAGCATGGTGCTCTTCATTCGCATTCGCATTGGCAGCTTGCGTGGCCATTTTTCTGGGCATGTATTTTCGGATTTTTTTGTGCCTTTGTATTGCGATACTTGCAGCCATTTATAACGCAGTGGCGCTTATCACGAGCAACAAAAAAAGAATACGCATTTACGCACGCTCGCTCGCGCCTAGCCAAATTAAAAAAGGTTGGAGGAACTAAACGAGCGCTTTACGATTTATTTATGCAACTTTTTGCTCAGCGTGCCCAATATCCTGTTAACGAAATGACCGAAGATCTTATCAGTGAACAATTAAAGCAGGCAGGTTGCCCAAATCAAATGGTCGATCAATGGGAAATTTTCTTTAAAAAATGTGCAGCATTTGCCTTTTTTGCGGGCGATGCCGCTCGTGATAATGAACAAACCCTTTACCAAGAAGCGGAACAATGGTTATCGCGCCTTCAAGAATATCTTTAATCTTCGTTCTCTTTTTTTCAGCAATTGCGTACGCCGTACAAAATGATCAAGAAATCTTTTTGCAAGCGCGAAGACGATATTTCCAAAACGAGCCACAAAAAGCGCTAGAGCTTTATTCATCAATTGAAAAAAAAGGTGATGCGGTTTGGTTTAATAGTGGCGCTTGTTTATTTGCGCTCGGCAAACATCCTGAAGCACTCGCTTATTGGTATCGAGCACGAAAAGAGGCGAGCTTTGCCACATTGCCTTTCATTGATCATTCGATAAACGAACTTGAAAAATCACTTAATGGTTATGCAACAACCACTAACATCTGGCGGTGGCAGCTGCTTGAACGAATTTCGCTTCTTTTTTCAATTGGTACATGGCAATTGCTTTTTTTATCATTTCTTTTTTTATTTGGTTTTTTCATATTTTATGATGGTCGCATTAAAAGAATAGCGCTTGTTTTTTGTACGATTGTTCTTTTATTATTAGCGCTGTTGATTTTTGCAGCGAATCGTTTAAAAAATAGCTCTGTTGGAATTATTGCTAAAGAACAAGCGACAGTAAGAATAGCTCCCGATGAATCTTTTGATCAGGCGTGCTTGTTGCCGTATGGTTCAACGGCACAAATCTTGCAAAAAGAAGGCCAATGGTATAAAATTCGGCACCATACGTGTGTTGGATGGGTTAACATAGACGATGTTGTCCAAGCTCAGTGAGCATGTGAGGGGAATGTATTAAGAGCAACATAAAATCTTTACCATTTTTCTTTCACCTCTTTTTTGTTTCGATATTGGGAGCGATGATTATTCTGCTCATTGGCACCTATCGCGATTTAATGGAACAAGGAAAGCAGCTTGTCGAACTTAAAAATGAATACGATACGTACGTTCTCGTTTACAAAAAAATATTCGATGAATATAAAACTATCAAACAAGCTGGCGGGAGTTCTTCCGGCCAGGAATTAATTCCGGTAATGGAAAAAGATTCAGGAAATTCCTTTGAAGTTGTTAATAGAAACGCAAACTATTTGGCAGAATCTGCGTGTGATTTTGGTAAAAATTATAATCTAGAAGATTCGTTGCGTTTCCTATACGGGCTTGATGGATCGCGTTACGAAGAACCACGCCGACCAGTTTCAAAAAAAAGAAAGCGCGTTCAAGGTAAATCTGTTCGTTCATCAAAGCGTCGACCAATGATTAGTTTACATCCACGCACCGATATTCCGATGCAATGGCCAATTTTGCGAGATCAGTTTTGGTTGAGTTCAAGATTTGGATGGCGCAAACGTGGCCAAGAACTGCATTTTCATACGGGAATTGATCTTGCTGCGATGAATGGAACGCTTGTTACTGCTGCAGCGCGCGGCGTTGTTATTGAAGTTTCCTTTTCAAAAAAAGGTTATGGTAATACAATAGTTATCGCTCACGGACAAGATCGAACCTCGCGCTATGCGCATTTGGAAACAATCAAAGTTCGCTATGGACAAAAAGTTGAAGCGGGCCAACAAATCGGTTGCGTTGGAGCTACCGGTTTAGTTCTTGGTAGAAACGGGAAAAAAAGTGCGTCCCATCTTCATTTTGAAGTGAAAGAGCACGGAAAACATGTCGATCCATTATTGATTTTAACATAAGATACAGAGGACGTTGGTATGACCTTTATTCAAAAGTTTCGCGCATGGCTTCGTAGGCCAAATAAATCGACGATCGAACAGTACATAGAAACATTTATTGTCGTTGTACCGATCGCTTTTATAATTCGCACTTATTTTTATGGTTTGTACCAGGTTCCAACTGGATCAATGGAAACAACAATGCTTGTTGGTGAACGTTTTTTTGCAGACAAATTTTTTGTTAATTTTTATCCAATTGAACGTGGCAATATTATTACGTTCAATGATCCAAATTTTGCCTATTCGGATGTTTGGTATAAAAAATTATTTGAAAATTATGTCTGGGGTCCATCAAATTGGACAAAACGTGTTATTGGTATCCCTGGCGATCACGTAAAAGGCGTAATTGAAGATGGAAAACCAGTTGTCTATCTTAATGGTGAAAAGCTTGATGAACCGTACATAAATAAATATCCACTCATCGCATTGTATCGCGATAGTTCGCAGCCTTGGGATTTTCGTTCTTATGATCCTTCAGTTTCTTACGAAGATCAGCCTTTTTATGCAATGGATGAATTTAGCGTAGAGCGCGCGAAACGCTTAGTTCGCAACTATAATGATTCGAATATAAAAATGCCTTATCAACCGGTAGAGTGTTATGGCAAAACGGTTGATGAGTTTGATGTTCAATTGGGAGAAAATCAATATTGGGCGATGGGCGATAATCGTCAAGGAAGTAACGACTCGCGCTATTGGGGGCCGCTTGATGGCTCGCTGATTCATGGCGTAATTAAATGGCGTTTGATTTCGATTGATAGCACCGATTCGTGGCTAATTTTTGATATGGCTTCGCATCCAATTGATTTTTGGAAACGCGTTCGTTGGAGCAGATTCTTCCAGCGTGTTCGCTAAAAAGTATTGCAACGCAACAAAATTTTGATACAGTATGGGTGATGCATGAAAATAGGAAATTATATTAAGGAATTAGCAATGATGGCTCCCAATAAAATGACGCTTGGAGTAATTCTTGTCGGAATAGCAACGCTTAGCGCGTGTCAGTGGTTTGGCTCATCGAGCGATCACGATCATAAGCCATCGCTTGTGGTGGTGAACGTGCTTGATAAGCAATATTATGATGATGCGCATATCGCTGGCTCAATAAATGTGCCCCTTGAAGAACTTGAGAATTATGTACAGAAGAATCTGGGCAAAGATACTGAAATTGTGATATATTGTGGTAATTATAAGTGCTTAGCAAGCTCTGAAGGCGCTAAAATGCTATCAGATCTTGGCTACAATCATGTTTGGGCCTACGAAGGCGGTACTGCAGAGTGGAAACAACTTGGTTTTCCTGTCAATGGCGCTAGCAAGGAAGTATATTTAAACGACCTTGAAAAGCCAGAAGGTATGACCCACGAAGGCGTTAATATGATTTCAGCACAAGAACTTAAAGAGAAAATTGAAAAGCACGCACAAAAAAGAGATTGCTGCTAAGTTAGATAAGCGTTTCGCGGCGGTATAGCCAAGTGGTAAGGCATGGGACTGCAAATCCCTGATCCCCGGTTCGAATCCGGGTGCCGCCTCCAGCCTTCGCCAAGGCTTCGGCTGGCGCGGCCAGTTTTTTTCACGGATTGAAATATATTAACAATCGGCAGTTGAGCGAAGGCTGTCCGCCGTAGTTTGCCGAGTCTGATGACCCGGATAAACGCAGGCTGGACTAATTCCGATTAGGAAAAGCTACGAATGGCGGGCCATTCTCTTTAAATGAATTTTTAAGCATGTTGAAATTTTCAAAGAAGCGACCTATCTATCGCGTTCGTCCCGAGGGATTTCGAATGAAATGTGAAATTGTATCGAGGGATAGCGAAAAACTCTTCAGAAATTTTTGAAATAGTTTACAATAAATAAAAAAATATGGTTGCCGGGATGGCGAAATTGGTAGACGCAAAGGACTTAAAATCCTTTGGGGTAATTCCCCGTGCCGGTTCGAGTCCGGCTCTCGGCACCAGCCTTCGATAAAGCTTCGGCTGGCGCGGCCAGTTCTCTTGCGGATTGAAATATCTTAACGCTCGATAATTGAGCGAAGACTGTCCCGCCATAACGGCGAAACCCAGAGCCACCGATGGGGCTAGTTTCTTAGAATAATCACAAGCAAAATAGCAAAAAATCGTAATTTACTTTCTACTAAATAATTATTAATTCCTCGTTGATGTGCAAAAAACTAATTTTAATGCGCCACTTTCTTCTGGTAAAAAAAGCATTTTTTATTCATGCACGTTTTTTTGTTTTTAGCGCGCATATTTTTTTTGTATTTTTGTGCTTTTAAATGCCTCTTTTTTTTTAATATTGAAAAAAATAAAAAAACAGAGCATAATTTTTTTTGAAATGAAAAATTCTTTCTGATAAGCAAATTGAAGCACGAAAATCTTTTTGCGTAACGGGAAAAAATAAATTTTTTTATGAGCGGTTTTTTAAAAAAAACGTTCATTTTTATCGCGGATTCGTGTGTTATGATAAAAAAACTTCTTGACAAAAGTTTTACTCATAATATTGTACGAATTAGACGAGATTTTGTGGGTATGCTCTTTTGTACGATAAAATAGAAAGCCTCAAATAATTGAAAGAAAGGCAAAAAAATGAATAAAGCGATGGTTGTTGAATTAATGGCCAAAATGACCAAGGAATCAAAAGCAACATGTAAGCGTTGCTTGGAAGCGTCAATGGATGTAATTAGCGACGCTCTTAAAAAAGGTAAACCAGTTGTATTGACTGGCTTTGGAACATTCTCTGTATTGAAGAGAAAAGCACGTACAGGCGTTAACCCTGCTACTGGCGGCAAGATGCAAATTCCTGCTAAAAAGGTTCCTAAGTTCAAGCCAGGCAAAGCACTTAAAGAATTGGTTTCGTAAAGAACTGATTCTAAAGCTTTCAGAAAAAGAGGTGCTCTTAAAACGAGCGCCTCTTTTTTTTGGCTTGCAATAACATTTTTAGAACAATTATACTGAGTAGAATAATTGGCGTATGACCTTAAGGATGAGCATGGAAAAAAATTCAACGAATAATTGGTTTGGCATAGCAAAAGAAAAAATTGATGAAGGTGCGCGCAAGCTAAATATTTCATCAAGCACTATTACTGAGAGTGCAATCGCTCTCGGCTCCGGTTTTATTATCGGCTATTTAGCAAAAAAATATGGCCGGCCAATTCTAGCATCTACTTTCCTGCTTATCGTTGTTTTGGTAATTCTGAATCATTTTTCAGTGATTACGATCGAATGGTCCAAAATAAAAGCGCTTCTTGGCCTTTCGCCCAATGAAGATGTACATGCGATCCTTAATAATATGGGGCAGTGGATAAAAGATCATACTATTGCAGTTGTTGTCGGCGCGGTCGCGTTCCTGATTGGATATTCAATCGGATAAAAAAGTGGAGACGTAGAATGAAAAAGCAGGAGACCTTTGTTGAGTCTTTGACAAAAATTTTGCAAAAACAAAATGCAATAAAACAAGAAGATGCTCAGTCGCTCAAAAAAATATTTTATGATCGTTCCGATTTAACCTTCGATGAATTTTTGCTTGAAGAAGGATTGATAAGTCGTTCGCAATTGCTCAATGCTTTAAGTGAACTTTATCAAGTTCCTGCATTCGATGCGACCGGTTATTTTTTTGAATATCATACTTTGCACGAATTTCCAAAAGATGTGATGCTGCGTTATCTTTTCATTCCGGTAAAACTTGATGAAAATCATAATCTTTTCGAACCGGATGAAGATATTCTGCCGGTGATTGCAAACAATCCAAATGATCCGGATTTGCTTGAAGAGATTGGCAAATATGTTTCTTACGATATTACTTTTATGGTTGGATTAGCGCGCGATATTAGTGATGCGGTAAAAGAGTTTTATGATAGATCGCCCACTGAATTGCATACTGATGACGATGTTAATGAGCTTGTAGAGGAAACTGAAGAGATTGATGAATTGCTCCATCCGCATACTCGAAAAGATGAAGAGTAACGGTATGCAGATTGATCGAACAATCTCAGAACATTCGGCTGTCGACCTTGTCGATAGATTAATTATGCGTGCGATTGAATGCAAAGCATCTGATATTCATTGTGAACCACTCGATGATCTTTTGCGTATTCGTTATCGCATTGACGGCGTACTTTATGATCAACCACCTTTGCCAGAATCACTCGCATTGCAAATTTTATCCCGCATTAAAATTTTAGCGCATACTGATATCGCGGAAAAACGTATTCCACAAGATGGTAAATTTCGTGTTCGCGCTGGTATTCATGAAATCGATTTGCGCGTTTCAACCTTTCCTTCAATGCATGGCCAAAAAATTGTGATTCGTATTCTTGATCGCCAGCATATGACGATTGCGCTCAATCGTTTAGGATTGCAGCTTACGATGTACGAAACGCTTTCATCTATACTCAATAAGCAAAGCGGATTTTTTTTGGTTACGGGGCCTACTGGATCAGGAAAAACGACGACGCTGTATGCGGCGCTTTCTGCATTGAATTCTCCAGAAAAAAATATTATTACGCTGGAAGATCCGGTGGAATATCACATTGAAGGAATCACGCAAGGCCATATTCAATCCGATATTGGTTTTACGTTTGCGCGCGGTATTCGTGCAATGCTGCGCCAAGATCCTGATGTGGTTATGCTTGGTGAAATTCGGGATATAGAAACAGCAAAAGCTGCCATTGAAGCATCGCTTACCGGGCACTTAGTTTTGAGCACATTACATACCACCGATGCGCCCGGCGCTCTTATGCGTTTGATGGATATGGGAATCGAACCGTTTTTAATTAATGCTTCGGTTTCAGGAATTCTTGCGCAGCGACTAGTGCGCAGACTCTGCAATTCGTGCAAGATAGAACGATTACCTACCGATGACGAAAAAATTATTCTCGAGCGAATCGATTTGCATCTGCAAATAGTATTTAGCAGTACCGGTTGTTCAGCCTGCCTAAATTTGGGCTATAAAGGCCGTATAGGCATCTTTGAACTTTTAATGATGAGCCATGGCTTGCGCGCGCTTGTTGTCCATAAACCGATTTTTGATGCAATCGCGGGCCAGGCAAAAGCGGACGGCATGGCCACACTTCTTGAAGATGCAAAATACAAGGTGCAGCAAGGAATTATTTCTCTTGCAGAATTAGTGCGCGTATTGCTTTAGTGATTTAATTTTACGCCGGAGTTTTGAGTCTATTTTCAAAAAATTTAAAAATCATATTTCCTGCTTTATCAAGATATTCTTTGCCAAAAGAATTTCGGCCAAGAATATAACATAAGCCACCAGCAAGTCCCATTGAGATATAAAAATGACGTTTGTGTGCCGGTTGGAAGTTTCTACTTTCTATATATACGGTAGGATGCCTGAACAATTGCCCCAAGTTATCCCGTGTTTCCGTATCATATTCAATTTTTGGTCTCATTGCCCTATCGTTCATCGCATTTATAAGATTGCCCACAACTTTTCTCTGTACGATTGGTTTTGAAGCCATTAAATCCAAAAACTCTTCCTCGGTTGATAGAGAATCTTTTAGTATTTGTTTAATTTCTTGATGCTTTGCGGCTGCGTCTTGCACTTTTCTTTCATTCAATAATTGATTCAGTTTACTAGGGTCTTCGATAAGAGCTGTTCGTACATACGTGAAGCCAGGAAGTGACACAATTTTTTTTGAATAACGTTGGAAATATGCTTCGTTCAAAATTTGATCAACGAGCGGGGATAAATTATAGACAATGATTCTTTGATTATCCTTATCACCGTTATGGTACTCTTTTGCATTGGTTGATTGCATTACTTTTTTTATTGCCATTTCGTGCTGAGGAATAAGGGGCTTACCGCCAAAATTGAGCTGCACGTTTGGAGCATATTGTGCTTCTGTAAAAAATGGTTTTACGTCCGCGTGCTGTTTTCCTCCAAAGTCGATATCATCTACGATTCGTATTTTTTCTTCTTCTTTGGACTCTTGTTTAAAAAGAGGCTGCGGAGGCATATCCTGGGGCTGAGGCTCAAGCTCCATCGCGGTGCACATATTTGATAAGAAAATTATTGATAAAACTATTTTTTTCATCTCATACCTAAATTAAGAATTAGTTTAATTGTAATATAAACCGATTCTTATTTTAGAATTGGCGCAAAGATTGTCAATTTGTTGGAGATGCAAAAAATGATTCAGAAGGTTTATTTTTTTAAGAATGAGGAAAAATAGCTGTAGAGATTTTTAATCTCTGTTTTGCTATTCAAGAGAGCATAAAGCGATAAGCATGTACTTGCTCCCACAACACATTTAAACTCAAAATCATCCCACAGGCGGGCATGCCGGCGTACTTCATCGTCTTGCGCAACGTTGTTTGCAATAGCTGTTTGTGTGGCAGCAGTTTGAACCGCTTGTTGAGCAATATGCGATCTTGTTGGGAAGGATCTAAGTATGGGAGACACTTGGTTAGTATTTGGCAAGCGGATGGTTTTATTTACTACGATTTCTTTATATTGATCCATTGGTACAACTACCCCATCAAGGCGATCGTAATCGTTTATGGCAGGTAGTGTTTTCTTTTCTATATTTTTTGATTTAACGGAAGAAAGGAAGTTATTCCAAAGCTCGCGCGGTTTGTATTGATTTAAGGTTTTTTTTGATCCCGCGTCATATAGAGGACTTTGCTCAAATGAACCATTATCGCCGCTGCTTATTTTTTCCATAGAAATCGAACTGGCATTCTGAGATGCTGGCGATTCTTTTTTTTGAGTGTTCTTAATTTTTTGTAAAATAATATTATTCTGTATATCTAGCTTTTTTCTTAATTGTGCAATTTCCGGATCAGCTTTAATAATCAATTCTCTTAAGCCGCTCATATCAATATAAAGATTATTTTTCTTCCCCCGTATCGCAACCACTTTTATATTTTTTATCGCAGCCAAGAAGCGATTTATAATTTCCGGATCGGTAATTGGAGGAAACTGTTTAGATATCATAATTCCCTGAATAGAATCTAAATGGGGAGTATTTAAAACTTTTTTAGCAGTCATCTGGGCAACATCGCTTTTTTCAAGAGGCCACGGATTGATATCAGGGCACGGCCTCATTTCCGGGTTTTCACAATTACTAGATTCAATTTTTTTGTTGATAAATGCATCGTTAGTCTGAATTGCAATTTTCATTATTTTAATTGCGTGATCTTCGTCTAAAAGAAAATCTCTAAGTGCTTGCAAATCCAGATAAAGAGCTGATTCGCACTTTTCCTTGAATTTAGTTGTCGCTGTACCTACGTATATTTTTGACAAAGCTTGGCGTGCTTTTTCCTGTAAATCAGAATCTTCGCCTATATCTTTTCCAAGAAATATTTTTAATTTCTGATCGCCCAAGACATCTTTGATAAAAATATGAGGGTTTTTCAGCTTGGTTTTATCGAACGTCGTTGCTGGTTGCGTGCCGTTGATCACATGCTCAGAGATTTCTGATTCCTTTTTTTGCATGCCAAAAGCAGTGTTTATAAAAGGAAGAGCAATAAGAATTGTTAATAGGTAACGATAAAGCATAACCTTTTCCCAGTTTTTCATGTTTATTTAATACTATTATTGAGTCTACCAGGCAGTTCATAATTGTCAATTAGAAATAATTTATATTTACCTTGCGATCAAAGCCCGCTGTGGTACAATCAAAAGCATGTTTTATACCTACCTTGAGCATTTTTTATAATGAACACGCTAATAATCGAGAATCTTTCTGTTTATATCGAAGAAAAGTCTATTATTAAGCAATTTTCGCTGACGCTTTCAAGCGGTTCGATTCACGCACTTATGGGCCCTAATGGCTCTGGAAAAAGCTCGTTAGCATACGCCCTAGCCGGTCACCCTAAATATAAAGCCATTTCTGGTAGCGCACTATTAAATAAGAAAAACCTGCTAGATTTGCCGCCTCATAAAAGGGCCCAATCTGGTCTTTTTATCGCTTTCCAATACCCGCAGGCATTGCCGGGGGTAAATGTATTTACTTTCTTAAAAGAAGCTCAAGCAGCCCTCACAGGCCAGAGGCCAGAAGTCAAAGAATTTCGTGCGCGCGTTGAAGAGCTTTTTGAGCTGTTAGGGCTTGGAAGTTCGTTTTTAGATCGTGCCGTTAATGATGGATTTTCAGGCGGCGAAAAGAAACGTTTTGAAATAGTACAACTTCTGCTTTTTAAACCACGCGTTGCAGTTCTTGATGAAATTGATTCAGGGCTCGATGTTGATGCATTACGCGCAGTTGGTAAAGCTCTGGAACTAGTGCGTAAAGAGCAACCAGAAATGATTCTTTTTTTGATTACGCATTATCAACGCATTTTAGATTATTGCATTCCTGATCAAGTTCATATTTTGATTGACGGCGTTTTGCAATCAAGTGGAGATTTTCAATTAGCGCGGGATATTGAATTAAAAGGGTACGATGGCTACCGAATCTGAACACGCCCAACATTCTGAATCTTATTTTAAAACAGGTAAGGGGCTTAATCGAGAAACGGTTATTACCATCTCCAATCAAAAAAATGAACCGGGATGGATGACCGATTTTCGTCTTAAAGCGCTCGAAATTTTTGAAAAAAAACCAATGCCGTCTTGGGGTGCCGATTTATCGGAACTTGATCCGAGTGATATTTATTATTATGTGCGCCCTCTTGAAAAGTCGCACGATTCTTGGGATGCCGTTCCGGCAAATATAAAAGAAACGTTTGAAAAACTTGGTATTCCGCAAGCTGAACAAAAAATGCTGGCCGGAGTTGGTGCTCAATTTGAATCTGAGATCGTGTATAAACGCCTTAAAAAAGAATGGGCAGACCAAGGCGTTATCTTTACAGATTTAAATGACGCTCTTATAAATTTTCCTGATCTTGTGAAAAAATATTTTGCCACCATTATTCCGCCTCACGATAACAAATTTGCAGCGCTCAATTCTGCCGTTTGGAGCGGCGGAAGTTTTGTGTACGTTCCACAAGGAGTTAAGATCGATTTGCCGTTGCAGGCCTATTTTAGAATCAATAGTGCAAGCATGGGGCAGTTTGAAAGAACGCTGATTATTGCTGAGCCTGAAAGTTTTGTTCACTATGTTGAAGGCTGCAGTGCGCCAATTTATAGGCGCAGTTCATTGCATAGCGCTGTTGTAGAAATTAGTGCGCATGAACGTTCGCATGTTCGCTATACGACGATTCAAAACTGGGCGCCAAATGTTTATAATTTGGTGACAAAACGCGCGGTTGCTGATGCGCATGCATTCGTACAATGGGTTGATGGGAATTTCGGAAGCAAAATTACTATGAAATATCCTGCGATTATTTTGCGCGGCAAGTTTGCTAAAGGTGAAATTATTTCTATTGCGGTCGCCGGAAAAAATCAGCATCAAGATTCTGGTGGAAAAATTATTCATACAGCGCCAAACACAACTTCCTCAATAATCGCAAAATCGATTAGTAAAGATGGGGGGCGTTCATCCTATCGCGGTTTATTGAAAGTAGTTAACGGTGCACATTCTGTTCGTTCAAAGGTTCAATGCGAAGCACTTATTTTGGATAAACATTCTCGTTCAGATACCTATCCAACGATCGATGTTAAAGAAAATGATTGCGATATTGGGCATGAAGCAAGCGTAAGTTGCGTAGATGAAGAACAACTGCTTTATTTAATGAGCCGTGGATTGAGCCAACAGCAAGCTCGCGCAATGATGGTGAATGGATTCATTGACGCATTCGTGCAACTTTTACCAATGGAATATGCGGTGGAAATTAATCGGTTAATTGAGCATGAAATGGAAGGCTCAATAGGCTAATGAACGCGCACAACTATCAAAAATTTATTATTGGATCAGATCAATCAATCACCGTGCAAGCTGATAATAGTACCATTGATATTTTCATAGAGCGGAATATACGAACAACAATTTTTATTGTACCGCAAGCAAATGCAGTTCACTGCTCAGTTTCGGTGCATGTGAGCAACGGTAGCTTCTGTATTCTTATTCAAGAAAACTCTAAAAATTTGTGTGCGCAAACTATTTCTTATCGCTTCTTTATTGAGGAACATGCATCTCTTGAATATGGCCTTGCGCTTGAAAGCGAATCAGAAAATAATTTTTCTATTGAATCACATTTAAACGGCATCGGCGCATCACTAGCAGTTGTCGGTTTTTATCTTGTGCGAAAAAATGCCAATTTAAAATTGATGATTAATACTCAGCACCACGCAATGCGCACACAAAGCACGGTGCAGCTTTGTGGAGCGCTGTATGATCAAGCAAGTGTTTCCTATAATGGAAAAACGGTAGTTGATGAAAATGCGCAACATGTGCGTGCAGATCAGCAAAATAGAAATTTACTTTTAAGTGAGTTTGCTCGTGCGAGTTCATTGCCAGAAATGGAAGTTAAAGCACATCAAGTGCAATGCTCTCACGGAAGTGCTTTAGGAAAACACGATGAAGCTCAATTGTTTTATTTGCAAACGCGCGGAATCTGTTATGATCAAGCCCAGTATTTGCTAACTGAAGGATTTATATCCGATTCATTGAGTAAAGCAAGTACGCAAACAACAATAATGCTTAAAAAACGATTGAGCGAGCTACTATGATCAAAATGATTTTTTTACTAAGCAGTTTTAGTGTGGGAATAATTGCAGGTGCATTTAAACCTGACGAAGTAACTGGCCGCGAGTTAGTTTCTTTAGAAGATTATTATAAAGTTAAATATGCAAAAATAGTTTCAAGCAAAGCCCTCCAAGCTCAAATGACGTACGCGCAGAAGTTGCTCAAAGATCCCAAAACAGCTTCGCAGGGCCAACAAATGCTCCAGGTAATGGAAACTGCTTTTTCTAATTATAACCCATTCCCAGATAGAATTTTGCGTGATCATTATCTTAGTAATGGTGATCAAGAAAAAGCCTGGGCTCTGGTAGGCAAATTGGCGATCAACGGTGATCCAGATGCACAATTTACTGTTTATAAAACACTTAAAGACGCAAAAAAAAGTCTCCCGATTGCTTTGCTTAAGCAAGCAGCTGAGCCAAAACTTTTTGAAAAGGATGGTAAGTCTTTTTATTTTTCTCATCTGCCTGCGCAGCTTGCGTTAGTTCCTTTCTACGCTCAAAAAAAAGAAGAGGAAGCAAAAGCGATTGAATCCTTTGATCATGCGTACCGGCATGGGGCTGCATTATTAGGTGAAGAATTTTTTGGCGAGATATACTCTTCAGATGCATATAAAACTATAAAAGAACTATCGTGCAAAAAGGGAAGCCAACAGCACGCAGCAAAAGAATTAGTTAAAAAAATTGAACCGGAAGCGTTCAAAAAAAAATTATCGAACGATCCAATTGCCTCTATTGATTCGCCTGAAGACAAAAATCGGATATTGCAAGAACTTGAACATCATGCCTTCTCTTTCAATGATGAAAAAGCTCTTCTTGCATTAGTAGATTTGTATTTTGAAAAAGCTGAAATAAGAGAATCGAAAAAGCAACAACAAGATGCTTTCAGCTTTGAAAAAAAGGGCATGACTCTTTTACGCAAAGGTGCTGAGAAATTTCCCATGATGCGATGGGAGTTAATAAAAAAATTAGCTCAGCAAGAGAATGGGCAAGAACTCAGAGGGCATCTTAAACAAGCGCGCAAAGCGAATGTTAGTCCAGGTAAACGTGAAGTCGTTCTTACTGCGCTCGAAATGCTTAACGCGCATGCAAAGAAAGATGAAGAAGTCGCTTACCAATTATCTCTGATTTACAAAAATGGTATGAGTGATTGCATTCCGCCTATAAAAGAGAAGGCTGACGCGTTGCGACAAACAGCAATCGATAAAGGACATGCGTTAGCTTCGTTTGAATTTCTAGATGAAAATACTGAAAAATTATCTATTGAAGATCGAGTAAGAAGATCAACTGAAATTTTGAGTCATTTATCTCCAAAAAATGAAGATTGTCAAAATGCTCGAAACGCTATTATAAAGTTTTTAGAAGAGAATAAAGAGTATCCTCAAGCGTGCTATTGCTTGGCAAAGGAATATGCGGCCTTAGGGCAAAAAGATAAGGCGCTATTATTTCTTTTACAAGCTCAGCTTCAATCGGACGAAAAAAGCATGCAAAGCGAATTTGCAAGGCAAGCATTCTCGGCGGTTGAGTCGCTAAAAGATAAGCATCCTGAAGTGCTTAAAACATTAGGTATGGTTCGTTTTAAGAGACTCGAAGCCCTCGAGAATACAAAAGATAAGATCAAAGAGCTCGATGAAACGCAGCGAATGAAAGATAAGCATCCTGAAGTACTTAAAACAGTAGGTACGGTTCGTTTTAAGAGACTCGAAACCCTCGAGGATACAAAAAATAAGATCGAAGAGTTCGATGAAACGCAGCGAATGAAAGATAAGCATCCTGAAGTGCTTAAAACAGTAGGTACGGTTCGTTTTAAGCGACTCGAAACCCTCGAGGATACAAAAGATAAGATCGAAGAGCTCGATGAAACGCAGCGAATGAAAGATAAGATCAAAGAGCTCGATGAAACGCAGCGAATGATTGATTCATTGAAACAAAAAAAAATTGAATGCAATGATCTTGAACTCGTGCAGAATAAGTATTTACGTGATGTAGCACTCGCGTTGCAAGATACCGACGGCGTAATGGCGGAAAAACTTTTAACCATCGCATGGGAAAAAAATAACTCGTATCCTGCTCGTCAGCAATGGTGGAAAATGCGTTATGCAAAATCTCATGAAGATGGGAAAAAAACTATAACAGCTAATTGGCTCACTGAAGTTGTTGAAAGAAACAATTCAGGTGAACTTTTTCAGGCATGCCAGACAGTAATTGAAACATACGCACGCAGCAAAAGTATCATAGATGAACAATTGGCAAAAAAAGTGACTGTACTTCTAGAAAAAGAGATATCCCGTAAGCCACTTGAGGTACTTGCTATTCTGGATCGTTGGTGTCGCACCGGTAAACATAATTCAGGTGAAAAACTAGTTATATCGTTGCCGAATATTTCTTCATACTCGAAAAACGAACAACTTGTGATGAGAGCTATTCAAGCGGAACTCGAAAGAAAAAGTGAATCTGAGTTGCCGATTATTAAAGAGATGATTGAAAGCAAAACGCCGGAGGGTTATGCCTTTGCTGCTTTACATGAAAAAAATCCTGAAAAGCAAAAACAGTATATAAAGAATTTTGATGAGGTATTCGATACGTTAAATATGAAGAGCCCGTTTGCGATAAATGTTTTGGGATGGGTGATTATCGCGAGCCTAAAACAACCTGGCGATAAAGAGCTTGCCCATGCATCCATCAAAGCGGCACTTCATTATCCACTCGTTTGTAATGATCCTGCCGCAGCACGAATTCTAAAGTTTGTGACCGAGGATTTAGATCACGCCAACGCAGACCTTATCGATGCTTTCGTTACCAATGCGCAACTGGTGAATAAAGTATGCGATCATTTTTCAAAGTTTCCTGAATCTGTTTTGCTTAGAGGTAGATTATATCTTGAGCAGGGTCAGTTATTCGAAGCCGAGAAACATCTTTTGCAAGGGCAAATTTTGACACAAGAACAGAAAGATCAATCGATAGAGAGCGATATTAAAAGAAATTTGGCAAAAGTTTTCACTAAGAAAGCGGAAGTTGTTTTCGAACAAAACAAAGAATTGACCGCCGAGGTTGAGGGCCTTCTTAGAAAGGCGGCAGAGTACGATCCTAATTGTCAGGATGCCTTTGAAAAACTAGTTATATTTTCAAAAGGACGCTCTGATAATTTGCAAAAATGTTTTGATTTTAATGAATTCCAGGCATTTTCGGGAAATGCTAAGCTTGCGCACAATCTCGGTTATCTTTATCATTACGGCGGGGAATATTTACTGCACAACGATAAAAGTATAAAAATTCTTCCAGATCCGCAAAAAATGAAAAAACTTTATGAAATTGCATCCAGAAATGGTCACGCAGAATCAAGCCGAGTATGCGGCATGCTATCCGTTGCAAGTGGTCACTTTGGTAGAGCTGAAGATTTTTTCAAAAAAGCTATTGAGCAAGGTTCACAAAAAGCGGCATTTGAGTTGGGCGCTGAACTTTTCAAAACAGGTAGGGTTAAGGAAGCATTGCCATATTTGAATAAATCTTTTTCAGAAAGTGGCCCAAGCTGGAGGAGTGATCTTTTTCTTGGTGCGATGTATGCTCTTGGGGAAAAAGTACCTCAATCGGACGAAATGTTTGTAAAAAAAATGAGAAATTTCTTTTTTAGGATTTCTTCTGATATTTTAACGACCAATGACGGGTTTTCTGAATTTTCGCTTCTTAAAGACTCAATTAAGCTATATGAGCTTAGAGAAAAGTTCGCAAAATACGCTGGCAATTGGAAAACTTATTTTGATGGTCATCTTATGTTAATAGAAGCGGCATCGCAAGAAGACCTAGAAAAGAAAAGTGCGAATTATCAAGCTTGCAAAACTCTTTTTGAAAAGGCGACTACATTAGAAGCAGTGGATGTAAAATATTGTGCTCTCTTACAATTGGCCCAAATGGCTTATGGTGCAGCAGCAACTTGCGATAAAGAAGGAGCGCCAGCGCTTGAAAATGCATGTATGTACACTATTAGGGCAATGCGCCTTAACACTCAAGATGTAGACAAGCGGCTTTCTAGTTTTGGTCCGCTATTGAGTGAGCGGTTGGCGTTATTTGAACAAGAAAAAGCGATCGATGCGAAGTTTGTTTCAAAATTTAGGCAAGAATATAATGCATGGCTAAAAAGTGCTTCTCAAAATAGCAATGGTTTAGCATAGTTACAAACGTAAATATGCTAAGTATTGCTTGCTAAAGGAATAATAAAATGAGTAAGAATAGTAAAAAACCACTATATAAAAATCAATGAATACACTAATAAAAGATTTTCCCATTTTTAATCACGCAGCTGAGCAAAAACTTATTTATTTTGATAATGCAGCAACAACGCAAAAGCCGCTGCAAGTAATTGAAGCGCTTTCTTTATTCTATGCAACCCAGAATGCGCCTATTCATCGCGGTCTGTATAAGTTAGCAGAAAATGCTACCGCGCTTTTTGAACATGCACGCGAAACAATTGCCGTTTTTGTAGGAGCATCAGACCCTTCTGAAATTATTATTACAAAAAGCGCGACGGAAAGTATCAATTTTATTGCGACCGCTTGGGGCATGCAATCTATTAATGCTGGCGATGAGATCGTTCTTACCGAGCTTGAACATCACGCTAATTTAATACCATGGCAAATTATAGCAAAGAAAAAGAATGCGCTGCTTAAATTTATCCCGATCGATTCTCAAGGGAATCTCGTACTTGATAATCTTTCTTCGATCATAACTGCGCGCACAAAAATCGTTGCGTTTACGCATACTTCTAATGCTATTGGAACGCACGTCGACGCGGAACGAATTATAAAACAAGCACAGCGCGTTGGCGCAAAGGTATTGGTTGATGCGTGCCAATCGGCACCACATCAACCAATAAACGTGCGAGAACTGGGATGCGATTTTTTAGTTTTCTCGGGGCATAAAATGCTTGGGCCAACGGGAGTTGGAATTCTCTATATCAAACAAGAAGTGCAGCATGAGGTGCCGCCGTATCAATTTGGCGGTGGCATGATTTATGAAGCGTCGTATTACGATGCAACTTTTCTAAAGGCACCGCAATGCTATGAGGCTGGAACGCAACCGGTAGCAGAAGTAATTGCTTTTGCGCAGGCTTTGGAATATCTCAATAAAAATATTTCATTCTCCGCTTTGCGCGCGCATCAAGCTGCATTGTGCTCAGAATTGATTGATGGCTTGGAAAAGCTTAATGGTTTTAGAGTGCTTGGGCCAATTGATCAATTAAAACAACGTGGGCACATGGTTAGTTTTGTGCATGATAAGTATCACGCGCACGATATTGCAGCACATCTTGATCAATTTGGCATTTGCGTTCGCTCAGGGCATTTTTGCGCGCAACCACTTGCGAAAAAATTAGGTATAGCAAGTGCTGTGCGGGCAAGTTTTTATATTTATAATTCGATGGATGAAGTTAAATCGTTATTGAGTGCCCTTGAGAATATGCGCTTTTAACCGATCATTGTTCTTTTGCAGTGCTCTGGGGTAACATTCTTCTATCTATATTTAACGGAAAAAGGATGAAGTATGAAGGTATCTGGCAAGCAGATTTTCTTTATTTTAGCTATTGTCGCTTTAGTTCTTTTCGTTCAATTCAGCGGCGTTCGTTCATGGTTCACTATCGAATCGCTTAAAACGCATAAAGATTCTTTGATGCAGGTGGTGCAAACAAATTATTTCTTTGCAGTTCTTCTCTATATCGGTATTTTTGCAGCAATTGTAATGTCTCTCGTTCCATTTACACCGTTAGCAACGATCGCGAGCGGTTCTTTATTTGGAACGCTTGGCGGAATTATTTATACGCTGATCGGAGGATTATTAGGATCTACGATCGCGCTTCTTTTATTTCGGTATGTTTTTAGAGATTTTATGCTTGCGCGCCACAGTGCTCAATTTGATAAATTTCAGGGCGAGTTTAAAAGTCACGGAATGAGCTATTTGCTTTCGCTTGTTCTTTTTCCTATCACGCCTTTCAGCGTGATTATTATTCTTGCAGGATTATCCGATATTGCGCTTTGGAAATTTTTAAGTGCAATTGGCCTTGGTATGTTTCCGAGCACCGTTCTTTATGCATATACTGGCCAACAACTTGCAACAATCGAGTCTGCGCGCGATATTCTTTCATGGCAATTCATTTTGCTTTTTTCAGCATTGGGGATTCTTTCATTACTTCCCGTAATTGTTGCAAAAATAAAAAAGCTCTTAGGTAAATAGTTTTTTTGAATTTGTCGCAATACCATGATAAAATGGCGCCGATATAATTTTTTTACTTCGGAGAATTTATGAAAAAAAATATTTTGTTTATTTTTGCGCTAGCAATTGGTGGGGCTGCACATGCGAGCCATAAAGGTTATGAAAAAATAAAAGAGCATGTGAATGAAGTAGCTCCTCAACTTGACAGAGTCACCGAATCAATTCTGGATATATCTAAGCACCACAATGATATCGATGGTCGTCGTGAAAGAATAAAAAAGGCACAACGCGAAATAAATGCAGCCAATAATACTTGGATTTCAAAAAAAGATTTTATAATAGCAGGCGTTGTGTTCGTTGCAGGCTTTGTAGCTGGTAAGTTGCGATAGTTTTATGAAAATAAATAATAAAATAATTATATTAATTGCCGTAATAACAATTTCGCTGGCACAGAAGGTAGTGGCAAAAAATCATGCAGTTGAGCATATTGAGAAAGCGTCTGCTTTGGCTACTACCGAGCAAGCTGCTGTAATACATAATGTTTTACACCTACAGCATTGCCATACAGAAGAGGGCAGAAAAAACCAGCTCAAAATTTTGCAAAAATCTATGAATGAGGGTGCGGTTGAATCGATTTTATCATGGCAAAATGCGAAAATCGTCGCAGGTACCGTCATAGGAACTAGTGTATGCGGACTTGGTTTAGTTGGTTGTTTAATTTATGAAGGCTATCTTACTGTTCGCTAAGTTGAAGTGAAAAATAGTAAACAGGCTGGTTGGTTAACAATCAGCCTGTTTTTTTAATTAAATGCTTTTGTATATGTATTAATTCTATTAAACCAGCCAGGAAGCCAACGAGCTTCGTTCCGATCTTTTGGTGCAAGTACGACGCGTTCTTCCAAAACTTTTTTTGCAGCTGCAGCAAAATCGTTTACTGCGGATGAACCGGTGCTCGATCCTTCCATGTTTTCTAAGACTTGCAATAATCCCCAGCGATGATTTTGATATGCTTCTCGCGGCTCAATTCCTTCACCTTTGAAATTGATGTAATCGATAAGAGCATAGGTTCCATTCAGGCTAGAAGTGAGGCGATTAAATTGTTTTCTTACATGCTCTTGCTCTTTTAATGGCAAAGATCGCAACATTTTAGGGAAATTTTTCTTAAGACGATTAATGATGAACGTTGTTTGTAAATCAATAGTAGATGCAAGAAGCTTGCGCAACTCCTTCATGCGGGGACTATTAAACTCTTTGAGAAACTGTTCTCTGGAGTTCCAAGGGCAACCGGTTAATCGAGCATGATTAAGCCAATCGGGTATTTTAATACCATGCTCTTTGAGAAAAAAAAGAAGTGACGGAAAGCTTTGAATGAAGTGGCTGCTTTTTCCTTTTGGATGCCAAATAAAATGGCCAATGCCTAATGAAGCAAAATCTTCACCATCGTTCCAAGAAGTAAGGCCCGTGATGGTCCCTTTGCATTCATTGTGCCAAATTTTTTGGCCAATTTTCTTTGCATCTTTTGGAGTTAACACAATTGTTGAGCCGTCGGCAACTAAGACAATAATGCTGATTACAAGAAGTACTTTTTTCATCTCGATATTCCCATCCATTTAGGATTTTCCCTCTGTATTCTAAGGAGATGGGTAAATGAAAGTAAACGATTTTTGTTTCCAACTGTTCGAGAATGAATTTCAGATTACGCCCAGCTTTTTCATCTCTTTCTTAATCGATTTGAATTTAGCGTTTTCGCAAAGAAATGCGTGAAGTTGCCGTTTATTCATTTCGCGGGCTGCTGCAATATTAATCCGCTGATCATCGATAAAAATGGTCAATTCTTTATGGGGATTAATTTCGTACTTATTAAATAAACATTCAAAAATACGTATGTCGGGCTTCATTAAATGGACGTCGCCAGAAATAATAATGCCCGTGCAGAGCGAAATGATTTCTTCAAACGGCTCAAGCTGCGCTAATAATCTGAAAGATTCAGGATCCCAGTTGGAAAGAATATAGAGCTTGTGGACTCTTTTTCCTTCTTCATCAAGCATGCTTGCGCATTTCTTAAACAACTTAATACCGTCTTTTATTGGTGCAATACCGCGCACGAAAAGCATAGGGGTGAAAAGTACGGTACTGAGCGCTTTAAAAAGCGTTTTATGGCTTGAATATTTGGAACTTTCAATCAGAGCTTTTTCAATAATGTGCCTAATTTCTTGCGTAGATTTCGTACCGCACATCCAATCGCACATAATTTGAGGCAATGGCTTGTTGTTGTAGAAAGCAAGAGGCGTGTCTTGGTGACGCTTTTCGATTGAGGAGAGAAATTTAAGAAAAGTGCTTTCTACCGAAAAAGGGTTATAAGCACCCAGAAGATGCGTTGGCCCCGCAGCGCGAAGAACTTCCCAAAGCACGGCGCGGCGATTACTTTCAGCCAACACCCCATCAAAATCGAAAATAATATGAGCTGCAGACAGATCGATAACGGCAATAAGGCCGATTACAAGTTTAAACCCGCGCATGCTAAGCTTCATAGAAGATCCTTTTTCTAAGCATGATACTGGAGTTACTATACTTTACTGGACCTGTCTGCGCAAGAATGTTGAACAGAAATTTTTTATATTCTGATATTGTGTTTTTCTCTAAGCTCTTTGCGTGCATCATGCACATTTCTTTTGGCATGTTCAAGATGCCCACATAAAATCATTTTGTTTCGGGGAATCCCTGCTTGCGCTGCATATTCTGCATAAAGAGGATCTTTTTCAATGACGTAGCAATTTGCAGGATCGATTTTATAACGCGTTAGTACTTCATCGTAAAATTTTTTACTTTTTATTTCTTTGAGATCTCCAGATACTACCATGTCTGAGGTGCGCAGTAGTGCAAATTTAGTTTTAAGAGCAGATGCAACTTCTTGGTTGTAATTATCTGCAATAACTATCCGATAGTTTTGCGCTAGTTCTCGCACAAATGCTTCACCCTCTGGGCAAAGTTGAAGACTGCGTGTACATGTTGCAGGGTCGATTGCAATTCTTACTAGTTTCAAGACAGATGATTCATCTCGAATTTTTTGAATTTCATTTTTTTTAATTTTATGGCTTCTTTCCAATGTTTTAAGTTGGTTATTTGCGCGACGGATATCGTTCTCGACTGTAGATAAAAGTTCGGCTGTAGATACGAGGCCAAATAATAATTTGTAAATAGCATCAGGGGCTTCCATACCATTCCAAATGGCCTTACTACAATGTGCAGTTGCCGAGCGGCCATTTGTAATGCCAATTTTTTCAATCGTAGTAAGAGCATCAAAAAGTAAATGTTTCATTTCTTTGCTTGCTTCTGCTATGGGATCGCCTTTAAATATTCCTTTAAAACCCGCCCATGCACCCGTTGCCGAAAATCCAGTTTCGGAAAGTGCAGCATTCACATCCGGCTCTAAAAGAAACATATCAAGAGGCACAATAATGACTGGTTTTTCTGCCTGAAGCAGAAAAGAATTAAAGCATAATGTGAGAAATAATAATAAATGATTTAATTTCATAAAGCCCTTACCTGGATTAAATAGCAACTATGCATATTTTATCCTACCATGAAATTAATGTTACGCAAATCAAGCGCTCTATTGGCTCGGTTTCCATTCAGGCTGAATTAAATCAGATGTGTTTTTATCAAAAAAAGTGCGTTTTTTGAGCAAATTTCACAAATTTTGTATACTTTCTAGTGAAAAAGCTTTTATCCAAACGGAACTCTGCATGAATATCTATAAAGAGATTTTACTTGAGCATTATCGCCAGCCGCGCAATCGCGGTCAGCTTGAGCCTGCCGATTTTTCATCGGACATGCATAATCCTTCATGCGGAGATAGCGTTTCATTTCAGGGTTTGATCATTAAAAATCAACTAGTGAAATTAATGTTTATGGGGCATGGTTGCGTTATTAGCCAAGCGGCTGCTTCAATGTTGAGTGAATTTGCTCAGGACAAAAAAATTGAGGAAATAATGAACCTCAATACCTCGGCAATGTGCACGATGATAGGTATGGAGCTTGGGCCGACGCGATTAAAATGCGCGTTACTACCTCTTGAAGCTTTGCAAAAGGGATTGCTAAGATTGAATAAAGAAAAAGGAGCAGAGGGTGCTGGATCATGCGAAGGTAATGAAGGCTCTTCAGGAACAATCAAATAAACTTTTTGCGCCGATCGATGATGAACTTGATCTGGTGCGAATTATTTGGCATGCACTCGTAAAAGATCCCGATTTGCGTACAAAAATTAAAAATGCAACCACTCATCTGCTTGTGCCCGGCTGGCAGGAACAAATCGATAAAGCATATCCTATAGATGTTCAAACGGAGCCGTATCGCGTTATTGGTATCGACGGTTCGCAAATTTATCCTGATCGTCATCAAAATGCATCATGCGCACTTATTAATATTGGTGTGGTTGAGCTTGAATATGGACAATCATCCAGAGCGCATGTCGCCACTCAACCATCGGTATTGACCGATAATTCTCATGAGCTTTCATTTACCGAAGATCTTGTGAATGCTCGAAGGCAAGAATTTGAACTGCAAGCTGCAACCGATTTAGCATCGTTTGGTATTTCTATCGATCGCGGTGGGCGTACATTAATTTTATTTGATGGTTCGCTTATTTTTTGGCATTTGCAATCGTATGATGAAGCGATGAAAACTTTTTTTATTGACGCGTATAATAAATTGCTCATGAAGCTTTATGGGCAAGGAATTTGGGCTGCATGGTACATTAGTTTGCCAAAAAGCAAAGAGCTCGTGAATCTCGTTCGGCTTGCATTGTGCGATTATAATACCGATTCATGCGAAGCGTTTAATAAGGTAGATCATATTGTAGATTCGCATATCGCCTCGTTTTTTTTGCCACCAATGAGCCGCTCAATTGTTTTTGAGCATCGCTCGCCGGTGATCGATTGGTATGAGCCTTTATTGCGCCCACATTTTTTTTATTTAAATGGTGAAGATGAAATTGGGCGAATTGAATTGCCTTCATGGATAGCAAACGATCAGCAAGCGGTGCAATCAATTGCGCAAATAGTTCTGGATCAAATCAAAAAAGGTTTTGGGTATCCAGTAAGTTTGGCAGAAGCGCATGAACAAGCGGTTGTTAAAGGGCCAGATCGCGATTTTTTTTATCATATTCTTACTCGGTGCGGAATGAATCACGGCAGATCTTTTTCTATTTCACAAAAAAGTGCAAAAAAGCGCAGAATGAACGTATAATTTTTTTGTTTCTTTGACAAACTCGGCGATCTGTGTGATAGTAATGCGCACTAATAGAAAGTGCTTCATGAAAAAAAGTTATATATATTATATTTTGATTCCTCAGTTATTATTTTTTTCTCCTAGTCATTCAACTGAATTTGGTGGACTTTCATCGTGGTTTAAATTGGGAATGTCTTTTAGCGCTGCAGGATGGAAGCAGTTAAGTGAGTTTTTTCCAGTTATGACTAAAGCGCGCATTAATTGTATGTTTTCAAATGTGCGGAGCGAAAATGTACAGATAGTTAGTGGTGTTAAAGACACCATATTAGGCCGACTTACTGGTTTATTTGTAATTGGAAAGCAGCAAGAAGAGAAAGTTGATAAGTTACCACCAAAAATGGATGCGATATCTGCAGGATTAAAGGAAAATTGGGATAATGTTAATAACGGTTACAAATCATTCATTGTTCAACAAGAAAAATTTGATAGTGGATGTATACATAAAATTGATGAAGCAGGAAAGCAAATAAGCGAACAACATAAAGTTTTTGAACAGCTCAGACGCGATCTATTTAAGGAAGATGAAAAGATGAAAGCATTGCGCGCTGAACAAATGACTCATGCTGATCAATTGGCTACTATCGATAAAGCAACAAGACAGTTAAATTTAAAGCTAAAGATCCAAAAAATCCAATCAATGAAGGCTTTAAAAAAAGCGAAACTGATCAATCAAAAAGTAAAAAAATTAACTCGACTTAATCAAAAAGAACGGCCTTCGTTTAATATTGAGTTAATGCAAAATTTTGCAAAAAATAATTTAAGCAATGAAGCAATGCTAAATAATTCAGCAATTTCTTTTTTAGTTGGAAAACATTCATAAGTATTTGAAGGTTACAAATATGATCAAAGCTTCACGGTTTTTTTTATTTTCTCTCTATATATCATCGATGATTCGTATTGAAGGAGTGGAAACTGAGCTTTCTCCCGAATTAGCTGAAAAATTTCATCAAATTGCTAAAGAGACTGCGCAAAAAGTTGTTGATGAATCAAAACCTGGATTAATAAGCTCATTGATTAACTGGAAAACAGGCTTAATTTGTATGGGTGTTTTATGCGTTGGAACTAAGCTTGCTTATCCGCGTTACATCGCTAATGAGCAAAGGAAGGTTCAAGAGGAACTTAGAGCGAATTTGGTCCAAGTGGAAGCATCAGTTGGAGAGCAAACTGCAAAAATTAAGACACAATTTGATACCAATAACCAAAAAATTGAAAATGCTTCAGTCCGTATAGATAATATTGGAGCAACTGAAGAAAATCGAATAAAAACATTCAATATTGCATTCAAGAAAATGGCCGATGAAAGACAAAACCGTAATGAAAAGTTTACGAGTGCTATTAATAAATTAACTAATGAAATACAAAAAGGCACGATAAGTCATCAGCAGGCATGCGAAGAACTAAAAAAAATCGATGGTCAAATTGGGCACTTGGAGACTGTATTGAATGTGCAAAATAAATCGGGACGACAAATTAAACATAGAATTCGTACTGGGCAAAAATTAACGCGCGACATAACAAAAAATCACAAGATGTTAGACAAAACGCAAAATGAAACTTTAAGCAGTGTATCTAAATTAGAACGTCGCCAGAAGTTATCGCACAAAAATTCATTACCTGCGATTAAATCATCACAAACCCTGTCTGAAAACTCGTTAGATTAATTGTAAAATTAAAAAAATACTCAATATAAAAAAGGCCCCGAAATCTCGGGGCCTTTTTTATTATCCTAAGAATTTTTTGAAAAACCCTTTGATGCTACTTTCACCATCGGTTGTTGTGGTGCCAATAAGCTCAGAGTATTTTTTGAGCAGCTCACTGCTTTCTGCAGAAAGCTTAGTTGGAATATGGCATTGCGCAATAATCACTAAATCGCCATTGCGCTTAGTGGAAAGGTTAGTAAATCCTTTTCCGCTCATTACAATGCGATGGCCAACTGGGCAGCCTTTTGGTATTTTAATCGATTCTTTTGTACCATCGATGTTTTCGATCTCAAGTTGTGCGCCAAAAACTAATTGTGGATAGGTAAGCATTACGATGCTTTCCAGATTGTCATCAACTCGCTTGAAGCGTTTATCGGGCGTCACGTTTACTTTGATAAAGAGTGCGCCTGCTTGGCCTCCAAATACACCAGCATCTCCCGCTTTTGCTACGCGTAGTTCAGCGCCATCAAAAATTCCTTTAGGAACGGTGGGCATAATTTTTTCAAATTTTTGCACACGCGATTGCCCATTGCAAATCGTACATGGAGAGGGAATGGTAAACCCTTCACCGGAGCAGGTGCCACAGGTTTGCGCGAAGGTGAAAAACCCTTGGCGGAAATGTTGCTCGCCCGCGCCTTGGCATGCGGTACACAATTGATAAGAAGTATCTTTTTTAAGACCTTTTCCATCGCATCCAGGACACGGTACGAAATGATAGTACCCAATCTCTTTTTTTACGCCGGTGTACGCTTCTTGCAAGCTGATGGTGATTTCTTTATACAGATCATGGCCTTGCTTTGGAAGTGGGCCCGTATTTTTTCGTTTAGCTCGCTGCTGTTTGGCTTTTCCTTCTTGGCCGAAAATTGAACCAAAAATATCGCCAAACTGGCCGAAGATATCTTCCATGTTTACGTCTTGGCCGTAACCTTGAAAGCCGCCCATTCCTTGAGGGCCAGCATGGCCAAATTGATCATACATTTTTCTTTTTTCTTGATCGGAAAGAACTTCGTACGCCTCTGTTGCCTCTTTAAATTTTTCTTCCGCTTCCTTGTTTCCAGGATTGCGATCTGGGTGAAATTTAAGGGCTAATTTTCTATATGCTGCTTTAATGTCTTGTTCTGAGGCAGATTTGGCTACGCCAAGTACCTCATAGTAATCTTGTTTATTCGCCATGATTAGTGCTTTTATAATAAGATGTGAGAGTATTTTTGCTATTAGTATAACAAAAAAAATTAGAATCAAATAGCTGAGAAATTTCGAAAGGAAGCCATGGTTAACGTTCGCGAAGCTCTTCTTTACTTTATGGTTTACGTGATCTTTGTCCTGATCGATCTCGTGTGGATAGGGGGAATAATGCGCAATCTCTATACCTATGCACTCGGTGATAAAGCTCGCATGATTAATGGCGCTCTTGCTCCCCATTGGCCGGCAAGTTTAGCTGTTTGGGCATTGATTGTTTTTGGTATTTTTTATTTTGTGCTGCCACTTTCTCGCTCAGTCTCATCTGCCGCTTTACACGGAGCATTGTATGGGTTGGTTCTGTATGGAGTTTACGATCTGACCAATTATGCAACCTTGTCATTTTGGCCGACTCAGTTGGTTGTTTACGATATTTGTTGGGGTATTGCAATCAATAGCTTTGTATCGGCGTTTGCTTACTATCTGAGTAATCGCTAAAGAGTTATCATTTTTTGCACACGGACAAATTTTGTGCAATCGGCGTTTGATTGTTTGATATCTCCCTTGCGCGCTGGGCTAAACCTAATCCCGGCTGAGAATTCTGGAAACTCGTTTTTGAGCTGTTCAACCAATTGCAAAAGAGTAATGCTTTGGCCAGTTCCCACGTTAAAAACTTCAAATGAAGAAGTGGCTAGTGGCAAGAGACCTGAAGTGAGATTTGCCTGCACAACCGTGCATACCGGAACGAAGTCGCGGGTTTGGCTTCCATCGCCGTAAATTGTAATTGGCTGATTGAGTTTCATCCGTTCTTTAAATTGGGCAACTACGGCCGCGTACTGGCCGTGGGGGTTCTGGCGTTCACCGTAAACATTAAAATAGCGCAACGAAATGGCACTCAATTCCGAGCTTTTTACTGCATCGCGGCATAAGAGTTCTCCCATGAGTTTCGAGTGGCCGTAGGGCGATTCTGGTTTGCAATTGGTATGCTCACTACAGGTACCTTCAACCGATCCGTAAACCGCCGATGAAGAAGAAAAAACGACTCGCTTACTTTTATTTAAATGAGCAGCTTTCAGTAGATGAAGTGTCCCATTAACGTTTGTTTCAAAGCAATTTATTGGGTTGCTCATTGACTCAGGAACGGAAATAAATGCTGCAAGATGAAAAATAATATCGGTCTGTTTGCTAGCAGCGATGCAGGTTTGTAAGTTATTGATAGTTCCATGAATAAATTTGATTTGTGAGGAAACGTTCTGCAGATTCTCAAGCGAGCCGGTTGAAAGATCATCCAAGACAGTAACCTGAGCGCCAAGAGTTACGAGTTTTTCAACAAGATGCGATCCAATAAATCCTGCACCGCCAGTGACTAAAACGTTCATGTACGAATAGGTACTGTTTTCCATCTCAGGACTCTTTCTAAAAAACGTTTAGAGCGATAGGGTTAAACGATCGGCAGTTTTCTTCCCATCAAGTACTGCTTCTTGCATGCTCGAATATTTCCAAGCACCATATCTTCCTATCGAATGAATATCAAAATCTTCAAGCCGCCCAAGAATTTTAGGCAAGTTTGCTTCGCGCCAAAAATCATAAATAACGTACGCATGATCTATATGGATAATTTTTTTTGTAACTATTTCGTTCTCATCGAATGAAAGGAGTTTTTTTGTGCTGGTAAGTGCATGATCAAGCATTCTCGCAAGTGGCATTTTCGGTTTTCTTAAATAGGAAAGTTCACCATAGAGAGAACTGCAGCCAGCAGGGACGGTGCTTTGTGCAAAATTGTGCGGAAAGCCAATTCTATAAAAGGGAAATTGGGTTTCTGGAAAATAGATCCAATGTTTAGCAGAAAGATTTTCTCTCCCAATTCCTAAATTAAAATTGATCACAGAATTGCAGAGCAATTTATCTGCTGCTTTAGAAAGAGATCGCACGGATGAATTGCTTTTCAGCTGAATCAACAGTTTATCTAATGGCATCGTATTGATAAGAATCTCGAAAGATTCGGTTTGCCCATTGGCAAAAACAACTTTTTTTTCTTTAAGATCTACGCTGCATGCTTGATGTTGAGTATAAATTGGGTTTTTTAATTGAGCTGCTAGTTTTTTTATCCAAAATTCTATACCGCCAGTTTTTGGGTACACAAAGTGTGCATTGTAACCAACGGATGCGGGGCGATCGATAATACTTCCCTCAATAAGCTGCGCGAGCGTTGTATTGGGGACAAATCTTCCCATCCAAGTGTTCGTTACGTTTCTGATATTGTACGATAAAATCTTTTTTTGAAACGGAAAAAAAAAGTGGCGGGCAATACCAGAACCAAAATTAGCAAGCACCCAATCATGAAATGAAATCACTTTTTTATTTTGCTTGATAGGTCTTCGTGCAAAGCCTTCAATGCAGTCGGTAATAACGTTTGTGGGAAGTCCATAAAGATTTGATTGAAAAGGGTATTTTGTGTAGGTGCCGTGACTATAAATAAATGAGCATCGATCGATTGCATTCATATTTTCAAGCCCGACAACATCCGCTATGAATTTTTGAAAGTAGGGATCGCTTGTGTGCAAAAGATGGCCAGTATAATCGAAAGTAAAATTATCTTGCGTGACCGATCGGCATAAGCCGCCGACCGATGTATCTTTTTCAAATAACTTATAATCGGTAAATCCGTTTTTCTCTAAATGGTAGGCTGTTGAAAGGCCGGTAAGTCCTGCGCCAATGATTACAACTTTTGCCACTCACCCGCTCCTTTTTTGATGAAAACACGCCAATCTTTTGGGAGTGCTTACGTTTTTTAATTCTCCCGAAGCTTTTTTATGCTCATGGAGCAGCTTATTTTTTGGGGATAAAATAAAATGAAGAGCGGTAAAAGTCCAGGAGTTTATGATTTAAATGGGATCTCTCAACGGTAAGCAAAAATGAGCTTTTTATGAGCCAATGATCCTTGGAGCGTTTTAGGAAAAGTGTTTCGTTCGAATTCAAAATAGCCAGTTCTTATCGTTGATTCCAATTTCTGGGGAACGGAAAGCACTAAACAAAGCGTTGTTTCTGCTTCAAGTGCCAACGGATGCTGAAAGCGAAAGATGATTTGCTGTTTTTGACGATTCCAGGAACTTTCACATAATAAATGTTCTTGAAATGGCAAAAATTCTTTTTCAAGCGGTTTTTTATAAAGAGTGCCATGCAAATGTTCAAGCTGTGCGCCTTTCCACGAAATAAGAAGCTTTTCTAAGAAAAGCGATTGATCAGTTTTCTTTTTTTTGAATTCAATCGTGCACGCTAAGAGCCAGAAACTTTCATAACGAGATGTGCTATGCGCCGTATCAACCCGCTTCCATTTTTGGTTGATAGTCATTTGTACTTGGCAATAGGCAGAAAATGGAACACCTAATGCAATGAGAACGACAACGAATTTGTTCATCAACATGCTCCCCCTAATCTTTTTAATCGTATCAGTGGGCGAACAAATGCAACAACAGTTTTCTACATGCAGGCGATAGAGCCGTGAATTATTGGCATCCGCTGGTCGCCAACAGTGAATGAAAGCAGAATTTGAAAATGGTGACGTTTAAAATGATCAGGAAGTGGTGGGAAGGGGCCAGCTTTTTCAATTCTTTTGCGAATAAAAGCATCGAGCAGATCGTTGCCTGATGCTTTCATCATCTCGATATGGTGAATCTCGCCTTCTCTATCGAGCGTAATTTTAAAACTCACTGCTGCTTGCGTAGTTGGCCATGATTTAGGCTCAGATTGTCGAAACGAATTTTGCAAATACCAGACAACTTTTTGAATGTAACTAATATAACGCATTTCAATAGGATCTGGCCGCTTAGAATCATCGCCATCTCGTTTGAGCCAATCTTCGCCTTCATTTTTGATACTGTGAATAAATCCTTGTGCAATATCGGCAAAAGTTATTGAACGTGTTTGAACATCTGCGCCATAGATTTGCGAGGGTACTTGCTGCTGTTTTACGCGATGTCGTTTTTTTTGTAGAGGCCTGGTTAAAGGTTCAGAATTTTGAGTTTCATTCATTATGAGCTGCGTCATCGATTCTGTGTCGGTAGTTTTAACGATTTCATTGTTTTCTTCAGCTTGTTCCAGTGATTTTTGTTCGTCATCGGGAGAGTTTTCTTCTTTCTCTTCCTCAGATTCTAAATCTTTTGCATCAATTTGTTCTTTGGAGAAAGAGTTTTTTGCATTCTGGGTTTCTTGATTTTCCGTAGTGGGATCTCCAAAATTGGAAGCGCGTGGTTTTAACGATGCTACGCCCGTTGGATCCGGTTCTGGTTGCGCATAGTTGATAGGCGCTGGCGGTTCTTCAAAGGTAATTGATGGCATTAACTGCGTATGCTCTGGGGGTTTTATAAGAAAAAAAAGTATGAGAAAGCCGATGTGTAAAATAAGTGAAAGAATTATGAGCAGAATAATTAATGCTGGGCGACGACGTTCCGTCATGAACTTCCTTTTTTTTGCGCGTACAGCTTTCTTTTAAAATACGACAAAAATAGGAAATAGGTAAATAAAGTTTGATTGTCATTGTTCACCAAGCAATTAAAAAAACATAAACAGTTCGTTTAACTTTGACTTAGCGGATCATCTTTTTTACAATACGCAGCAATTAGATGTGGGCAAACAATATCTTAATAAGAGGTTTAATAGAGATGAAAAATGTTCTTTTATATTTAGTAATGATTGCTGGAATGAGCGCACACTTTAACGATTTATTGCCAAAAAAATTAGTTTATTTTGCTTCTCGCGCTTGCAACGCGTGTGGTTCGCAGGAGATGAATCCTCTTGAAGCGCAAAAGCAATTATTAATCCTTAAACTTGTTTTTCACGAATCCCAAAAGGCGTTCCTGAAAGCTGAAAAAAAACATTTGAGACAAATTTCATCAACCAAAATAGCCAGCATAGCGAGCGTGCCCCTCTTTGGGTTGTGGTCAATTCTTCTAGGAACACAGCAACAACTTAATACAACAGAGAGAATTGGCGCGGTCGCGCTCACGATGGCCGCAGCATCAGGATTTTTCTATTTGTTCTCTAAGGGATTAGAAACGATGAAAAAGAACTTTGCAGAAAACAAAGAGGCATATAGAGAATTTCTCGGCGTTCTTAGAATGGAAGTTGAAATAGAATTTAAGAAAAACAATCTTCCAGAGGCGCAAGATCTTATTGATGAAATAGAGAAAGCGCAGAACTATGCATTAAACATTAAAGCATAATTTAATACATCTATGGTACGCATTCCTCAGTTTTTGGCTTTTGCTCTTACGGTGAACCCACTTTTTGCTTACAACTTTGATGGAGCGGGCCGGCTTACAATTACAGCAGAAGAACGATTAAAATTACAGCATGAAAAAATTGTTCTTCAAATGCGCACAGATTACGATCGCATAAGGGACGAATGGGAGTGCGAAATCAATCAAAGAAAAGAATCGATGAGCACAGCAAAGCATTGGGCACAACTAATTCCCGTTGCTCTTTTGGTTAAAATCGGACTGCAACTTTGGCACGAAGATTTAACGCTCGAAGATGTCGCGACTTTTTTTCTAGCGGAAGGGGCTGTTTGGGCGGCGGCCAAAGTTCCATCTTTTGCTTCTACTGAAAACGATCAGAAAGCTGTTTGTGCCGATCAGCGAGCATGCAAAAAACTGCTTAATAGATTTAAAAAAAATCTTATACAAGCAAAGTTGGATTTGGCGGTAAATGGGATTCCGTTGATTGACGAAGAGCGAAATCTTGTTTCTTCAATGGAAGAGGCGGTAAAAGTATTTGATGGAAAAATTAAGGCATGCGAACTGCTCAATTCTATTGAAAAACCGAAAGCGCTTTCATAAATGATGGTTGCTATCTATAAACCACTACCTCGATCATTCTATAAACGTAATACAATTATTGTAGCCCGGGAGCTGGTTGGCGCATATTTAGTGCGTAAAATAGCCGGCAAATTAATTGTCGGGCGAATTGTAGAAACTGAAGCCTATCCAAGTAATGATCCTGCAAGCCACGCGTTTATAGGCGAACGAAAACGGAATCGATCGCTTTTTGGTCCCGTGGGCCATGCGTACGTTTATTTTGTTCATAATAATTTTTGTTTAAACGTCGTTGCCCGGGATGAAAGGCTGCCAGCCGGCGGGGTTTTAATTCGCGCCATCGAACCAATTTCGGGAATCGAATATATGAAAAAAAAGCGGCCGCATATTGATAACGAAATTAATTTAACTAATGGGCCGGGAAAATTAACAAAAGCGCTGGCAATAGCTCGAGAGCTTGATGGATTAGATCTTTCGGGCGAAGGTGAGTTGGTTATCGCTCGAGGAGAACCACTTGCATACGGTGAAGTTAAAGCAACGAGGCGCATTGGTATCTCAAAAGGAGTGAGTAAACGCTGGCGCTTTATTATTGCGGATAATCCATGGGTTTCTCGATACCGCAAAAACAAACCTAAATAATCCAAAACGCCTTGCGTATTTGAAAAATTCTTATACGCTTGTAATACATAGTAAGTAATTTAAAACCAAAATAGCGCTTAGCGGTTTGCAATAGTGCTACGGTAAGTAAAATGGCACGTTTTAAAACATTTTCTTTCTCGGTCATTTCATTTTCATCTACCAATTTCTTAGCGGTAGCTATTATTATTGTGGGCTACTAGCCCAACCATTATTATTCCCCAAAATCACATTTTCTAACTACATTTCGTAATAATCCCTGCATTTGCCTCATTTGAATCAAATGGCGTGCAAAGAAGGATAAATTTTTGTATTCTTTTTCACTTAGGTTAAACAATGAAAAAAATAGTATTTTTAGTACTTTTTCTTTGTAATAGTTCTCTTTCGATGATGACAAAACTGTCGACGAAATACCGTGCTCATAACCCCTCCCAAAATGGTATTCGTTCTTATCAAGATAAATATAAACAAAAAGTTATGGATATTGCGCTTCGAGAGGTGCCAAAACTTAGCTCAGTTGTGCCTGGCCAACATAACGGACAAAATTATCAAGATTTATTGCATTATGATATTATGCCAGTTTTTAATAATAAAAAAATTGAAGCCAAGCTTTACGTTGAGAGTGGTGTACCGGTCGGTTTTATTACCTACAGAATTTATGACCCGTGGTATGGTTCACTCATTCCTTATTATTCTATGGGGCCGAATGCTGAAATTCATCATTTAGTGATCGAAATGGGTTATCGAAATAAAGGTTACGGGAAACGCTTAATGGATTATGCGTTAACTGATTGTAAAAATAAATCGGTTAATCGTGTTACCCTTTGGACAACTGCGCCAGGTTTTCATGAATTGGAACAATTTTATCAAAAGTTTGGTTTTATGATTGTCCGAAGAACTAAACTCTTAGAGCAAAAATATGCATTAAGATTAAAACGTCATCCGATAGTAGGATTTGCGAAATCAATTTTATATGGTTGGCAAAAATAAAAGTTAGGCACTCGACCAAGCGGTTTTTTTTTGTGTATTTTGGGTATGAATTACAGATGTGATTGGATGATATGAAAAAAGTCTTTTGGGATAACCCGTATCAATGTGAATTAGATACAAAAGTTTCTAAAGTTAGTGGTAATCAAGTTTTGTTAGATGCAACAATTGCTTATTCCTTTGCTGGTGGTCAAGAAAGTGATAGGGCCACAATCAATAACATTCCGATTCTTGATTCTAAACGGGAAGGATATGTTATTTATTACACGTTACCTGAAAATCATGGCTTGTCAGCGGGAGACACCGTACGCATGACTATTGATTGGCCAAGAAGAAGCAGGCTGATGAGATTACATTTTGCCGCTGAACTAATTCTTGAACTTGTCACTCGTAAATTCGGCTACGAAAAAATTGGTGCGCATATTTCTGAAACGAAATCTAGAATAGATTTTAAATCAGATGAAAATATTAAGCCCTTTTTGCCTGAAATATTGGCTGAATATGATGACATCATTAAGAAAGACTTGCCAATAGAAAAAGGCTTTTCGGATGTCGAAAATCAAAGACGATATTGGAAAATAGAGGGCTTTGCTCAGGTTCCTTGTGGGGGAACTCACGTTAACTCTACAGGCGAGGTTGGATTTATTACTTTAAAAAGAGAACATCCAGGTAAATCTATAGAAAGAATTGAGATTAGACTTGTCGATGACTCTATTCCTATTAATCCTAACAAATAAGCTACGCATTGGCATTTCAAAGGGGATGAGTAAACGCTGGCGGTTTATTTTAACAAATAATCGATTTGTTTCAAAAAAGGCTGTGGATTAAGACTTACTTAAGAAAAACCAATTTTCGGTACGATTTATAAGCCATGCATGATGAAGTGCGTGGCTTTTTTTATCGGATGACTCCAGGAATCGTATAATTTCCTCTAAAAATTGTTCAGTAAGTACCATTGATGCTTGTTCGACTATTAGCCAGTGTACGAGTAACCGTTTTTTCATAAAAGGGTGAAGGTGCTTGAACTGCTCGAGATCGACGTGCCACGATTCATCACCTTTTTTGGTAAGGTTCTCAAAAACAACTTCAGTCATATCATCAAGAAAACTTTCCGTTTCCTGCAAATGATTAAGTGTTCGCGTAAATTGCTTTTCAAACCGAGAATCAGCCAAACAAATAGCAGGGATTACCGATGTGCGAATTCTGTTTCTTAAAAACGCATCCGATTCGTTTGTGCTATCATGTGCATAAGGAATGTTATTCATCTCAAGGTATGAAATAATAGCTGATTTATGCGTTTGCAAAAGCGGGCGAATATAAAGGCCATCTTTTGGTTTCATGCAAGCGAGGCCTGAAAGCGTTGCGCCTCGGATCAGTCGCATAAAAAATGTTTCTTGCTGATCGTTTGCATGATGGCCAAGCGCAATGGAGCTTGCTCCATGTTCAGCAGCTAATTGCTCAAAGAAAAAGCGGCGTAGCTTTCGGGCAATTTCTTCTTTTGAGCCGTTATTTTTTATGGAAACTTCGAGGTCTGAAGCTTTTTTTGCTATAAACGGAATGCCAAATCTTGTGCACAAATCTTTGGATAGATCAACATCGTTTTGAGCGTCTTCTCGCCATTCGTGATTCAAATGAGCCGCAATAATTTTTATATCGTGACTTTTTCGATAACGTTCAAGTAAATGCAGTAGAAAAACAGAATCTGGCCCGCCAGAAAGACCGGCGACAATAGTATCGCCGGTTCTAATAAGCTGATTTTTTTGAATGTGATTATCGATCTCGATTAAAATTTGATCCATCCGATCCGCTTTTACACATCCAAGTTTTTAACAAACTGACCATTCTGTTCGATATAATCACGGCGTCCGCTTACATCATCGCCCATTAACGTTGAGAACCAAGAATCGGCTTCAAGCGCATCTTCAATTTTTACTTGAAGAAGGGTACGGGTAGCATGATCCATTGAAGTTTCGCCAAGTTGATCCGGGTTCATTTCACCAAGACCTTTATAGCGCTGAACGGTCATATACGATTTGCTCAGTGCGCTAATTGCGCTGATGAGACGGAAAATGCCTTTATCAGTAGCCTTTTTATCTTTGCCAGTAACTTGCAAGGTCCATTCATGTTGCTCAAGAGCGAGCAACGGTTGGATAAGTTCAAGCAGCATTGGCAATTCTGGCGATGAAAAGAACTGAACATCAACCGACCATTCGCGGGTGAGCAATTTGAAAACAACATGCGTTGTTTCTGGTGTAATTTCGCCCACTTCTGGTTTGGTTGCGTGCATAGATTTGGCAGAAACTTGGTATTTCTTAAAGTGTTTACGCATATTCTCAATGAGCGTTTCTACGCTCATTTGTTTATTCCATGGATAAAGATGCGCACTTACTACTAATTGGTGAGCATTTTCATAAGAAATTTTGAAAATATGAGCGATTTCGATAACGCGCTGCTCGTAACCGCGTACCGCGGTGAGCAGATCAGACCATTCTTTGAGATTTAACTCTTTACCGTTGATGGTAAGAGTTGTTTGTTCTTGAGCCCATTCAAGCAAAAATTCTTTGAAAGATTTTTCATCCTTGAGATATTGCTCTTTCTTGCCAATCTTTGCTTTATAAAGCGGTGGCTGAGCAATATAGAGGTATCCCTTTTCAATAAGCGGCTTCATGTATCTAAAAAAGAAGGTAAGCAAGAGGGTACGAATATGTGCGCCGTCCACGTCCGCGTCGGTCATTAAAATAATTTTGTGATAGCGCGCTTTATTCACATCAAATTCTTGCTCGCCAATTCCGCAGCCAACGGCAGAAATAAGCGCTCTAATTTCTTCGTTTGAAAGCATTTTATCAAGGCGCGCTTTTTCAACGTTGAGAATTTTACCTCTGAGCGGCAAAATCGCTTGATTAAAGCGATCGCGCGCTCCTTTGGCAGATCCGCCTGCAGAGTCACCTTCTACGATAAATAGTTCAGTATCAGCAGGATTTTCATTTGAGCAATCGGCAAGTTTTCCAGGAAGTACCGCACCTTCAAGTGCTGTTTTTCTACGCGTTAAATCGCGGGCTTTTTTAGCAGCATCGCGCGCACGCTTTGCAAGCTCAGCTTTTTGCAAAATAACTTTTGCAATATTTGGATGCTCTTCCATATAGGTGTCGAGCGCTGCAAACGACCAAGAGTCAACAATCCCTTTAATTTCGCTATTGCCAAGTTTAGTTTTCGTTTGCCCTTCAAACTGAGGCTCGGGAACCTTAATATTGATAACGCAAACTAACCCTTCTCGAACATCTTCACTTGAAAAGCTTTCGCCTTCTTTAATGACGTTCATTTCAGGGCCGCGTTTATTGCACACTTTAGTAAGTGCGGTTTTAAATCCTGAAACGTGGGTACCGCCTTCAACCGTATTGATGTTATTTACAAATGAAAAAAGCTGTTCGCCAAAACCGTCGTTGTATTGCATTGCGATTTCGACGACGTATTGTTCATTTTCTTGGCTAAAATGAATCACCTGAGGGAATAGTGGCGATTTCTTTGAGTTGATATATTCGATGAACGAAACAATACCGCCTTCAAAGTAAAATTCATGTTTTTTATTGTTAGTTTCATCAACAATTGAAATGGTCAACTTTTTGTTTAAGAATGCGAGCTCTCGTAGGCGAGCGGCAAGCGTATCAAAGCTAAAAGCTGTCGTTTCAGTGAATATTTCATTATCTGGCCAAAAACGAATATAGGTCCCACGTTTCTTTGATTCGCCCGTAATTTTGAGCGGCGCAAGCGGTTTGCCTTTTTCATAGGTTTGCGAATAGATACGCCCATCGCGGTAAATTTCAAGTTCGAGTCTTTTAGAAAGAGCGTTTACTACTGAGACGCCGACCCCATGAAGACCGCCAGAATATTTATAGCTTTCTTTATCGAATTTACCACCAGCATGCAATTTGGTGAGTACAACTTCCGCCGCGGAAATTTTTTCTGTTGGATGAATATCGGTTGGTATGCCGCGCCCATTATCTTCTACCGAGCAGGAACCATCCGCATGGAGGTTAACGGTAACCGTATCTGCGTGCCCAGCCAGCGCTTCATCCACCGAGTTATCAACAATTTCGTAGACCAAGTGGTGCAGGCCATTTACGCCAGTTGATCCAATATACATCGCGGGGCGTTTACGGACCGCCTCGAGGCCTTCAATGACTTGAATCGATTTGGCACTATAGGTAGAACTCGAGTTTTGAGGATTATCTTTGGACATGCATACTCCTTGAACGGCAACCAGGGAAATTTTTTTGGCTAATTTACGCGATTATTTCTTTGCACTATACTGCATTATAGTATACAAAAAAAGAGTTTTTTTGACAACTTGGACAACACGGTTAAATCTTTAAAAGGTAATCTATGTTTTTTAATAAAAAAATGAGCCTGATCGCAGTTTTTTGTTTCTTTGGCAATCAACTACTTACTGCACAAAAAGCTCCTCAAATTATCAGAATGGAGCAGGAACTTGAGCGCCGAGAAAAGCAGCGCAAAGATTTTATTTGCTCAAAAAGAGGTTCAACCCAATCGACAGATATGGTATTTCTGGGAGGGTTATTTGGCATACTTGCGGGAACTTATTACCATGATTTAATTTATATGGGATGTGCTACTGCTGCTGCAATCGGTGCTGTGGGTATCCAAGAATATCAAGTTAATAAAGATGATAAACGATGCATACAAGAGAATGTTGCATATTTTCAGAAAGAATTAGGAAATTTAGAGAAATTCTGCGAAGAAAATGAAGTTACTCTTAGCTATATAAACGCGTCAGGCGAAGACAAAGAACTAATTCGAAACAATATGAATAAAGTGAAAGCGGATTGGAGAAAACAGCTTGAAAACTGCAAAAAAAAATAAAGTTAGGGCGTTTTTTCTAAACAGCAGATTCATAATAGCGCTCTTGGTTATGCAGACCTGGCACATTTCAATAATTCCATCATTCTCAAAAGAGTTTCTGTTACTTAGCAAACAAGTAAAAAGTGAAATCGATAAACAAAAATTGGAATGGGAAAAGCTGGAAAGTGCCAAAAGTGAAATAAATACTTTTAGCGCCCGATCTTACGCCGCTGCAGCTCTTCTATTTGTGGTAGGCAGTTTGGCCTATATGCGGCCAGGAAATGATATAGGAATAATAATAGCTTTTAAAAATCCAGAGACTATTCAATTTGGCGAGCGTTGCTTAGCGGGTTCTGCTTTGAGCGCATCGAGCGGAATGATTTATGAATATTTGTATGGTAAAAATACCATCTGCGAGCATTCCGAACTGTTTCTCGAGAAACTTAGAAAACTTGATTCCTATAGTGCCGAAATAAACAAAAAAATGGACGATTCAAAGATTTCGGACGATGAACGGGCGCGAGTAGTTAAGTATATGAATACGCTGAGGAATGAATGGCGGCAAAAACTTGATGTTTGTAAGAAGAATCAATAAAAAAGGAACTGTGATGGCTCGAATGACAAAAATCTTGAATGCTTTGCTGTTTTTTTCATGTGCCGCATCTTTGGCAAACGAGGTGTTTTCTGAAAACTGGTCTGGCAAATTGTACGATGAAAATTCGCAAATGCAATTTAATGCTGCTTTGCCGTTGGTTGCTCAATTTTCATTCAATGATGATGATAACGTTTTGGATATTGGGTGCGGCAATGGAAAAATTACTCGGGTAATCGCCGAGAAAGTTTCTAAGGGAAGCGTGATCGGCATTGATCGAGCACCTGAAATGATAGCATTTGCGTGTGAAAAGTATCGCGATAAAGAAAATCTGGAATTTTTACAATGCGATGCGTGCGATTTGCCTTTTGAAAATCAATTTAATTGTGCTGTTTCATTTTCATGTCTGCATTGGGTAAAAGATTTAGAAAAAGCTGTGTCAAAAATTGCAAGAAGCTTAAAAAGTGGTGGGAAGCTACTTATTTTGATGGAGCTCAAAAATGAATATCCATTAGTTAAAGCACTCAGTGAGGTTTTAACTGAACATCGCCTTGAAATTCCTTGGTATTTTTATACCATGCAAGAGTTACAAAATTGGCTTACGCAAGAGCATTTTGAATCAATTGAGTTTGCAGATTACTTTCAAGAGTTTACCTTTAAAAATAAAGCAGAGCTCAAAGCGTGGGTCGAATCGTTTCCCTATGGATCTGAGCTTGATGCTCATGAACAAATGGCAATGAATAATGAAATAGTTGAACGCTATTTATTATATGCTTCATCATGCGAAAATGATTTGATACGTGTAGTTTTTCCAGAAACAATTATTACAGCAACTAAATGTGAGTTCTCATGATTAAATATTTTCCTGTTTTGTTAACTATATCTTTTATTGTTTCTGCAGATGGTCTCACGATTAGAGATAAAGAAATAGCGGCTGATAATGCCGAAAAATCAATTCTTAGATCAGATTATGATGCTTTTAAAAAAAATTTAAAAAAAGCTTATAATATCGCAATAGGTGAGAAGGTGACGCCGTTAGGGGTTCATCATCAAGTAAAATTTGAGGAGGCGAAAATATTTATAAAGAAAGATGCTGAGCTGTTTGCTAGCTATCTTTGTAAAGCTCAGGAACAAATAGACTATTATAAATCAGAAAAGTTTAAAAATTATCAAAGTCATAGAAGTGTTGGGGTAATTTGCGGGGCTACTATTTTTGGTGGATTGTTTGTTAATGCTGTTCAAAAATTTAATGTGAGTGAGGAACTATTTGGCTTTGTGATTTTAGGATCGCTTGGGGGTGGTATGATAGGTTATTATGCGAATAAATTTATTGCTCCGCGATATGACTCTTTCAAGCAAGATCAAGCAGAGTCCATTAAAATTACAAGCGTGATGATAAAAGAAAAAGCAGATTTAGATTTGAAAATTGCAAAAGAAGCTAAAAAAGAAAATTTGCGTCAGATAATACGCGAAGAGTTAGCGCACTCAAGCAATAAAAAGCAAACTTATGCGTCGCCCGACTTTGATAAAAAATTAGAAGAAGCCATGAAAGAGCTGGGTATTAGCGATAGTGTGGCTGTAAATAAATTCAAAAATCGACTCAGCCAAAAAATATCGCCAGAGCAATTAGAAGATCTAAATGCAGAAAGTAAACAGGAATCTGACGGTAAAGGATCATATTTACTTCCTGGCGTTACATTTAAAGCAATTCCCGAATGAGTTCTCATTTTTATTCAGATGATTTTTTTATGCAGCAAGCGCTTGTGCAAGGAAAAAAAGCATTTGCTGCTGATGAAGTGCCCATTGGTGCAGTAGTTGTAAACAGTGCCGGTGAAATTATTGGCCGCGGCTATAATCAAGTTGAAAAGCGTGGTTGCCAGGAATTCCATGCAGAAATTCTGGCAATTAAAAAAGCGTGCAAGAAAATGGGCGATTGGCGCTTAGAAAACTGCACCTTGTTCGTAACTCTTGAACCATGCATTATGTGCATGGGATTAATTCAGCTAAGCCGCATATCCACTCTGGTGTTTGCGGCCCGTTCACCTCTTTTTGGGTATCACCTTGACAATTACATGGAATCTCAGCTATACAAAAAGGGCATTATAACCATAAAAGAAGGCGTCCTTCAGGATCAGGCGGCTGAACTCTTGAAGCTCTTCTTTAAACAAAAAAGGAAGTGATCGTGGCTGAAGCAAAAAAAGGGACGATAGGTGCAAAAAGCTTGGAATCAATAAAAAAGGGGTTGCTTGAGCGAAAAAAAGAGCTAGAGGAACAACTTTCCGATCTTTATCAAGTAAAGAGTGGTTTTGAGGTTCAAGATATTGGCGATCAAGCACAATCTATATCACTTGAAACGCTAAAAATCTCTTTGCAGGATAATGAAATTAATGAATATAACATGATCATGCAGGCGCTGCGTATGATCGATGAGGGAACCTACGGCATTTGCATAGAGTGCGGCCAACCAATTGCCGAAAAGCGATTGAAATCGTATCCAAATGCGAGCCGATGCATTATTTGCCAAGAGGTGCTTGAAGACCGCAAGCCTGAATAGTTTTCGCGGCAAATTCGTTGCAAAATATCGACTGCAAGGTATACTACCTTTGCAAAATGCCGATGTAGCTCAGGGGTAGAGCAACTGATTCGTAATCAGTAGGTCGTCGGTTCAAATCCGATCATCGGCTCCAGTCTACGTTTATCCGGGCCTTCCGGCTCGGCAAACTACGCCTGGCACGGCCAGCTTTTTTACGGATTAGATGAACTTTAATCGTCGGTTGGTAGCGAAGGCTGGGCCATAAAGTTGAAATAATCCAAAAGATTTGCCTGGCACGGCAAGAGTCGCCTATTAGCATTCATAAAGTAATTTATTCGCTGAGTGGGTAAGTTTTTGACAATTTTTCAAAGTCGGTTATTCTCTATTACTATAGAGATAAACTATTTTTAAGCTGTAAAGGTTATAACTAGGTATGGAACGCAAAAAAACGACTGCTGCACCCAAGACAAAAATGCCTGCTGGAACTCCTGTTTCTCATGGCGTTGGCCGCCGCAAATCAGCGGTAGCGCGTGTATGGTTACGTAGAGGAAACGGTAAGATTGTTGTTAACGGGAAAACATATAATTCGTACTTCGATACAGAAGTTACGCGCCTTATGGCAGTTAAGCCGATTTTGCTTACCCAGCCAGCAACAGCTCATTATGACGTTGAAGCATATGTAGAAGGCGGTGGTCGCAATGGTCAAGCCGGAGCAGTACAATTGGGTATTGCGCGTGCATTGGTTTCAGCTGATGAAAATCTTAAAATGACTATGCGTGAACACGGAATGCTAACGGTCGATGCTCGTCTTAAAGAGCGTAAAAAATACGGTCGTAAAGCAGCTCGTCGTGGCTTCCAATTCGTTAAGCGTTAATTTTCACACACATTTTCTCATTAAAAAAGGCAGGGTATGTGCGGTGTTGTCGGGTATGTCGGCACTAAGCTGAGTCGTTCCTTCGTCATGAAGGGATTAAGTAGGCTTGAGTACCGTGGTTACGATTCGGCAGGTTTTGCTTGCCTTGATTCAGTCTCAAATCGATTGATGTGCGTTAAGGCAAAGGGGCAGTTGGTTAATTTAACCAATGCGCTCGAAGAATCGCCGGTTGATGGTCATATTGGTATTGGGCACACTCGGTGGTCCACCCACGGCGTTGTCTCCCATGTAAACGCCCATCCTCATGTCGATTGTACCGAGACGATTTCGGTAGTCCATAATGGCATTATCGAAAATCACACACAACTCCGAGTACAGCTTGAAAGTGAAGGGCATTGCTTCAGATCTCAAACAGATACAGAAGTGGTCGCCCATCTTTTTGAGCAAATTACGAAAAACTCCTCTTTACCAGAATCTATTGCAGCAATTGCGCGGCAATTAGAGGGCGCATTTGCCTTTAGTTGCATAGGTGAGCCGTTTTCTGATGCGGTTATTGCGGTTCGAAAAGGATCGCCACTGTGCATCGGAATGGGCTCGCAAGAAATGTTTGTAGCTTCAGATGTGCTTGCATTTGCAGGTATGACCGATGAAGTCGTCTATTTGCCAGATGAAACGTTTGCAATAGTGCGCCAATCTGGCGTTGAGCTCTACGACTTTAACGGAAATAAGCGTGAGCTTAAATCTGAGCGTGTACAAGTTTCATGGTCTGACGACGGTAAAAATGGTTATGAACATTTTATGCTTAAAGAGATTTTTGAGCAAAAAAATGGCATTCATGCGACTCTTTCGTATCTAAAATCTATTCACGACACCGTTTGGCAGCAAATGGGAATGGCCGCTGATGATGTGAAAAAATTAGGCGCGATTTCTCTTATTGGCGCTGGAACTTCCTGGCATGCAGCCCGCATTGGGCAATTTTTCATTGAAGAGATTTGCAAAATGCCAGCGCGCGTCGTACTTGCTTCAGAATTCCGCTATATGCCATTTTTTAAAGAAGAGCGCAATTTTTATTTGGCGATTTCCCAATCGGGAGAAACGGCCGATACGCTTGAATGCTTGCGGCTTGTAGAGCGCACTGGGGCTCACACGGTTGTTTTGACTAACGTTCCTTCAAGCAGCATGGTTCGCGAATCCAATGGTTTTTTGCTCACGAAGGCTGGCCAAGAAATTTCAGTCGCATCTACCAAGGCATTTTCAACGCAATTGGCAGCTCTTTTTTGGCTTGCGAACCGCATAGCACTTGAAAAAGGAATGATAACTGTCGATCAAATGGAGCGCGCGTGCGATCATTTGCTCATGAGTGCAGAAATATTGGAAAACTGTATTGAAAAGTATCGTAAATCGATCGTCGATCAGTTAGCTCCGTATTATGCGCAATTTAAAAAATGGATTTTCTTGGGGCGGCATATTAGTTACCCATTTGCGCTTGAAGCTTCGCTTAAGCTGAAAGAAATTTCATACGCCTTTGCACAGTGCTATCCGGCTGGAGAATTGAAGCACGGCCCGATTGCGCTCGTTTCTGATGATACGCCGATTATTATTTTTTCCACACTTGATCCCTTGATCTACCAAAAGCTCATCTCAAATGCTCAAGAAGTAAAAGCGCGGCAGGGCCATTTGCTGATTTTTGCTTTTGAAGGACAAACTGAACTTCTCAAGCTTGCAGATAACGCTTTTATTATACCGCACGTAGATCCGCTTCTTGGCCCGCTAGCAATGACCGGGCTGATGCAATTCTTTGTATATCAAATTGCCAATGTTCTTGGTTGTCCAATCGACAAGCCGCGCAATTTGGCAAAATCGGTAACCGTAGAATAAAAATAATCTACGATTCTAAGAGAGCATTAGTTTTTCTGAAGAATTAACCGATAGCGCGGTTCAGATTTCTTGTGCGGTGGATGATTGCAGGTAAGCATGAAAATGAAGAGAAAGAAAAGGCCGGAAGCAAGCGAGACACCAATCTGGTGCCGCTTTTTTCTAGATAATGGCATAGTGAATAGCTCTACGTCGTTTAATTGATATGCGATAAAATCTTGTATCTATCTGTTTTTAGCTTAAATCCGCCATTATTTTTGTCAATTAGGATAGATACTATATTAGGATTTTCTCTTTTTTGAAGCTATTTTTTTGCCGTACAGAGGTTCCTGCTTAGCGGGCAATTGGCTCGGTATTTTGTGGCGAGGCAATTTTTGCATGGATTTATATTGCTGGTGATCCCGGTGCTTGGGGGTGGGCGCTAAAGTCTTTCTCAGATCTTTTAAATTATTACCAAAAAGATTTGAAAAACAGAGCATTGCGCAAACAATTACTATAATTTTATTCACAGATTCCTTTCACTTAAAAAAATGGGGAGATGCTTCTGCTCTCCCCATTTCTAGTATTACAATGGAGGAAAGCCGGGGCCTTCATTTGGCACTTGCGTGCCACTTTGGCGATCTTTGATAATTTGATTGAGCTCGCTCAAAATCGTGTCGGATTGTGTGGTGAATTTTTGCTGGATATCCCGTTTCACGTTTGTGGACATCTCATTGCTTACATTTCTTGAAAAATCGAGTGTTGAATCAACTAAGTTGCGCAAATCGACAGAAGTTAAATACGCGTATGCTTCGTTAAGTTCATCAGTTTGATTATTTTTTGATAATTCTGTGTACGCCTTTTCTATTTGAGCAGGTGTCGCATTTTGGTTTACTCCAAGAGTTGCATAAGGATTTTTTCTGCCCAAAATATCTTCATATACTTTATCTTGCGTTAGTTCTCTAAATAAATCTGAAAACAGATTCGATGGCTGTTGCTGCTTCCACAGATTTGCTTCTCTTTGCTTTGCCACGAGGCGATCGAGTGGCATTTGTGGATCGGTGTTGATGCGGCGTTGATTTGCAAGAAGTGCAAAATCTTGTTGAAGTTGCTGAGAATCATCGCGATAGTTAGCAATTTTTTGATTGAGATAATCGGTTTTCGCCCGTTCAAATTGTGCAAGTTTGCTATTGTAGAGCGTATCGTACGTAGTTGAACCCCTGCGTGCTGCAAGCTGCGCTTTTCTTGCAGATTCACGTTCTGCCCATGTGGTGAACGGTTTATCCGCTTCAAGCTTCATAACTTCGGTTAACGAATCTACATACATTTTAGCAGTATCTGGCTGGCCAGTGCGTTGAACAAACCATTGCTTCACACGAGAAGGCAAAAGTTTTATCTCTTGCGTAATATCTTGCAGCAATTTAACAAGTGTGCGCGGTTCTTCAGGTTTTGTTACTGGTTTTTCTCGCAGTTGGCCAAGTTGTTTGGTAATCGCGCCTAATTGTTGATCAATTGTTTCCAGATCAAACTTAGCAGTATCGATTTTTCCTCGAATAGATTGCGAATTAGCAATTTCTTGAATAAGATCTTCGCGCGATTTTTGAGTGGCTTGTTTATTACCAGAAGCTTCTGCTTTATTTTGCGCACCGAGCAAATCTTTCATTCTCTCTTTTGCATCTTTGCGTTCACGCTCGAGAGTTTTTTGCTCTTGATCAATTCTCTTTTTTTCCGACTCGAGCCGTTGCTGTTCCGATTCGAGTATTTTTGCTTCTCGGCCAATTTCTTGCGCGTTTATCGATATAAAGGCGGCGACAACTAAACACTTTATTATTTTAAGAAAACATTTTGCTTTCATTACATAACTCCTTTTTACATCTTCACTTCTTCAATATCGGCAACATCCTTAGGATTATAAAGTGCCGTAAGTGTATTCAAAAGATCTTGGCGTTTTTTTGTTTTTTCTGGATACGCCTTTTGCACCAAATGCATCATTTCAATTAAACGTGCCGTGGTTAAAATCATATAATCGCAAGCGATAAGTTCTTTTTTTCTGTCGTACCAGGATTTTTCTGCGTTGTTGGTTTTTCCGGTATCCTTTTTATTTTTAGCAGCATCTTTCTCTTTTTTTGCATCGACCTTGATTGCGTTTTTTAAATTGCTTTCACGCCCGAAAAAACGATTAAACCATTGAATGTCTTCTGAAGGTGGCATTTTTGGATCGATTTCAAAATCTGGAATAACGCCAACCCCCTGAATGGAGAGATTATTTGGCAAATTATAAAGAGCGATTGTTAATTTAAGTGCGCAATCGTTGCTTAGTGGAATTACTTCTTGTACAGATCCCTTACCAAACGTTTTTGTGCCGACAACAAACGCTAAGAATTTACTTTCTTTAGCTGAATAGTATTGCAAGACGCCTGCCAGAATTTCTGCTGCAGATGCGGTATAATTATTTACTAAAATGAAAAGCGGAATGCGTTTATCAGCGATTGGCGTACGGCTTGTTGTATAGCGATCGCTTACTTTATTATTTCTGTCTTTCGTTTCAACGACTAAACTTCCTTTTTCAAGAAAGAGACCAGCAATATCGACAACTGCGTTCAGTAAGCCTCCTGAATTATGCCGCAAATCAAGAATCATGCCTTTAGATTCATGCTGCAAACTTTTTTTGAGTAGTTGCTCAATTTGTTTTATCGCATTTTCGGTGAACATATTGAGTGATAAATAATAAATATTATGATCTTTAAGATAATAACAGAGCGCATTTTGCTCTTTTATGCGAGCACGCACGATATTAAATGGAATCAAATGCATGGTGTCTGCACGCATTACTTTCACGTGAATTGATGTTCCTTCTTTGCCGCGCAATTTTGCAGAAGCTTCTTCGACCGTCATGCCTTTAACCGCTTCATCGCCGATTTGCACAATTTTATCATCAGGTTTTATACCGGCTTTATCAGCAGGTTCTCCAGGAAGGGTATCGATGACGCGCAGAAATTCATCGTCCGTTTCTTTGGTATTATCGATGATGATCCCAACGCCGCCAAATTCTCCCTGCGTTGCCTCCATAATACTTTTATATTCTTTAGGATCCATAAACGCAGAATGCGGATCCAATGTTCGAACGATTGAATTAATTCCTTGCGTCATTGCTTTATCAACCGGCGATCCAGCATCTTTGTCGGCAGGGGCTTGAAGTACGTTGAAATGTTTTGTTTTTATATTATGCAGAGCATCGCCGAGTGTTTGCGAATATTTATAAATTGATTTATCAAAATCGTTATTTTCTACCGTATTGGCGATTTGTTGAACGTGTATAACGAGAATAAATGAAAATAGAATGAGCGGCCATATGGAACGACGCATGAATTCTCCTTTTGTGAAATACTCTTCTATTAAGAATCATAGCTATTTTATATTCCAAAAGAAAGGGAGCTAATTCTCTTTATTTTCATGTTGCAAAACCGGCTGCACGGAGAGCATTTATTGCAAAAAATTAAAAACTATTTTCTAATAATTTTACTTACATGGTATCATTTGGAATATAAGAGGATTTTTAATCGTTTACAAAGGAACTTAAAATGGAAGTGGCTCCACAGTCTCCAACAACGCCACTTGTGGTTAATCAACGATCAACCGAAATGGTTATTGTCACCGGTTATTCCGGTGCAGGGAAAAGTACCGTATTGCGATCGCTTGAAGACATTGGTTATTTTTGCGTAGACAATTTGCCAATAGAGCTTTTGCCTCATTTCTTTCAACTGCTTGATCGTTTTCAGGTGAATGGCCAGCGCGTTGCGCTCGGCGTTGATGTGCGCGGCGGCACCAATATTGAACTGCTTGTTGAGAATTTGCTTAAAGCAAAACAAAACGGATTACCATTAACCGTATTTTTTTTATCAACGAGTTCTTCTGTTCTTCTCAAGCGTTATCAAACAACGCGCAGGAAACATCCATTGGGCGCGAATGCTCCGATGAGCGAATTAATTGATCAGGAAAAAAAATTATTGAAACCGCTCAACGCAATTGCGGACGTTGTGGTCGAGACGGACCAATGTACTCCTCATCAATTGCGCTCAATTGTGCGTTCCTATTTTGTTCGCGCTGATGCGCCAGTTCTTGTCGTTCACGCGATATCATTTGGCTTTAAATACGGTGTGCCGGCGCAGTGCAATTTTGTATATGACGTTCGCTCATTGCCAAATCCTTATTTTATTGAACATTTAAGGCCGCTTGATGGAACAAGTGCGGAATTGCGCGCATATTTTCTTGAGCAGCAGGAAGTGCAAGAATATTGGAAGCGCATGATAGATTTTATTGATTATTCAATTGCGCGTGCTTATAAAGAAGGCCGTTTTTTTATTACTATTGCGATCGGCTGTACCGGCGGTCGCCATCGTTCAGTTGCTTTTATTCATGAACTTTCTCAACGGACGTTGGAAAATGTAATGTTTGTGGTAAAACATCGTGATATTAATCGGGAACCGATGGTTCAAGAAAAAGGGGAGCAATAAATGATAACGTCTTTGCAGATGAGAAAATCGTTGTTTCGTGTATTTTTTGCTTGCGAAATTGTTATAATGCTTGGGTTCTATTTTTTCGGCTCGCATGGGATTTCTGCCTTGAAGCGATTAGGAAAAGAAAAACAACAGATGCAGCAGCAGGTTGATAGCTGCCTTGGCGAAATTAATGTATTGCACAAAGAGATTAACGAATGGAAAACATCCGATTTTAATCGCGAGAAAATTGCCCGCGAGCAATTGCACATGGCGCGCCCCGATGAACTTGTTATTTATCTAAACTGAGGAAAAAAATGAAATATACATTGCCCCCGTTACCATATTCCTACGATGCACTTGAGCCTTATATTGATGCGCGAACGATGGAGATCCATTATACCAAACATCATCAGGCGTATGTGGATAATTTAAATAAAGCGCTCGATCAATATCCGGAACTTTATAAAAAAAGTTTGGCCGAACTCATTCTCGAGGTAGATGAAATTCCTGCGCCAATTAGAGAAGATGTGAGAAATAATGCGGGTGGGCATTTAAATCATTCATTTTTTTGGGATCTCATGAAAAAAAATGGTGGTGGTACACCCCGCGGTAAAACAGGCGAAGCGATTACAAAAAAATTCGGAAGCTTTGCAGCGTTCCAAGAGGAATTTAATACTGCTGCAAAAAAACGATTTGGCAGTGGCTGGGCCTGGCTTATGATAAATCACAAAGGGGAGTTAGAAGTTACTTCTACACCTAACCAAGATTCTCCTGTTATGAAAGATATGGTGCCGGTACTTGGGCTTGATGTTTGGGAACATGCGTACTATTTAAAATACCAAAACAAACGGCCCGATTATATTACTGCATGGTGGAATGTAGTTAATTGGGATTTTGTTGAAGATACCTATAAATCATTGATTTAATTCTGTTTTTAATGCACGGAGTTGTTTTAAGAAATCATTTAACTGATCAATCTTTTGAGGAAAATGAAGTCGAGCAGCAATATTTGGATAAGATGTTGATAATTCGATGTGCTCACATGCTAAAAGATACCGATTAACCTCACTATCATGTGATGCCAATGCCAATCCTTCTAAGATATTCAGACTATCTACTATTAACGTTCGACGTTGCCGTGCAAGGTGTTCACTAAGTTGGCCATTATCTAACTGATTAAGATTCTTAGGAATAATACGTGCTCGACGAGTATTATCCAGATTGGACGCGAGAATATACAGCTCAAATCGGGGATCTACGACGTGATGAATATCTTCTATGATTTTAACAAACTTAGGATCGCTTATATGCTCAGTTTTTTTTACACATTCTGCAAAATTTCCGGACGTTTTTGATGTTGCTGTATTTTTGAATAAAAATTGATTGTCTTTTTCAAATGGACTGTAATAACCTTGATAACCGGTATTGCTATTTGTTTGCATCTTCATTTGATCAATTAGCTTCATTACGCTTGTATGAATCGAAAAATCAAGCAATAGGATGCAAAAAAGGAGCAAGGCCATTTTTTTATTCATATGCAAGAACCATTTAATGACTAAATATATATTACATAGTCATAATAACAACTTATTGCATATTGTCAAATGGGAAATTGTCTACCTTTCTAAAGGTTCTTGTGCAGATTTAGAAATATTACATGAAGCATTTTTCAAAAGCTCGTTCGTATATCAAAGCTTAGATTTTAGTTTTTGGGCAATCAACCAATGCTCTTTCAGCGTTTGCCTTGTTATTACTATTTTTTTATTTAATGAATCTATGTACATAACGGTTGCCAGCGTTATAACACCTACTTTATTCATCGAGTTTCTATCGTTGGTTGATTCTTTCTTTGCAGGCAGAAGCTGCGATCTCTTTTCTAACGTTTTGACGGGTAATAGCGATTCAAATTGAAAAGTGGCATAAACAACCTGCCCGAACGTGCAAAAAAGTAGAGAAAAGAATAAAAATTGCATGATGTTCTTTCGTGATGAATGGGAATGCGATTGTTCATTTTAGCTATCGTTTCTTTTTCTTCTAGCACCTTCTTTTTGATCGCCGCTTGAAGTTCTGCATCAATCGTATCGAGTACCCTTTGGAATTTCTCACTTTTTTCATGCGATTCAATAGCTCTTTGCTTTAATGATTCTTGTTGTGCAGCCAGTTGATCAAGCTGGGCGCGCACGATTGATTCTGCGGTTCCATACTTTGGTGCGATTGAACTTGTTTGCATCTCTTTAGGCGACACGTTCTTGAGAGTATCAAAACTATTAACTGCAGTATGTACAGAAAGAAAGGCGAGTGTAAACGGCAATAGATTTTTGCTCAAGATAAATAATCCTTTTTTCCTAGCGAGTTTTTCCCATTATACAGATTTCTGCTCACTAATAAGAGCATGCTTGATTTATTGACTATTATAAATAAAGGCTGGTAGGTTTTAGAAAAAGAGATCGGGGGAGAGCTTATGAGTAAGAACATAGGGTATGGAGCGCGCACTGCTATTTTAATTGGGCTTGTTATTCTTGCTGGCATGTCGGAAATAACAGAACGCAAATCGATCCAACAAGGTTTAAACGAAACCGTTAAGGAACTTTCTCAAGAGATTGAGAAAGAATTAAGAGATGCGCGGCTCGAAGATATGTTAACCGTATCGGTTAACTTTGCAAAAAAGAAAATCCAAGAGATTAGTTTTTATGAGTTGGGCACAAAATATGGATTGCCTGCTGTAAAAGATTACGTTATTCAATTACTGTCATCAAAAAGCCCTTATAAAAATAGTGTTGCACAAGTCGCCAATGAAAATAAAATTCTCAAGCCGGGGCAATCACTAGAAGGCGAATTTTTAGTAAAACGTACAAGAAAAGTTCAAACGGCTCTTCAGAATTTTCTTGGTTCTTATTCAATTCCGATCGACGCCGTGCCTAAAATAGCGTGCGCTTTTAGCGGTGGCGGTTATCGATCGATGGTGATCACCGCAGGTTTTATGAAAGGGTTGCAAGACTTGGGGTTGCTTGATGCACTCACCTATGTTTCTGCACTTTCAGGATCAACGTGGTATATCGGCCCATGGACTTTAATGCAACAGCCAAATAATAATAAGTTTGTTTCGATCGATGAATTTAACCAAAAGCTGCGTGATAAAATTAAGGCGGATACCTTCGATTTAAAAGGAAGCGGAAATAGAAATTCGTTGAGTTTCTTGCGCCTTGCAAATGATGTTATTTTTCCCAAGGTTGTATTTGGGCAAGTGGTGAGCTCTGTTGATTTATATGGCGCACTTCTTGCGCATGCATTGCTTTCTGACTTTGGCGATATGCAGCAGCGCCAGCATCTTTCAAACCAATGGTTTAGTGTGCAACAAGGAAATAATCCTTGGCCGCTTTATACTGCCGTTTCTATGGCAAAAGATAATGAAGGATTATATCAATATAACTGGTATGAATTTACACCAGAAGAAGTGCGAAATTTAGAAACTGGATTAGCGATTCCTTCTTTTGCGTTCGGTCGCCGATTTGAAAATGGTAAATCGGTCGATTTTGCTCCGGAGCAAAGTTTTGGTTTTCAGATGGGGATTTTCGGTTCAGCTTATACGATTAACTTGCAAGATATGCGCAGTATTATTAACACGAGCGCCGGGCCTGTAACGCAAGCGGAAGAAATAGAAGCGAGTAATATTATTTTTGGAGGGATAGAAAATCCTTTCAAAACCATCAGCTTCGATGCGATTGCCGTTGGTATTACTAAAATAGTTATTAATGGATTGAGCGATTCGCGCATAGGCACAAGAAGAATTGCACCGGGCCAAGTGCGCAATCCGTTCAAAGGATACGATAAAGGAAGTTCGTGGCTCCAAGCTCGTGAGCAAATTACGTTTGTTGATGCAGGTATTGATTATAACATTCCAATCCGGCCACTATTGAGGCAAGATCGAAATGTTAAACTTATATTTATTGGAGATGCCTCAAGCGATGCGATAGCTGGAGGCGAACTTACTAAAATGTTGAGCGATATTGAACGTGTTTATAAAGTAAAATATGAAAAAGTTCCTCTCATCAGTGGCGATCTGTTTCAAGTTTATCGCACAGCGCCGGAAGACGACATTTCCCCGCTTATTGTTTATTTCCACTTTTTCCCCAATCCAGAATTTATTAAAAAAGCGTCCACAATTCCTGAGCTACGTGAATTGATTGAGAAACATCAGCTTTCAAATTTTTCTATGGAAAAATGTGTTGAGAGTGATTTTTGCGGCACGTTCAATTTCGCGTACAACATTGAGCAATTTAATCAGCTTACCGGCGTATCGGAACTTATTGTCAAAGCGTACAAGCACGAGATCAAACAGATAGTAAACGATATTGTGTTCAAGCAAGAACTTGAAATTGGTGGTTGAAAGATTCAGATATCAAGTGCGGTCAATTTGATTGCACTTGATATCACTTCTTTTCATTTATTCTAAAAAGAAGCATACTTCAAAAATAGTGGCCGGTACGCCTTCTGTTTACCGATAGCCGCCCGCGTTCAGTGTGCATCAGTTCACTGGATCTGAATTCAGCTCGTAAAGTGTTTTTTGCAGGATCGACGATGACTATTCTTCAGGGCTTGAAATATCGGTGGGTTATGCCGTCGGTTCAACCAAGCGAGGCACTGCATATTGCCAGTTCATATAATATTTCGTTGCCCTTAGCGGCTACATTGCTTGCGCGCGGGCTTCTTACCAAAGAAGAAATAGACCGGTATCTTTTTAGTGTGCAAGAACGAGATGTTGCTCATCCTTCTCGCTTAAAAGATGCGCAAAAAGCGATAGAAAGAATACGGCTTGCTATTGAGCGAAACGAAAAAATACTCATCTTTGGTGATTACGATGTTGATGGTATAACCTCGAGCGCATTAATAATGCTTTGCATGGTTCCTCTCAACGCAGATATTAATTTTTTCCTCCCAAATCGAGCGCGAGATGGATATGGCCTTTCAACTCGAGTAGTTGAGCGAGCTGCACAAAATGGTTATTCGCTGATAATTACCGTGGATAATGGTGTAACGGCGTTTGAGCCTGCACTCAAAGCAAAAGAACTTGGCATCGATTTAATTATTACTGATCATCACCGTCCTCATGATCAATTGCCAGAATCGTATGCATTAGTAAATCCGCATCAGCAAGCGTGCGATTATCCATTCAAATTATTTGCAGGGGTTGGTGTTTCATTTAAATTAATGAGCTTGTTGTATGAACAATTGAATAAAGAATTACCCGATAAGGTATATGAACTTTTATTGTTAGGCACCGTAGCGGACGTCGTTCCTCTAACAGGAGAAAACCGTTTCTGGGTTCGCCATTGTTTGAATCGTGTAAATAAATCGCATAGCTATGCGCTTACGGTGCTCAAAACAAATGGCAAAATAACTAAAGAAACTATTGGTGCATCCGATATTGGATATGCGCTTGCGCCGCAAATTAATGCGTTAGGCCGCCTTGAAGATCCGCGTCAGGGAGTTAAGTTTCTCATCGGTTCAGATGAACGGGAAACTGAACACGTGGGCGCCATTCTTGCAGAGTTGAACCAGGCGCGCAGGCAAATCGAGCGAGCGGTTCTTTCAGATGTTGTTCATGAGATTGAGCAAAAGCGTATCGATCTAGAAAAAGAATCGGTTATTATTGCTGCCAGTGATCAATGGCCCGCAGGGATTATTGGTTTGGTTGCTTCACGATTAGTGGGAGCCTATAATCGGCCAGCAATTCTACTCCATGTAACCAAAGATGGTATTGCAAAAGGATCATGCCGATCAGTAGCAGCGTTCAATATGTTTAATGCGTTATCCGAATGTAAAGATTTACTTATTACGTTTGGTGGGCACGCGGTTGCCGCAGGCCTTTCTCTTAAAGTCGAAAAAGTACCAGAGCTCAAAGAGCGACTCGAGAAATTAATCGCTGTGCAATTAACGCCTGAAGATCTTATTCCTCAAAAGAGCGTTGATGCTACGCTTCGTTTGGGAGATTTAACAAAAAAAATAACGAACGATCTTTCTTATTTTGAGCCGTTTGGTAATGAAAATCCTGAGCCGGTATTTTATATTGAGCGTATTACGCTTTTGCAGCCACCAACACTTTTAAAAGATGTGCATGTTAAATGTTTAATCTTTGCAGATGGGGTCACTAAACCGATTATCTTTTTTAATCGCCCAGATCTTTTTGATTTATTTAATAACTATCAAGATGAACAATTTGATATGATAGCCCATATTTCAGAAAATAATTGGAACGGTAAAGTTTCTATAGAACTTCAGGGTATTGATTGCAAGCGATCACAAGGAGAATGAATGATTATTACGATTGATGGTCCAACAGCAAGTGGAAAATCGACTATTGCAAAAGGATTAGCTGAGCGGCTTGGATGGAACTGCTTGAGCAGTGGATTTTTATTTCGTGCGCTGGCTTATATCCTCACCCATTCGTTGGGCTATTCCCCGCAACAGATTGAAGACATTCAGCTAGCAGATATACAAGAAGCTTTTGGTAACCGCTTTTCTTATACATTGAATAATTCTGGTGGTGTTGCGGTTTTTGATGGTAAAGAAATTACGCAATTTCTAAAAGACGCGCAATTGGATCAATTGGCATCAATCATAGCAAAAAATGAAGATGTGCGTATAGCGGTTTCACAATTGCAACGATTATTAGTGCGCAATGAAAATGTTGTGGTTGAGGGACGCGATTGCGGTTCTGTAGTTTTTCCTCAAGCGCTGGTTAAATTTTTTTTAACAGCGCAAGCAGAAGTACGGGCACATCGTTGGAGCAAAGAACAACTCGCGCGTGGAAATCCGGTTGAGATTGAACACGTAAAGAAAATGATCGAAGAACGAGATAAGAGAGATACAAGTAGACAAATAGCGCCACTCGTAGTGCCAGATGGCGCATATATTATTGATTCATCGCAAAGCACTCCAAATGAAATTGTTTCTCAAATGAACGATGTTGTGCAAGATGTATTAAAGAAGGCGCCGCATAAAAACGAATACTAAAAGAAGCACTTAATAAAAAGGATTTTTATGAATGAAGCCCCTTCTTCCTTATTTACTTTTTATGCTACAACTCCTCTTGATCAAATATTAAAAAAACTAGAAACATCGATCGACACTGGTTTAAGAACATCCCAAATTAAGCAACGGCAACAGCAATACGGCCAAAATTATATTCAAGAACATGATCGAAATGCGCTGCATATTATTCTTGGGCAACTCAAATCTCCGTTTTTTTATTTGCTTGCGATTGTTGCCCTTATCGCATTGGCTGTTCAGGAATGGTACGACGGGATTGTCATCTTACTGTTTATTACTATTAATGTAGTAGTTGGTTTTTACCAAGAATATCATGCGGAACATCAACTCAGTTTACTCAAGAAATATTTAGTGCATCGTGAGCGAGTGATTCGCGACGGCAAAGAGTTTGAAGTATCAAGTGACCAAATGGTGCCGGGCGATATAGTTCTTTTATTTCCTGGTGACCGAGTGCCGGCCGATATTCGTTTGATCATGGCAGAAAATGTTCAAGTTGATGAATCAGTATTAACAGGTGAATCGCTTCCGGTCAGTAAGCGAGCAGAAATTCTTAAAGGCCCCATTAATCAACCAACGCAAGCAGAAAATATTCTTTTTACCGGCACATTAATTACGAGTGGAAAAGCGGTAGGCGTTGTATTTGCGACCGGAAGTTCGACGCAAATGGGAGAACTTGTTTATTTAACAATCGCTACCATGCGAGAAAGTAGTTTTGCAAAAAAAGTGGGGCGCCTTGGCAATATTATTATTATTCTTGTGCTTACCACTCTCATTTGTGTTTTTGCAGTTAATGTCTTATTAAAAGCGGGCCGTGTAAATATTTTTGATCTTTTTATATTTTCATTAGCGCTTGCTATTACCGTAATACCTGAAGCATTGCCTGTCGTCGTTACGTTTTCACTATCTCAAGGTGTTTCTCGTCTTGCAAAAAAGAAAGTGGTTGTGAAACGACTTTCTGCAATTGAAGATCTAGGAAGTGTTCAATTGATTTGCACCGATAAAACGGGAACTCTTACAGAAAATTCATTAACAATGGTAGGCGTATACGCGCGCGATGAAAAACAGCTTCTTTGGAGCGCATTGCTTGCGGCGGAAAATACGTATGATGCAATTGCCTATGCAACTAAAGGATTTGATCATGTATTGTGGAATGCTGTCGGCCCAGAAACAAAAAAACTTACAGAGTATAAAAAAATCGGAGAAATACCATTTGATCCGCAAACCAAAAGAAATATGGTTGTTGTTCAACACGGAACGGACACAGAAATTATCGAGCGTGGCATGGTTGACGAAATTATTTCGCACTGTGCCATTCCTGATAAGGAATGGCTTAAATCATTTCTTGAATGGTCTGGCCATGAAGGTTTATTAGGAAGAAGAGTACTTGCAGTTGCAAGGAAAACGGCAGAAAAAAATATTACATCTTTAAGGGATATTCCTGAAAATAATTTTGAATTTTTGGGAGGGATCTCCTTTGCTGATCCCATAAAAAATACTGCCCATGAGGCGGTTGATAAGGCACAGAAATTAGGAATTCAAATAAAAGTGCTGAGCGGCGACATAAAGGAAGTTGTTGGTGCAGTATGCCAACAAATTGGGCTTATCAGCGATGCGACAGAAGTAATAACTGGGCCAGAATTGATAAATAAATCTCCTGAAGAGAAACACGCGCTGTGCTTTAAATATAATGCGTTTGCGCGAGTGCTTCCGGAGCAAAAATTAGAGATAATTAAAATTTTACAGACACGCTATGAAGTTGGTTATATGGGCGATGGTATCAATGATGGGCCCGCTTTAAAAATTGCGGATGTGTCAGTTGCGGTGCAAGATGCAGTTGACAGTGCGCGCGATGCAGCAGATGTGATATTGTTAAAGAAAAGCTTGCTTGTTATTGTGAATGGTGTTGAAGAAGGCCGTATTATTTTTGCAAACACCTTCAAATATATTAAAACAGCGTTATCTACTAATTTTGGAAATTTTTATTCACTTGCGATTGCGACTCTCCTGATCGATTATTTACCAATGTTGCCAATGCAGCTATTGATTCTCAACGTGATGAGCGATTTGCCAATGATTGCGATTTCTACCGACGCTGTCGATCCAAAACAAATACAAAAACCGGTTAGTTATCAGACGGGTGATATTCTTGCGCCTATTGTTATTTTAAGTATGGTTAGTACCGTTTTTGATTTAATTTATTTTTCAATTTTTAAAAGATATGAACAGAGTGTATTGCAAACGGGTTGGTTTTGTTTAAGCATTTTAACAGAATTATTATTTATTTTTTCGATAAGAACTGAAGGGCCTTTCTATCGAGCGCATCGCCCATCTTCTATACTCGTTGCGCTTGTGTTGTTTTCCGGCACGATAACTTTAGCACTTCCATTTATACCGTTAACGCGACGTCTCTTATTGTTTACAAAGCTTGAGCCGTACCATTTTTTCATAATTATTATTTTATCTATTATTTATTTTATAACGACCGATATTGTCAAATGCGCGTATTATTGGAAACGCTCAAATGGCAACGTAGTAGCCAAATAAAAAGGCGGCTATAGAAATTTCTATAGCCGCCTTTTTGTATCTTTTAATAGTTTTATTTTTTTCTTCTCAATCTTTTAATCGTTTTGCGCTCTATCTCATTATTTTTTGCCGTACTTACTTTTTTGAACGGATTATTAACGAGCGCTTGAACGAGAACATCATCCATCGTTTCTACAAAAATGATTTCAAGATTTAATTTTACTTCTTTAAGAATCTCTTCCATTTCATCTTGGTTTTCCTTTGGAACGAGTACTTTCTTCATGCCGTGTTGCTGCGCCGCGATGAGCTTTTCCTTAAGACCACCAATTGCAAGCACGCGTCCGCGTAGAGTAACTTCTCCCGTCATTGCCACTTCAGGGCGCGTTGGATTTTTGGTGAGTGCAGAAATGAGTGCAACGCACATAGTAATACCAGCAGAAGGGCCATCTTTAGGAGTCGATCCTTCTGGAATATGAACGTGTACATCTTTCGATGAATAAAATGCTGGTGGCAATCCGAGTTCAGATGCTCGGGAACGAATATAGCTTAATGCTGCATGCGCAGATTCTTGCATCACTTCGCCTAATTGCCCAGTAAGTGTTAGCCCGCCCTTGCCACTGATAACGGTTGTTTCAATTTCAAGAATATCGCCGCCAAATTCTGTCCAGGCAAGACCGGTTGCCAATCCAATGCGGTGGCGTGCCTGATCAAGAACCGTTTTTTTGAATTTTTGCGAACCGAGCCATTCTTTAATCAGCTGATGATTTATCGTTACCGATTTGAGTTTTTTATCATGCAGAAGTTGCTGAATAACTTTTCTCATCAGTTTAGCGATGACACGTTCAAGTTGGCGGACTCCCGCTTCTTTTGTGTAATGCGCAATAATATAATGCATAAGCTCATTGCTCAATACAAATTGTTCAGAAGTGAGGCTGTATTCTTTGAGGTTTTTAGGAACCAAAAAGTGATACGCGATTTCCGCTTTTTCATCTTCCGTGTATCCAGGAAGGGTTATAATTTCCATACGATCGAAAAGTGGATAAGGAATTCCTTCAATCATATTGGCTGTCGCGATGAACATAACTTTTGAAAGATCATATTCGATTTCAAGAAAGTGATCAGAGAACGATTTGTTTTGTTCCGGATCGAGTACTTCAAGCAATGCAGCAGCAGGATCGCCATGCAAATCCCGTGTAATTTTATCGATTTCATCAAGTAATATTACCGGATTAATCGTTTTTGCTTTACGCATTGCGTGAATAATTTTGCCAGGTAACGCGCCAACGTAAGTACGGCGATGTCCCCTGATTTCCGCTTCGTCTCGAATACCGCCGAGTGAAATGCGAACAAATTCACGCTCTAAACTTTGAGCAAGCGACTGCGCGAGCGATGTTTTGCCAACGCCAGGAGGCCCCACAAGGCAAATAATAGGAGAACGCTCCATGTTTTTAGAGAATTTTTTAGCTGCCAAAAATTCGATAATGCGCTCTTTTACTTTATTAAGGCCTGCGTGCTGTTCATTTAATATTTTTTCAGCATTTGCAAGGCTAATCGTATCTTTGCTGAACTTCTTCCATGGGAGTGAAATGATCCAATCTACGTAACTGCGCGAAACAACCGCTTCAGAAGAAAGTGGCGGCATTTGCTCTAAGCGTTTCAGTTCTTTCTCAACTTTTTCTTGGGCTTCTTTTGAAAGGCCGAGCGTTTTTATTTTTGAGCGAATTGCATTGATCTCGGTAGAATGATCATCGCGCCCAAGCTCTTTCTGGATCGCTTTCATTTTTTCAGTCAGGTAGTATTCGCGCTGGCTTTTTTCAACCTGCGTTTGAATACGGCCCCCGATGCGCTGTTCTGTTTCTAAAATTTCGATCTCTTTTGCAAGGAAGGTGCAGATTTTTACCAACCGGTCCTTAAGATCATTTGTTTCAAGAAGATCTTGGCGATCTGAGAACGATAAATTTAAATGCACTGCCATCGTATCGGCTATCGCATCCATATCATCGATGTTTTTTGCCATGCTGACGAGTTCAGTGGGCGCTTTATCATTTAATTTAGTATATACCTCATAAAGCTTTTTTAGATGGCGCCAGAGAGCTTCAATTTCTACCGTTTTTTCAAGAGAAGTTGTTGGTAAATCTTCATAGTGCACACCCAAAAACCCATCAAGCTGCTCAGTACCAGCCATGCGGGCACGGCAAATTCCTTCCACAACTATTTTTAATGAACCATTTGCTACGCGGGCAATTTGCAAGATAGTAGCACGGGTACCATAAATAAAAACGTCATCCGCTGTCGGGTTTTCAACATTCGGGTCTTTCTGGGTAGAAATAAAAAGCGCTTTCCCGTGTTGTAGGGCATATTCAACTGCTTTTATAGATTGAGGCCGGCCTACTATGATGGGGTGTAAGCTTCTGGGTAAAATGATGATATTTTTAAGCGGCAGCAAAGGGAGTACAGAACCTACAGGTTGTTCTGAAGAGGTCTCCATTAAGCTTGTTTCTTCTAGTGTCATTGGTCTCTCACTCTATTGAGGATTTATTTCAAACTGGGCAATTTTGGGGTGCGCATAGCGCACAGCATTTAAAATGTATAAAATTTGCTTAAGCTATATTGCATTGTCTTGTAGAACAAGTAATCTATTCTGCTTATAATTTTATCAAAATAAGTGTAATGAGTAAACTTTGAAAATGAGCTTAAAAAAATAAGGAGACCGGCTATTCTTATACAAATAGAAAAGGAGCGCACTCAATATAGAGAAAGTGGTCAATTGAAGTGAGATTATGCATATTATTTTTACAAATGCTGAATCTTTTGCTAAAGTAACAACACGTTAATACTGTTCTTTTTTACATCTTTTTAACAATTTGGGTAAAGAGAGGAATATATGCTTACCAAAATTGCTCGGTGGTGGTGGGGAGATTTTCAAGAAGGGGAGCTGAAAAAATTTGGCCTTCTATCCTTGATCTTTGGGTTGGTGATCGGTGTGTACTGGTTCTTGCGTCCGCTCAAAGACTCTATTTTTCAAGCGGTAGTAGGCGTTGACTACATTCCACGAGCAAAAATGCTTTCATTGGTCGTAGTATTTCCACTTGTTTTGATCTATTCAAAATTAGTTGATATGTTCCCTCGTCAGCAAATGTTCTATGCTCTGTGCACCATTTACGGTGTTCTTGCGATCGTATTTGCACTTCTTATGAACCATTCGACTGTCGGATTAAGTGCTGGTGCACGTCCTGATAATCTGTGGGGATGGGCATGGTACGTGTATGTTGAGAGCTTTGGTTCGTTGATTGTTGCTCTTTTCTGGGCATTCACAGCGGACACCACGCAGCCCGATTCTGCTGAACGTGGTTATCCGGTCGTAGCTTTCGGCGGACAACTTGGAAATATTTTCGGTCCGCTTGCCCTTTATTTCATTATGCATAAATTCGCTAATTTTGAGTTGACAGCTGAAGGCGAATTGCCAGCTGGCGCTGCAGCTCATAGCGCATTGATCCACTCTGGCGCAGTTGCAGGTGCTGCAATTGTTATGGGATTGATTATGCTACTTGTAAAGATTTTCATGGCCTCAATTCCTAAAGAACAACTTGTTGGTTACCATGGAAAAGGCGATAAGAAGCACGATTCAGAACCTGGGTTCTTTGAAGGATTGCGCCTTATCTTCTCTTCAGGTTACTTGCTTGCAATCTTTGCAATTATCTCGTTCTACGAAGTAATTGTTACCGTATTAGATTTCAACTTTAAGACATTGGCAACTGCTCAGTTTCCTGTTCAACATGAGCTGACAAAGTATTTGGCTGCTTATGGTTCATGGGTTGGTGTAGTTTCTATGTTGAGCATTGCGCTTGGCATTAATAAGATCCAACGTGTACTTGGCCTTGGTGCGTCATTGGCATTGCTTCCTATTTTGGTTGCAGTCGCGGTTCTTACGTTTAAAGCGTATCCAATCGTAAGTGTGCTCTTCTGGATCATGGTATTCTCAAAAGCGGTCAACTATGCGTTGAACCAACCATCTATGAAGCAACTTTACATTCCAACGACCAAAGATGCGAAATATAAATCGCAGGCGTTCATTGAAATGTATGGTTCTCGTGGATCTAAGGCACTTGGCTCAAGTGTTAACTTGTGGCGTAAAACGTTCATTGAAAAATATGGCGCTATAGCTGGCCTTGATCAATTCATTATGATGTGTACTTTTGCGTCACTAGGTATTATTGCCTTCTGGATTCCAATTACTATTTACCTCGGCCGTACCTTCAAAAAAGCGGTTGATGCAAAGAGTGTTGTTGTCTAAGTGCAGTTGATGGTGTGTATGTAATTTGAAAAAGGCCTTCTAAGTTCACCAGAGTTTAGAAGGCCTTTTTTTACCCCCAGTAAACAAGAGTTCCTGGGACCCCCAAGAAATACCGCTTGAAGCAGCATCTGGGTGAAATGAGAAAAGTGTTCTTTTATAAAATTCATAGGGGCGTTGAATGATTATGCGATATGCGCAGAGCTTTATGGCTGCGGTAGGGCAAGATAAGCACGAGCGATTAAAATTTCTGCTGTTGAGCTTGTCATTTTTCTTAGTTATTGGTTCTTATACACTTATTAAAGAGCTTCGCGATTCGATTTTTGTGGCAATTGTAGGGCGCGAATATGTTCCTGTTGCCCGAATTCTCGAAACGTTCTTACTTATTCCTGCAATTTTTTTCTATGCCTACCTGGTAGATCGCTTGCGCCGCTATCAATTGCTCTATGTTTACGCAGCTTTCTATGGAATCGTTGGGTTTATTTGTGCATCTGTTTTAGGGGATTCACTTATTGGTTTGCAAAATACAGATGCAAGTCCAAATAGGCTGTTTGGCTGGTTTTTCTACTTTTTTGTTGAAGGCTATGCGCCGTTTGTCGTCAGTCTTTTCTGGGCATTTGCTAACTCTGTAAACAGTCCGGAAACTGCTAAAAATAATTATGCTTGGATGGTTTCGGGGTCAAAAATTGGTGGTATGTTGAGTGCAGGATTTGCGTGGTGGCTTTTAGGTTGGCATTTTGCTGATGGCAAACGTATGTTCACCGATGTGGTTAATCACCAACTGTTACTCTGTTTCTTTTCATGTATGGTAATTCTTGTGCCAGTTGTTATTTATTTTCTCATGAAAAAAGTTCCTGGTCGCTATTTACATGGTTACGAAGCTGTTTACCAATTTGAAAAAGACCATGAGAAAAAAGAGGAAGAGAGTGGTAAGGTGGGATTACTTACTGGTCTTTCTATGCTCATCAAGCAACCGTATGTTTTTGGTATTTTCGGGATGCTTTTCTTCTATGAAATGGTAAATACCATTTTGGGATATCATCGCTTAGGCGTTATTGAATCATCAGCCACAAACGTTTCCGATTTTAGCTTTAAGCTTTTTGAGCAAGCGTTCATGCTTCATTTTATAGGATTTTTGATTTCAGTTATCGGTACGCGCGCATTATTGCGTTGGCTTGGCGAGGAACGATGCCTTATTTTAATTCCTATAGTTACTGGTGGATTGCTTTGGTACTTCATTCTCAGCTCAAACATATTGGTATACGTGCTTGTTAAATCGTTTAACTATGCGTTTGCTCAGCCAGTGAGGGAAAGTTTATACATCCCAACGGTAAAAGAGATTAAATTCAAATCGAAGTCTTGGATTGATGCATTTGGAGCAAAATTGGCTCGGGGCAGCGGCTCTGGCGTTAATATGCTGACCGTTTTCATGGGTGCGGGCGCAGGTTTTGCAAGTGGGTTATTCGGCTCGATCATTTTGCTCTGGGTTATCACTGCAGCGTTGCTAGGTCGTCGCTATACCAAGGCTATTGCCGCTAACGAAGTTATAGGGCAAGAAGAATAGCCTCAATAGTTGGCCGTATGCATTGAATTTTTTGTTTAGTTTGTTAGAATAAAACTATTATTAATCCCTTGTTTCTTAAAATGGGTGGTTCAATAGGCAGAAACTGCTTATAACCCAAGGAACAATTGCAATAACCCAGAAAGGTATTTTCCTCATGATAGATTTAAAAAAACTTATTGAAGCGGGCGTGCATTTTGGTCACAAGACCTCGCGCTGGAACCCAAAAATGGAACCGTTCATTTGGGGGCACCGCAACAATATCCATTTGATTAACGTAAAAGCTACAGGCGATCGCTTAGAAAAAGCCGCTCAATTTTTGGAATCGATAGCTTCAACTAAAAAATCAATTTTGTTCGTTGGTACCAAAAAGGTAGCACAAGAACCGGTAGCAACAGTTGGCCAACGCCTAAAATTGCCTTATGTAATCCATCGCTGGATTGGTGGCACGTTGACCAATAACTCTCAAGTTAAAAAGTCGATTACCAAGTTGCTTCATTTTGAAGATATTGTTTCAAAGTCTGATCAACATCTGTACACAAAAAAAGAATACGGCGTTTACCAAAAAATGGTTGACCGTTTGATGAAAAACGTTGGCAGCATCCGTAATTTCACAATGCCAGTTGGAGCGGTTGTTCTTGTTGACGTGAAAAAAGAACAAACGGCTTTGCGTGAAGCTAACGCAATGGGAATTCCTGTGGTAGCTCTAGTTGATACTAATAGCGATCCATCAATGGTAAATTATCCAATTCCAGGAAACGATGATGCAGTAAGTTCTATCCGCATTATGTTGGATTACTTAGCTGACGCTGTCGCTCGTGGCCAAGAAAAAGCTGCTCAACTTAAAGAAGAGCAAGCGGCCGCAGCTGCTGCAGCAAGAATCGAAGAAGATGCGCAAATGTTGCCTGCTGAAGGTAGCGAAGAAGAAGAAAAGCGTGCTCGCACACGTAAAAAAGCTGGAGATCTTCCAAAGGCTCCTGAAGCAAAACCTCGCCGCGCACCGGCGTTCAAACCTCGTCCAAAAAAAGACGAATAATCAAGTAATCAAAACTGCCCTGGTATCAAAATACTGGGGCAGTTCTTTTTGTACGGAGAGATGTCTGAGTGGTCGAAAGAGCATGATTGGAAATCATGTATACTCTGAAAAGGGTATCGAGGGTTCGAATCCCTCTCTCTCCGCCAGTCTACGTTTATCCGGGCCTTCCGGCTCGGCAAACTACGCCTGGCACGGCCATTTTTTTAATGGATTGTAATAAATAATCAAAAGCCAGTAGAGGCGAAGTATGCCCTTCGTAGCTCGCAGGCGAGCGGAGTAGTGCTTTTATAAGATTCTTTTATCTTTCCATTAGATTGAAAATTTCTGATAATCCTGAGCGTATTTGTGTTCCAGTTAGGGGTGCTTATGAAAAATAATATTTTTTTGATTCCACTGTTATTATTGAGCATTCAATTGCGCGCAGATGTACTTGCAGAGGTCATTTTAATTAAACCAAGTGATGTTTCTTTATCGAAGGATCAATTGGTTCAGTTGATTTACAAAAAGCGGATTATTATTGATGCGGCAAATAATACACTGGGTTTGGTATATCTCGCTGATGATCAAGTGAAAGATTATTTAAAAGAAGAAGTTAGCGTTGAAAACAGTATTCTTTTTAATTATCTGACAGAGAAATTCAATCAGATTAAGACGATATCTAATTTAGACCTGCAAGAAGCTCGTGAAGAAATAGCTGAAGTCTCTAATCAATATTTAACTGAATACCAATCAATAATTAAAGCGTGCAGATTGTCTGTTGAGGGAATATAAATTATATTTTTTCAGAAAATAAGGAAATTATGAAAAATTTCATGTTATCAGTTGTTTTTTTATCAAGTTCTATTTCCATTTTTGCAAATGCTGAACGATTTACTATTTCTGCTTCAGAAATTCCGGATAATAAAAACAAACTGTTGACGATGGTAAATGAGCGAATAAAGAATAATGATAACTATATAGTTCACTCCAATAATATACGTAATATCGGTCAGGGGCTTTCTGATGGCGCGATAAATCCCTTTTTAGATGTAGTCAATAAAAAAACAGCTCGCATGCTGGATTATGTTGATGATGTATATAAAGTGCATGAGGGCAGTTTGAGTGATGAAATAAAAGCAGAAGTTGCAGAAGTAGCTAATCAGAATGCATATGAATTTGAGAATTTTCTCCTCCAAATTCAAGCTGCGCGAGACAATGTGAATCAAGCAAAAAAAGATCTTCTGGGGATTATTAATGAATCTGAAAATTCATCTTCTTGCAAATAAAACAAATTTAGAAATTCACTACGGATTTCATAAAACAGAATTTGGCTTGTGCCTGATTGGTTTAATCGATCAGGATATTTGCCATCTTTCATTTCACGATAATGAAAATCAAGGATTGCTTGAACTTCAAAAAGAATGGCCACAAGCGCAATTAATTCCTGAACAAGATAAAATTGCAAAAAACATTAAAGCAATTTTTAAAAATAATGGCGATAAATTTTCTGTAGCACTCAAAGGCACTCCGTTCCAAATCGAAGTGTGGCAACAGCTTATTAAAATTCCTGCGGGTAGCACTGTTTCATATCAAGAAATTGCTCAAGCACTAGGAAAACCAACCGCAACTCGCGCCGTTGCAAGTGCAATTGCAAAAAATAATATTTCCTATCTGATTCCTTGCCATCGCGTCATTCGCAAATCTGGAAAAATAAATAATTATCGCTGGGGAATTCAGTGCAAAAAATCTTTGCTTGCCGCGGAGCGGGCAGAACTTGCTTAGTTATTAAATCATAGGGGGAACGTGGTGAATAATTATAATAAAATCGGTTCAATTATATTTGCATTTGGAATGGTAAGTAATGGCATTGCTGCTATGGAAGCTCAAGATACGCAAGAAGATAACATAGCAGTCGTTGTTGTGCCCGGTCTCAATGGCGGCGGGGGCCAAAACCTCGATGTTATTTATCCACATCTGAAAAATAGAATAGTGGCATCGTGCCCAAATGGTATATGGCAGTCGGATTTAGGCCAAAATAATTGCTTAAATCATTTAAACGATACGATGAAAACCGTCTCGAAAGATAATAAAATTAAAAGCATCATTATTCATGGCTGTTCGCAAGGCGGGGCTACTGCCTATAATGGTGCGGTAGATCATCAAGTTGATAATCCGCAAAAAATTGATGTACTTGTTCTGGAAGCAGCAGTAGCTTCTGGAAATAGTGCCATCTTGCAAAAAGTCCCCAAGCTTGTTGCTGGTTTGCCATTGAGTTATTATTGGGCCCCTTATATAGCTAAATTAGTTATGCCTCGTTACGCACCTGCCGGTAGGCAACCAATTCTTCAGACCGCAATGCTACAAAAAGATTTGCCGATTATTATTATGCATGATAAAAACGACCCAGAGATTCCTTATGATGATGCAAAAGCGTTATACACAGGTTTAAAGAATGCTGGGCAAGAGAATGTGTATTTTATTGAAACGAATGATGGAAATCACGGTTCTTTACTATGGAAAGAACAACATGCAGAACAAATTACTGCGTTTCATATGATTTTAGCAAGGCACATTAAAAAGCAAAAAATTGCTGATGAAGGTTTAAAAAAATATCAGCCGCCTGTGGACAAAGAAGCATATGCAAAGTTAGTAATCAAAGAAAATAGAATGCCGTATGTGGATTTGGGGGTAAAAACTGCTTTTTATGCATCGTTATGCTATGGCGCTTATAGAATATATAAATACTTCAAACCACAGTAAGACAAACAATTACCCTTTTAAGAGCTAAGCTATAGATTCAGGTTAAGTTCAAAAATTGATTTAGAGGAATAATATGATCAAAGGATTTTCTCCTTTTTGCCGAAAATTTTTGCTTATTGCATTGCAAATAGCATTCGGTTTTTCTTCGAGCCAAACAAAAGCTATGGATTGGCTAAACCCGCTTGGCTGGGATTTAAAAACGAAGTGTGCCGTTGCTGTTGGTACAGCGGTCGTAGCAAAAAAGGGATGGGATGCTGCACGGAAATTAAAAGATCGTTGGTGTTACGATGGCAGTAAAGTTCCTCTCGTATATCATGAAAACTATAATATTGGTTTTTTTGGCGTAGAAAAACTTCATCCATTTGATTCAAAAAAATATGGACATGTTGCGGATGAATTAAAAAAAGAATGGAACATTTCAGGTTTACATTTTTATGAGCCAGCATCAGAAGTTTCCAAAGATAGTCTTCTTAAAGTTCACTCAAAGGAATATTTAGATTCCTTACGTTCGTCAAAAGCCATTCAAAAAATCGTAGAAGTTCCAGTTGCCAAGATTCCTAATTTTCTTTTACAACGTTATCTACTTTCACCAATGCGGTATGCAACACAAGGAACAATCCTCGCTACTCAATTAGCATTTAAGCACGGAGCTGCAATAAATCTTTCTGGTGGATATCATCATGCAAAAGCTGATAATGGAAGCGGTTTTTGTGTGTATGCAGATATTCCTCTTGCGCTTCAAAAGCTGCGGGAAAAAGAAAAAAAAGATTTGAAAGTTCTCTATATTGATCTTGATGCGCATCAAGGCGATGGCGTTGAGTCGTGTTTAGAAAATGATAAAAATATATATTTTTTTGATTGTTATAATGAAAAAAATTTCCCCTATGCGACTGATAGTCGCGAACTTCGAGAAAAGATACATAAGAAATTGATCTCGAAAGATATTTATTGCAAGAAAGGGAACCATTCTGGAAACTGCCAGGATTGCAGTGATAAATATATTAACAGTGTAAAGAATGCTCTACCTCAAGCGTTAGATGAATTTCAAGAAATACATAACACCAAACCAGATCTTATTTTTTATAACGCCGGAACTGATCCATTTGAAGAAGACAGGCTTGGTAGAATGAAATTAACTAAGCAAGGTATTATAGATCGGGATGAATTCGTATTTGCGCAAGCACTAAAGCATAAAGTTCCCATATGCATGACTCTTTCAGGTGGTTATTCGCCCCGAAGTGCTGAAATTATTTCTGCTTCAATTTCAAATTTGTGGAATAAAGGCTTTTTGAAGAAAATTGAAAAAGAGGATGTTGTTAAACTGGATTAAGATTTGGTTTAAAGTCACCTGGACTTGTTGATTTTGGAGTAATTAGGTATACTTTACCTGTTTGCTGAAATTCTTAATTTTTTGATGCAAATCGCGCAATTAAAAGTTGGGGAAGTTTATAAAGATAGAATGCTTAATTTGTCAGGTCCGAAAGGAAGCAGCAAGGGCACGTCGATTCTTGTATGAACTTCCCCTTTATAGTATTCTTGAAAAGTCGGCCTCTCCCGGCCCATGCTGAGCACTGGCGAAAGCAAAAACGATCTAATTATTACATAATGAGCATATCTCATGGATTTGAATCTTACTCGAAAATGGCGTTCACGCACATTTGATGGCATTGTTGGCCAATCGCTCGTAGTTCGCATGCTCAAAAATAGCTTATATCTCGATCGATATTTTCCTGTTTACCTGTTCTCTGGCCAGCGTGGATGTGGAAAAACAACCACCGCCCGTATTTTTAGCGCTGCCGTAAACTGTGAGCAGTTGCCAAATTTTCAAAAAGATCCGAGAAATATCTCGATTCCTTGCCTCGTTTGTTCATCATGTACTGCATTATTTGAGAGTCGCCATCCCGATTTTATAGAAATTGATGCTGCATCGCATACGGGAGTCGATAATGTTCGCCAAATCATTGAGGCAGCTTCGTTACTTCCGCTCCTTGGCAGAAAAAAAATATATCTGATCGATGAAGCTCATATGCTTAGTAAGGCCGCTTTTAACGCATTTTTAAAAATTTTAGAAGAGCCGCCACGCTCCGTTCTCTTTATTCTGGCGACGACCGATCCGCATAAAATTATTGAGACGGTTCGTTCAAGGTGTTTTCAAGTCTTTTTTGGCCCGGTAGCGACGCCTGAAGTGGTCGATCACTTGAAAGACCTTTGCGCAAAAGAAACTATTGCCTACGAAGATGAGGCGCTCGTTTTAATCGGAACTCACACAGAAGGATCGGTGCGTGATGCGATTAACTTGCTCGAGCGTGTTCGGTTTTCGCATGCAAGCGTGGGCAAACAGGCAGTTCTTGATCTGCTTGGCTATATTGATGATACGCAGCTTATTGAATTGATGAAGGCGGTTTTAAGCGAATCGAGTGAAGAGGTAATTTCTTGGTTTGAATTGCACAAGGTACAAGATAGATCAGCGCCAGCGCTTTGGGATTCGTTTATTGAGTTGATACGTGCTCTTTTATGGGCTCATAACGGTAAAATTATTGAGCGGTATCTGCCTCTTGCGCAAGAAATAACTGCGCTCAGCAAGCAATGTTCACTTTCGTTTATCAGCCAGGCGCTTGAACTTTTTTACGATCATGAACTGTTGTTTTTGAAAACAACTTCGCAGCATAGATTATTTGAATCGCTTATTATGGCGCTTTGTTTGCGCATGCATGAAAAACAACCAGCGCACTCCGGCTTAGCAAACAAACCACTCGTAAAATCACCTGTAGCAAAACCAGTAGCCGTTTCAGCGCACAGTGCGGCAAAAGAAAATGCAGCGCCTTCCGTTGAAAATTCATCAGTGCAATCGGTTCAAGAAACACCAAAAAATGATAACCGGTGGCACACCGTAGTTATCGCCATAGAAAAATTAGACGATCCGTTATTAGTATCTTTATTTAAACAAGCACGGTTTATTTCATTTGAGCAGGAATCGGGTAAACTGGAAGTAGCATTTGGCAAAGATTTTATTTTCTTTCAAGAACGAATAGAAAATACAAAAGCAGTTTGGAAACCGATCATAGAATTAAGCTTTGGCACCAACGTGCAGTTTTGCCCATCGTTTATTGATCATTCCGTTGAGATTGCTGCTCCAAAACCAGTTGCGCCAAAACAGCCAATGCCAACTGCGCAGCAACCAGCGCAGCGTCCGCAAGCATCACAATCGGCGCCCGCTCATCAAAATCAATGGCAACAGCGCCGCAATTCGTACGAAAAAAAAACAGTTAAACCAACTGAACGGGTCAAGCCGTTCGATGTTTCTGATCGCGAGCAATGGAAAAAAGCGCATCGCATCCTTGAAACATTTCCCGGTATTATCAGCGAGGTACAGCAATGAGTTCATTACCCCAAGTAGTAATAGTTGGCAGGACCAACGTAGGCAAATCAACACTCTTTAACCGTTTATCGACCGATGTGAAAAGCATGACGCTCGATTATGAGGGAGTTACACGCGATTTTGTGCGTGATACGGTGTGTTGGAAAGATACGTGTTTTGAGTTAATTGATAGCGGCGGTATTAGTATCCACAAAGTTCACGATCCGCTTGGCGAAAAAGTGCGCCAATTAGGATTTGATCTTATTGATAAGGCGGATTTGCTTCTTTTTGTCGTTGATGGAAAAGCGGGATTAACGGAAGATGATCGCCAGCTTATTCAGGTGGTGCGCCGCAAAGGAAATAAAGTACTTTTAGCTATTAATAAAATGGATAGCAATCAAGCGCAAGAAATGCTTTATGAATTCGTGCAGCTTGGTTTTGAAGAAAACTTTCCGATTTCGGCACAGCATGGAACAGGCATTGCAGAACTACTTGATGCTATTCTTGCAGCTTTGCCAAAACATGCAAAAACTAAAGAAGAAGAACCGCGGTATTC